>CAMCYJ010000041.1 GCA_945883815.1 Akkermansia muciniphila | reverse complement strand
CCACCAACTTTGTCCATGCCCACGCCATACAGCAGGCACTTGCCGTAGCTCATGAACAGCGGTGAACCCTTCCAGGGTCCCCACTTGTCGCTGGTGACATACACCTGACCACCGCTCGAGTTGTCCCAGCGCATGGGCAACCAGGCGATGGGCTCGTCATAGCCGGTAGGAACGGGCATGGCGCTGTCCCAGCCCTTGAGCTTGTTGGCTTTGCGGGCTTCGGGATCGCTCGGATTGACGCGGATTTCGCGACCATCCGAATACTTCAGGGTGAGTTCACGCTGGGCGGCCGGAACCATGCCCATGAAGGCGCCGGGTCGGACCAGGTTCAGCTTCGAGGAGGGCATCCAATGGCCCTGGTTGTCGCCCACCAGTACCGTGTCGTCGGGTCCGACGGTCATGCCGTTCGGAGCGCGCAGGCCGGTCGCGAAAACCTCCATCTGCTTTCCATCGGGCGACACCTTGAGGATGGTGCCCTGATGGGGTGAAGTCACACTGGGTTCCCACGGGGCGCCCTTGGCGTAGTAGAAGTTGCCCTTCGAGTCGGTGTGCAAATCGAGGACGAACTCGTGGTAGTTGGGCGTGACGACCGTGTCGTTGTTGAAGTTCTCGTACAAGTCGGCCTCGCCGTCCTTGTTGAGGTCTTTCAGCCGGGTGATTTGGTCGCGGCCGGCCACGTAAATTTCTCCCTTAACGACCTTCAGCCCGAGCGGTTGGAACAAACCGGTGGCGAAGCGCTTCCAGGTGAGCTTCTCGAGCGTCTCGTCGATGCCCGAGACGATCCACACGTCGCCGTGGAAGGTGCAAACCGCCGCCCGACCGTCGGGGAGGAAGTCGAAGCCCCCAAGGAAGGTGCTCACCCGGTACGGATTCGGGAAGGGCTCGGTGATGGTGTCCACCACGTAGGTGCCGTCGCCACCGCCGGTGTTGAGCTTGCCCTGGGTGGAGACCGTCTCCGTCCAGTGGGCCGGACCGCCCTGGGTCAGCTTGCGGAGGTCAGCAGCCTTGCCGGCCAGCTGGGGCAGGTCGGCGGTGTCGGCGCCCTTCGAGGCGTTTCCGGAGGTGATCGCGATGCGGAAGGCGGCTCCAGCGCGGGCCTTGGTCAGGGTGAAGACCACCTGGCCGTCGCGCACCTGCAGGGCCCCTGGTACGCCCTCGTCAACCGTCACTGCCAGGAACGTGCCTTGTGTGGCATCGCGCAGCACCAACCCGTTGTTTCCGGACCTGCTTTCCAAGGCACCGGCCGGGGCCTTGGCGATGACGATCTGGCTGCCGCGGAGCGATCCGAGCGTCTGGATTGTGCGCACGATGACCGGCTTGTCGGCGGTGCCTTCGAGCGCGGGGCTTTCCAGCACCTCAGTGCCGCTCACCGTGTACTTCAGCACCACCTGGTTGCCGTGCAGGTAGAGCCCCTCGTAGTGGGCCCAGTCCTTGGGCAGTGGTCCTTGGTGGTCTTTGCGCGCATCGGTCAGGTTGCCGCTGATGTCCGACCAACCCGGACCCATCGCGGTCTCGAACACGATGTTGGTGCCCTTGACCGAGGGAGGCGGCGGCCACTCGATCTTGGTCAGGGTGTTGCCGAATTCGAGGAATTCGCCGGTCCAGGCCACCGACAGCCGCAGCGTGTCGAGGTCATAGACCACGTGGCTGCGTTGATCGGTGCCAAGGTTGATGGCCAGGCCCTTCATGGCCGCGGCGACGCCCTTGCCGCGCATGACCGTGCCGGACCAGAACGGTCCGCGCATCGGCCCGGTGGCCGGGGCCTGCGCCACGAGGCTCGAGGGCAGGAGCGGCAACGTCGCCGCCGCCACAAGGCTCCAGAATGCAGATGACTTCATGGATGAGGATTAATTGAGAACGCCACAAACCGTCCGCCACCCCTTCCCACAACGCAAGGGCTACCGTCAGCCCCAGGATCCTTCGACCCACAAAATCCGGGCAGTGGCGGCGGTGGATGGGGATGTCTTGAGGAGTTCACGAACGCCGACGAAACTTGCCAGCCGCCGGCCCCGATCAATCGCCTTTCGGGATCGCCATCAGGATCAACACGAAATCAAACCCGCCGTGGACGATGGCGGAGACGGTCGTGTTGGTCTTTTTCCGGATCAATCCGAGCACCAGCCCGGTGATGAAGACCGAACACAGCGCGTCCCAATGGTATTGATAGGCGTGCATCGCGGTGAAGAAGCTGTTCGAGAGCAGGATGCCGAGGCGGGGTTGCAAGATGCCGCGCACGGCGACTTCTTCTCCCAAACCGGCGGTCACCCCGATGACGATGGCTCCCACGGGAGAGAAGAAGCCCGAGAACAGAGCCTCGACGGCTGAGGCGTCGGTGGTTTTCCAGCCGAAGGCCTGCCACGTCCGCGTGATGCCCAGATCCATCAATTCGCCAAGGCCCAAGAGCAGGGCGGTGAGCAGCACCGCGACCCCCAATTGCAGGATGGAGATCCGCTGCAGGCCGAGTCGATCCAGAGTCTGGATTGTGTTGCGACGGATACCCATGCCGACCGCCAGCATCGCACCACCCAGAGTCCAAACCAGGCTGTAGAGGTTGTCGCGGAGCATCCCTTCGGCGCCCCGGTTTTGGGTGATTTCCGCGGCGAATGCAGCCGATCGTTGAATCGCCAACAAAAAGGGTGGTTCACCGAGGATCAGCAGGGGAATGCAGCAGGATAGGGTCAGCGAGACCGTGGTGCCCAGGGCCAGGAGCCGGACACTCGTCCATTCGGTGGTTCCGCTCAGCCACCTAAACTCCAAAGGTGATTGGTGCAGGATGGGCCGGAAGCCCGGAATTACGCACAGCAACGACAGGCACATCACCAAGAGCACCTCGTAGTTGCCTTGAAGGCTCGGGCTCACGCCGTTTTCGGGCATGGCCCGGAGGCTGATGCCGCCGTTGAACAAGGCCATCAGGATCAGCGTTCCTCCCAATATCAGCCACGACACCTGGCGGGCCCAAGAGCGTTCCAGTCCGAGGTAGGCGGCCATAGCCATCGTGGAGAAGATGCATGTTGTCCAACTGCCCAACAGCATGCGTCCCAATTCTCCGGGGATGAACAAGGCCAGTAGGCTGGCCGCCATGAGTACTCCCAGCGCGATGAAGGCCCAGGGCGAAACCGGATCGGCCATGGGCCTCCGCGGCGGGAACATCGGCGGCAGAGGATTGTCGACCCGAGGGGGTGGCCCCTCGGTTTCCGGGAGGATGGGGGGTGGCTCAGGAAACCCCTTCGCTAGAATTTCAGCGCTCGCCGAAGGGACTGCCGGCGGGAGCAACCACGGAGGGTAGTCATCCGAAGCCAACCCGACCGGGGGTTCAGGAACTTCCGCGAGGACCGGAGGCTCCGGAATGACGGGCGGATTCCCGGGGATTTGGGTGTGGTCGTCGGGTTGATCCATGAGCCGAGGAGTCCGAACTCCTCAATTGGAACCCGCGGCCATTAGCCCTGGATCAACGAAGAGCTCAACGATGGAATCTTGCCGTTGGAGGACCCCGTGGCGCAATTCCATTGATGACGCAATTGGTTAAAAAACAGGGAAACTTGGATTTCGCGGTGAGCGTCCGACGACCTCCGGGATCGGGATCAGGAGCTGGCGCTGCGGTCCCTTGGGGGTTTCCTGAAGGCCGCCGCCGACCGAAGCCCCGTTCGCTGGGTGAGTGGAAGGTTGGGACCTTCAAGCCCGTGGATTGCCCAACCGGGCCTTAGTCCAACCGATCGCTCTCTCGGGCTCCGGCACATCCCTCGATCGACAGCTTCCATTGGCACTGCGCGCGGGAAGTCCATGTGGCGATTGGGGTGAAAAAAAGCTGCAGTTCTGAGGGCTTTTGGGCAGCAGGGACTCGACTCTTGAGCAACGCCGCCAGACGATCCCAACGTGGGGCGAAGGCGCCTGCTAGAATGGCGTCATCCGGTGGGTGTTTTGCTGCTAAATGGCGACCTGCAAGCCATTCCGAGGATTTGCAGAAAAAAACTTAAGCCACCGCAGTTGACGAAAGAAACACAGTGACGCTATGTAGTGGTCGTTGGTATGGCGCACCACAACCCATTGTGACTTAGGCGGAAAAAGCAAAAACTACTGTCCAGCATCATCCAGCAAACCAAGCAACCCAAACAGGTCCGATCATCTCCCGAATTTCGGTGTCCTGCGCAGGTTTTGCATGTGGTGCCCGCACCAACAAACCCACCCCCTTTCCGAAGTTTAACGCCCTCATGAGCATCGCTGTCCCAGAGCCTTCCACCGAATCCCCCGCCCTCCCCGATTTTCTGACCATTGAGGAGGGTGATTTTGTCATCCACCGGCTGGGTTCAAAAACCTTCCGCCTCGACAAGACCAAAGCCCGCGCCCGTTTGGCCGGCAAACAGGTGATCAATGGCCAACGCAGCGCCGAACTGAACATCCTGCCGCTCAAGTACCACGAGGCCTACCGCATCTATAAGCAGATGAAGGCCAACCACTGGGAGCCGGACGTGATCGACATGACGCGGGACTCGCAGCAGTGGAACACGGGCGCCCTCTCGTCGAAGGAGCGCTGGATCATCGAGATGGGCGTCGGCTACTTCTCAGCTGCCGAGGGCATCGTGGGTGACTCTGTCCTGCACGTCATCGAAGACAACCTGACCGCGGCCGAACTCAAGCACGCATCGCTGCGGCACATCGCCGAAGAGTCCATCCACATGGACTCGCTGCTGCACATCATCGGTTCGCTGAACATCGATCTGGACGAAGTCACGGCCAAGTTCACCGACATCCCGAGCGTGCAGAAGAAGAACGCCTTCATCACCCGGCAGATGCCCGAGCTGAAAATGGGCATCGACCTGACCAAAACGGTCAACAAGCAGCGGTTCGCCAAGGCGATCTTCGGCATCACGCAAGTCATGGAGGGCACGCAGTTCTACGCGCTCTTCGCCATGATCCTGTCGCTGCACCGGCAGAACAAGATGACGGGCATCGGGCAGATGTTCCAATACACGCTGCGCGACGAATCCAATCACATCGAGCTGGGCCGCTACATCCTCACGCAACTCATCGCCGAAAACCCCGACTTGTGGACGCCGGAATTCCGGGCCGAGTTGGTGGAGTTCATGCGCGAGGGCGTTGAGCTGGAGAAGGAATTCGTGCGGGACTGCTTGCCCGAAGACGGCGTGGGCATGACCCAGATCGATTTCCTCACCTACGTCGAATACAACGCCAATCGGCGACTCGCAGGCGTCGGGCTGCCGACCCTTTCGAATGTCAGCTCGAATCCCTTCACGTGGCTCGACGAGGTCATCTTCCTGAGGAAAGAGAAGAACTTCTTCGAGACTCGTGTCACCGAGTATCAGACCAGCGGCAGCCTCAAGAACACGGCCGAAGACGACCTCATCTAATGGGAGTCCACGCCGACAGCTGGATTCGACGCATGGCCCGTGAGCATGCGATGATTGAACCGTTCGAAGAAGTCCTCATCCGCCAGACAACCGATGGGAATCCCGTGATCAGCTATGGGCTTTCGAGCTACGGCTACGACCTGCGTGTGGCCGATGAGTTCAAGGTCTTCACCAATGTCTACAATGCCGTGGTCGACCCCAAGGCGTTCGATGAGCGATCGTTTGTCGACATGCGCGGTGCTTCTTGCCTGGTGCCACCGAACTCGTTCGCCCTGGCACGAAGCGTTGAGTACTTCCGGATTCCTCGCGATGTGCTCACCCTTTGCGTCGGGAAAAGCACTTACGCCCGGTGCGGCATCATCGTCAATGTGACGCCCTTCGAGCCGGAGTGGGAGGGCCATGTGACGCTGGAGATCTCCAACACCACCCCGCTGCCTGCCCGCATTTACGCGGGTGAGGGGTTGGCCCAGGTCCTCTTCCTTGCCGCCAACGAGCCCTGCGAAGTCAGTTACGCGGAGCGTCGCGGCAAATACCAGGCCCAACGCGGAATCACCGTTCCGCGCATCTGATTCAAACACTGTCCAATGCCGTCAGTCATCCTGCCATGAATGTCAGTACCGCTCCGTTTTCGCTCACCAATGATGAGTCGGCCGTAGAACCCGGCGAGTTTCCGCAAGTGATCCGGCGCGACCTGCCGACCGACGCCTCTGGCAAGCCACGGGTGGTGCCCTGGCTGGGTCACAAGATCTCGCGTGCGGTCTCCGCGGCCTGCGTGGCCCAAGGGGTCGAGGAGTCCATCGGGCAGCAGGTCCAGGCCCAGATCGAGTTCAAGATGCGCCGGGAGCGGCCGAGTTTCATCCACATTGAGCAGCTTCAAGACCTGGTCGAAGAAACGCTCATCCAGATCGGGCAGCCGCACGTCGCGCTCACCTACGGAAAATATCGGGCCCGTCGGGAAGCCGAACGCAAGCTGGGCGGAACCGTGGCCGACGACTCGGGCCATCAGCTCGAACTGGCGACACGTGCCCAGTTGGCCGACATCCGTGCGCGCATTTCCTTCGCCAAGATCGGCCTCACCCCGTCGCTCCCCGACGACGAGGTGCTCACCCGGCTGCTGCGCAGCACGTCGATCAACCTGAGCCCCCTTGAACGCCGCGACACCATCATCCTGAACGCCAAGTCGCTGCTGGATGTCGATGCCGACGCGCGCTTCTTTGCTGCCCGCATCCTGCTCTCCTACATTTATGAGGAGACGTTGCAGTGGAAGGTGGCTGACGGCCCGCAGGCGTTGAAAGAAGCTCATCGTCGCGCATTCCTGGCCTACATCCCGCGCGGCATCCAACTGGGCCGTCTCGATCCCCGGCTCGCCACGTTCGATTTGCCCAAGCTGGCGGATACCCTCGATCCGTTTGCCGATCTCCAGTTCGACTTCATCGGCATCCAGACCCTCGTCGACCGCTACCTCATCCACGACACGGATACTGTCACCAGCCGTCGAATCCGTCTGGAAGCTCCCCAGGTTTTCTGGCTCCGCGTGGCCATGGGCTTGTCGATCCTGGAGAAAGATCGTGAAGCGCGTGCGGCCGAGTTCTACAGCATCTACAAGTCGCGCCGGGCCTGTTCCTCCACTCCGACACTCTTCAACTCCGGCACGCTGCACTCCCAGCTCTCCTCCTGCTATCTGCTCTACTGCGGCGACTCCATCGAAGAGATCACCGAGACGTGGCGCCGCTTCTCGTACCTCTCCAAGTGGGCCGGCGGCCTCGGTTGCTCGTGGACGGCGATTCGCGGAGCGGGCGCCCATATCCATGGCACGAATGGCGAGAGCTCCGGAGTGATCCCCTTCCTGAAGGTCTCCAACGACATTGCCATTGCCGTGAACCAGGGTGGCAAGCGTCCGGGTGCGCTGTGCTCGTATCTGGAGCTCTGGCATGCAGACATCGAAGACTTCCTCGACCTCCGCAAGGAAACCGGAGACGACCGTCGCCGCACCCACAACATGAACACCGCGCATTGGATTCCCGATGTGTTCATGAAGCGGCTCAAGGCCATTTCAGACGGCCAGCTGCCGAAAGACGCCAATTGGACCCTCTTGCGGACCAATGACTGCCCGGACCTTCCCGAACTCTACGGGCAGAAGTTCGAGCAGCGCTACGAGGAGTACGAGCGGATGGTGGACTCCGGAAAGCTCTGGGGTCGCAAGGTGCGCGTGCTGCAGCTGTGGAAGCGGATGCTGGAGATGCTCTTCGAGACCGGGCACCCATGGATGACCTGGAAGGATCCTGCCAACGTTCGCAACCCGCAGGACCACGCCGGCGTGATCCACAACTCCAACCTCTGCACCGAGATCGAGCTGAACACCTCCTCCTCCGAGGTGGCGGTTTGCAACCTCGCCAGCGTCAACATTGCGGCGCATTTGCGCCCGGATGGTTCCATCGACAACGACAAGCTCCGCGGCACCATCACCGTGTTGATGCGGATGCTCGACAACGTCATCGACATCAACTTCTACCCGGTCGAAGCCGCCGCCAATTCCAACCTGCGCCATCGGCCGGTCGGACTCGGCGTGATGGGGCTGCAAGACGCGCTGTACGACAAGAAGGTGGCCTTCGATTCCGCCGAGGCGGTCGCCTTCAACGATGAAGCATTGGAAGCCATCGCCTACCACGCCTACTGCGCGAGCAGTGACCTGGCGGAGGAGCGCGGAACCTACCCGAGCTACGCCGGTTCCAAGTGGAGCCGCGGCCTCATGCCGCTCGACACACTGAATTTGCTCGAGCAGGAGCGCGGCACGCCGATCCTCGTTGACCGCAACTCAAGACTCGATTGGGACTCGCTCCGTCAGCGCATCGCTCGTCAAGGCATGCGCAACTCGAACTGCTTGGCGATCGCTCCGACAGCCACCATTTCCAACATCCTGGGCTGCACGCCGTGCATCGAGCCGACCTACAAGCACATCCACACCAAGTCGAACCTCAGCGGGGAGTTCATCCGCACCAACGACCATTTGCTGCGCGACTTGCAAGCCTTGGGCGTGTGGGACGAAGACATGCTGGCCGATCTGAAATACTTCGATGGCAGCGTGCAGCAAATCGAGCGCGTCCCGGAGCAACTCAAGCGGTTGTACAAGACGGCCTTCGAGATCGCGCCGACCTGGATTCTTCAATGCGCTGCGGTGCGCCAGAAGTGGATCGACCAGGCTCAGAGCACCAACCTTTGGCTGGCGGAAAGCGATGCCCGCACGGCGAGTTTCATGTATCGCGAGGCCTGGGAGCGCGGACTCAAGACGACCTATTACCTGCGCACTCTGAACAAGAGCGCCATCGACAGCGCGAACCGCGAACGCCGGCCCGCGGCCGAACCGAAGCGCGAGTTCACCGCCGATGAAAAGAACGCCTGTTCCATCGAAGCGATGCGCAATGGCGGCACCTGTGAGGCTTGCCAGTAAGTGATGAGGGGGCCGGCGGCCGAGTGATTGCACCGCCCCCAGGCCGACCTTTCTTCTTCATTTCGGGACGCAGTCTTTGCGTCCAATTCCGCCCCGTGGTTGTTCACGGGCATCGGTGGACTCCGAAGCGCTTGGCAACGGGTTCTCTGTAGAACCCTGGCTGCCGGAAAATTCCGACCGGGTGGCTATCGGTTGGACAGACAGGCGGGTTGGGTTGACAACTGGGACGTGGAATTGCGCGAGTTTGCCGAGCGAATCCTCTGCGCGACGACGCTGGAGGAAAAGCTCATCGACCCGCCCGGCGGACGGCTCACCGACGAGCGTCCCGGGTCAGCGTGGGACCGTGACGTCGAACCCGGTCGGCCGGCTGAACTGCGCTTCAAGTCGACGGGCTCCGACAAGGCGGGCACCGCCGGCAAGGCCGAGTTTCCTGGCCTGCACGGCCTGGGTGACGAGGCAGGTCGCGGCAAGGTCCTGCACTTCTTCGCCAATCACGAACTCCTGGCCACCGAATTGATGGCCTTGGCGCTCCTGCGCTTCCCCGATGCGCCCCCGGCCTTTCGTCGGGGTGTCTTGCACACCTTGCGCGAGGAGCAAGAACACGTGCGCCTGTACCTCGACCGCATGAAGGCCTGCGGCGTGGCCTTCGGTGAGCTGCCCGTGAGCGGCTATTTCTGGCGATCCGTGTCTCCGATGCGCCAGCCGATGGACTTCGTCACCGGGCTGAGCCTCACCTTCGAGCAGGCCAACCTCGATTTCGCCCGCGTCTTTTCCCGCGGGTTCGCCGAGGCGGGCGATCCCGAGACGGCCGCCTTGCTGCGCCGCATCTTGCACGACGAGATCGGGCACGTGGCCCATGGATTGAAGTGGTTCCGCCAGTGGAAGGATCCGAACTCCAGCGACTGGGACGCCTTCTGCGGCGCCCTGCATTTTCCGCTGTCGCCGCAACGGGCCAAAGGCGTTGAGTTCAATGAAGAAGCCCGCCGTGCGGCCGGTCTTGAGCCGGAGTTCATCGCCCAGTTGGATCTCTTTGCCCGCTCCAAGGGGCGCACGCCGCAAGTCTTCCTCTTCAACCCGCTGGCCGAGGGATACATCGCCCGCGGGCCCGGATTCACGCCGGCTGCCCCGGCCCGTCAATTGGCCCGAGACCTGGCCCACCTGCCGCAGTTCCTGGCCCGCCGCGACGACGTGGTGGTGGTGCCCGAAGCTCCAGCCCCGGACTTTCTGGCGACCCTGAAATCGGCCGGCTTCGAACTGCCCGAGTTCGTGGTGGCCCCGGAGGGCGTTCGACGGGGCAATGGGTACGATAACGGGCTCGGCCATGGGCTCATCGATTTGCTCGGCGAACGCAAACTCGGCGGTCTGCGCCCCTGGGCCTGGTCTCCGGAGAGCTTGGAACGCCTGAGCCCGCTGTTCTCGCAAGTGACCGGTGACTACCGGGGCCCCGACGACTGCTTCAACCCCCGCATCGCCGCGCTGTATTCCAAGGCCTGGAGTGCGCGGTTTTTGCAGGAAATCCATCCGGAACTCGCGTCGGTCTTTCCGGCGCTGTGCCCGGTCGAAACGATCGGCACGGCGGTGACCGACCTGCCCACGGCGCTCGCTGCCATCCAGTCCTTCCGAGACCAAGGCCATCACCGCTTGGTGGTCAAGCAAGCCCTCGGATTGGCCGGGGCCAATGCCATCCGACTTTGGGAACCTGAACTCCTCGACACCCAGCGCCGCTGGATGGCCGAATCTCTGGAGGCCGGTCAAACCCTGGTGGTGGAGCCGTGGCTCGAACGCCTGGCCGATTTTTCGGTGCAATTCGAACGGACGGACGGCGGACTTCGGCGCATCGGCTTCACCGACCTCTTCAACGACCATCGCGGACAGTTCCTGGCCAATGGGGCGAGCCCGGGCTTCGAGCGACGTCCGCCGGCGCGGGTGGTGCGGGCCTTCAAGTCCTGGCCGGATGCGCCTGGAATCCTGCGGCGCGTGTACGATGTCATCGCCTCGGCGCTCGAAACGCGGTTGGCCGCGGTCGGTTTCCGGGGACCCATCGGCATTGATGCGCTGGTGTGCCAAACACCCGAAGGCCCCCGGCTCAAGCCCGTGGTGGAGATCAACCCGCGTTACACCATGGGCCGCCTGACCCTCGAGCTCATGCGGGTCGTGGCTCCCGGCAGTCATGGTCTGTTCCGCCTCGTCAATCGCTCCCAGCTCAAGGCCAGTGGGTTCGCCACCTTCGCCGACTACGCCCAAGACGCGGTGCGCCGGCACCCCCTCCACCGGGCCGGTTCGCCACAACCGCGCCTCCGCGAGGGCACAGTCTGCCTCAACGATCCCTCCCGGGTTCAAGTTTGCCTCGCTCTGTGGGCTGTGAATCGAAACGAAACAAGCTCGTCAACGATTTGAAACCCATCGGCCGCAAACTGGATTGAAACATTCAATCCGGTGACAGAGAGGATCACCGGGTTACGGAATGTGATCTGGATTTTCCAACGTTGTGACCTGACGGCGTGTTGTTCGTCACTCCAGCGTGAATGATCTGAAAGTGTGCCCGGATCTTCATGGAATTCAGGTTGCTGTCTGCCTCTCCAGAAGCAATCGGTCGGATTCACTCTCATTGAGTTGCTGGTAGTCATTGCGATCATCGCGATCCTGGCCGGTTTGCTCCTGCCCGCCCTTGCGAGTGCCAAGCAGAAGGGAAATCAGGCCGTCTGTTTGAGCAACCTGCATCAAGTCTCCTTGGGCACGACGATGTATGCCCAGGACAATGCAGACTCGATGCATTACTACATCGACCCGGATGGAAAACCACAGGTCCCCAATCATGGACAGTGGACGCTGACTCCGAGTCACAACGCGCTGCTCGATCTTCAAAATCCCAATCAGCGGGTCATTGCTTATTGGGGCGTTGCCTATGTCAGTTACTTCGGTGGGGCTCGCCGGGCCTTCCGCTGCCCCAGCGCCAAGATTGTCGACGAGTGGCGGGAAACCGGTTTGGCCTATTCGAGCGAGTTTTGGCGCAATTCGACTTACGGCATCAATCGCTACGTGGCCCTGAACCCCGGGTCGGTCTACACAGCCGATCCAACTCTTCCCCGGAAAATCAGCGAAATCCCAAGCCCCCAGACGACCGTGTTTGCTCAGGACTCGGCTGAGCAGCGGATGGAGGGGCATGACGACAGTCTTGGGATTTTTCCGGGTTATCAGGAGGGCCTGATCCAATGGAAAGTTCGCTTGGCCAGTCTCTATCCCGGAGTACGGATGGAGTTCGAGTGGTTCCGTCACAATCGCCAGTGCTCCACCCTTTGGCTTCCCGGCAACGTGTCCACCATCCGCCACAGCAAGGGCGTGGATTATCGCTGGTACACCGGCGATCTCCCGCAGGAAAGCCCTCGATGATTTCTTCTCCGTATTCCAACTCAACCTCCACTCCATGAACCAGAAAACCACCCCCATCGCACTGGCGGTCCTGCTGTCGGTTCCTGTCCTGCAGGCAGCCATCACCGACCAATTGGTGACTCACCTCACCTTTGATTCCAACCTGCTGGACATCTCGGGCAAAAGCCATCACGGCACCGCCGTGGGCAATATTCAGTACGGCCCCGGACAGGTCGGAACGGGCGCTGTTCAACTCTCATTCAAGAAGGACGGCACCAGCTTCAACTACGTCACGTTGGGGGCTCCTGCCGACCTCAACTTCGGCACCGGCACCGACTTCTCCGTGAGCTTCTGGTGCAAGTTCAAACAATTCGTCTTCGACCCGCCCTTCATCGGCAACAAGGATTGGTTGAGCGGTCAGTATCAGGGCTGGATGGTGGCCACCGGAACCGATGGTCGCCTTCAGTGGAACTACGGTGGAGCGCCCGGACAGCGGAAGGATTATGATGGCCCGGGTGGAACCCTGAGCGACGGGCTTTGGCACCATGTCGCCGTCACGGTCCTGCGTGCCGGCGAGGTGGTCACTTATCTGGATGGCGCGCTGGTCGACGAACGGGATGTCTCTGCAAGCCTCAACAATGTGGATACCCAGGCGGGCCTGGCGCTCAACATCGGTCAGGATGGCACCGGTCGCTACACCGACGGCAACAGTGTCGAGATCAACGACCTGATGATGGATGATGTGGGGATCTGGCGACGGGTTCTGACCGCGGCGGAAGCCAAGGCCATCCACCAAGCGGGCCTCGCCGGCAAGTCCTTGACCAGCGTGGTTTCGACGCCGGAACCCCCGGTGCTGGTCCGTCAGCCGGCCGGTGCCAATACCGTGGCGGGTGATGCGTTGACCCTTCGGGTGCTGCCCCGGGGAACCTCGCCGTTCACCTTCCAATGGCGTCGGGGTTCGGTGGTCGTGCCATCGGCCACCAACGCGCTGCTCGTGCTTCAGGATGCGCAGGCCAAGGATGCCGGAGTCTACACATGTGTGGTGGGCAACAGCGTCGGGTCTGTGGTGAGCGAGCCGGCTGAAGTGACCGTGGATCTCCAGCAGGCGCCCACCCTCACCGAACAACCCCTGGCCGTCGCGGTCGGACCCAACGGTCGGGCCCAGTTTGCGGTGCGTGCGGCCGGTGTTGCTCCGCTGTCCTACCAGTGGTTGCGCAACGGCACACCCGTCGCCGGAGCCACCCAACCCATCCTAGTCCTGCCCCGTGTCCAGTCCGGTGAGGCCGGCCGTTACACGGTGCAGGTTCGGGCCGGAAACGGCCAGTCCACCGTGAGCCAGGAGGCTGTTCTGTCCATCATCGACGACATCCGCCAAGGTCTGGTAACCCACCTGACCTTCGACACGGATTATTCCGATGCCTCGGGTCGCAACAACAACGGCACCCCGGTCGGATCCCCATCCATCGTGGCGGGTCGGATCGGTGGCGGGGCCCTCAAGTTCTCCCAGAAGGCCGACGGGTCGGAATTCAATTACGTGACCCTCGGCACTGCGTCGGATCTCGAGTTCAGCGTCGACGGGGATTTCTCCTTCTCGATGTGGGTCAAGTTCAGCTCTTGGAAGCGCGATCCCCTCTTCATCTCCAACAAGAATTGGAACAGTGGCGGCAATGTCGGCTATGCGCTGGCGACCGGTGCCGACGGTCGGTTCCAATGGAACTATGCCGAGCAGGTGGGTGAGCGCCGCGACTACGACAGCGGTCCCGGATTGGTCGGCGATGGCGTTTGGCACCATGTGGCCGTGACCTTCCAACGCGGGGGGCAGGCGTTGACCTTTGTCGATGGCCGCGAGGTCAACCGGCAGCCCCTTCCCACCACCGGCACCACGATCAGCCCGGGCCTGCCGACCAACATCGGCCAAGACGGCCGCGGCAACTACACCGACAACGGCACCGTGAGCATGGAGGACGGCCTGATCGATGACGTGGCCATTTGGCGCCGGTCGATCACCCCCGAGGAAATCGTCGCCATCTTCCGCAAAGGGCAATTCGGCTCCAACGTGCAGGAGAAGCCCCTCAGCGAGGCATTGGTCGCGTGGCTGCCCCTGGATTACGACACCTTAGATCGATCCGGCCGCGGCAACCATGGTGTCCGCGTGGGCAATCCCCGGTTTGTCGAGGGGCGCTCCGGTGGTTCGATCGCGGTGACTTCGATCACCAACGGTTCCTCGTTCAATTACGTCTCCCTGGGAGCCCCGGCCGACCTTCAATTCGGAAAGGACGTCAACTTCTCGGTCTCCCTTTGGACCGCGTTCACCAATTGGACCGGCGACCCGGTTTTGATCGGCAACAAGGATTGGCGCAGCGGCGGCAATCAGGGCTGGGTGATCGCCACGGCAGGCAACGGTCGTCTTCAGTGGAACCTGGGCGACGGCGATGCCGGAGGCCGCAGCCGCCGCGACTACGATGGGCCTGGTGGCACCCTGAACAACGGTGCTTGGCATCACATCGCCACCGTCTTCGATCGTCTTCAAGGTGTCGCCCTCACTTATCTTGATGGCACCGCGGTGAGCACCAACTCGATCTCTGGCGATCTCGATTCCATCGACACGGCCGCCGCGCTCTCGGTCAACATCGGTCAGGATGGTCTGGGCTCCTACACCGACAACGGTGCGGTGGGAATCCGGGATGGTCGCATCGACGACGTTGCTGTCTGGCGACGATCGCTCGGTGCGGCCGAGGTTCGGACCATTTTCCAGCGGGGCCAGCAGGGTCGCGATCTCTTCGGCCTTGAGCCGCGCCCCCAGGGCTTTCCCAGCCTCCAAGTGCGGCGATCGAACGAAGGTCTGCGGGTGTTCTGGCCCAAGTCCGAGGTGGGATATCGTTTGGAACGGACCGCCAGCTTGGGTGCGACGGCTGATTGGGTTGCGGTGGATTCGATTGTGGTCGGTGACGAGAATGCCAGCGCGGTCATCGAAGAGACCGCAGCCTTCTATCGCCTCCGCAAACCCTGATCGGGTCGCCTGATCGGGCAGTTTGATTCAATCCTCGCGCAGCAGCGGTCGGAATCCAAAGGTCTGACCGCTGCTGCTTTTTAGCCCCCAGAGGGAACCCCTGAGTCTGGCATGCGACCCCCCATTTGATACGTACCCGTATCAATTTGGTTTGCCAGTCTGGAGGAGGCCCGCCACGTTATGCCTTGTTCGGAAACGCCCCTCCGTCATGAACGCTTTCTCCGTTGCTGCTTTGTTTTCCGGTGTTGTCGCCCTGTCCCTGCAATTGTCGGCCGCCGATGGCTGGCTCACCTGGCGCGGGCCTCTGGGCACCAGCGTCTCCACCGAGAAAGGATTGCCCCAAAAGCTCGATGCCAAGGCTCCGCTCTGGAGCGTGGACTTTCCCGGCCAAAGCACGCCGGTGATCTCCGGCGGACGATTGTACATCAATGGCTATCAGGGCGATGGCCAAGACCTCCAGGAGTTCACGGCCTGCTTCGACGCCGAGACCGGCCAGGAACTGTGGCGTCACGGCGAGAGCGACTTCCTGAGCGACACCATTTACCTGCGCTACGCGACCTCGTCGCCGACGGTGGATCCCGAGACCGGCAACATCTACGCCCAGCACACGCAGGGCCTGCTGATGGCCTTTTCGCCCGAGGGCAAATTGCTGTGGAAGCACTCCATGATGGAGGAGTTCGGCCGGCTGACCTTCCCGAATTCTCGCACGGCCACCCCGGTCATTGACCATGAATTGGTGATCGTGCGCGGCATCACCAGCGCCTGGGGCGCTCACGGTGCCGCCGGCGACCGTTTCTACGCCTTCGACAAGAAGACCGGGGAATTGGTCTGGTCGAGCGCGCCCGGCGACCGCCCGCAAGACAACACCTTCTCTCAACCGTGGCTAGACCTCTGGGGTGGCAAGCGCGTGCTCTATAGCGCTGGCGGCGACAGTTCCATTTTGGCCATCAACGCCCGGACCGGCGAGCCGCTCTGGCGATTCCCCTTCGCCAAGGCCGGTGCCAAGGGCGGCATTAACGCCGCGCTGGTGCGCTGGAAAGACAACCTCGTGGCCTTGCACGAATCCGAGAACCTCGATTCGTCGGAAATCGGCCGCATGGCCCTCTTCCGCATCCCGACTCCCGCGGAGGTTCAGCCCACCAACGCCACCACGCCGCACGTCTTCGGACCCAAAGTTTTCGAGCAATGGCGCAACAGCGTCGGCTCGCTGGCCAGCTCGCCGGTCGTGGTAGGCGACACGCTCTATGAGATCACCGGCACGGGCGACCTGGCGGCCATCGAAGCCCCCACCGGCAAGGTGCTGTGGAAGAAGAAGGTCGGCATCGAACAGCGCCAGAGCACGCCCTTTTACGCCGATGGCCTGCTGTACGTGGGCATGTACGTCACCCTGAAAGATGCCGCCGCGGCGACCTCGTCCGACGCCGACAGCGTGGCCAATGGAGACTTGCTCGTGTTGCGGCCCGGAGCCGACGGCGCCGAGGAAGTCAGCCGCACCCAAGTCACCGGCCGCGTCTTCGGTTCGCCGGTTGGCTACAACGGCAAGGTGTATTTGCAAACCGATAAGAAGCTCTACGCCTTCGGCAAAGCGGGCCGCAATACCGGCCTGACCGCCGCACCCGCCGAGACCGCGTGGCCCAAGCCCGGACCGGCCGCCCAATTGCAGGCCATCCCCTACGAGGTGCTGCTGCGTCCCGGCCAGACCCAGTCGTTCCGGGTGCGCGTGCTCGATGCCAACGGTTTCACCGTGGCTGAAAACGTGGATCCGAAGTCCCTCAAGTGGGAGCCGTTCATCCCGCCCACCGCGTTGGTGAAGGCCACCCTCAAGGGATCCTTCAATGCGGCGGGCCAATTGGTCGCCGAAATGGCCCCCGCTGGCAGCGCGGGTCAGTTCAAGGCCACCCTCCAGGGCCCCGACGGCAAGGCCATCTCGGGTTACATCAAGGGTCGTGTGCTGCCCGGCCTCCCGCTGGTGCAGAACTTCCAGACCTTCGCCATGACCAACATCACCACCAACACGGTGGAGTCGCCCACGCCCTTCGCGTACCCGCCGCTGCCGTGGAACTCCGCCCGCTTCCGTTTTGAAGTGCGCGGCAAGGATGCGGCCGGCGGCACCAACCAGGCCTTGGTCAAGACCATCGAGAACAAGCTCTTCCAGCGCGGGCAGGTCTTCTTCGGGTTCCCCGAGATGAAGAACTACACCGTCGAGGCCGAGGTCTTGAGCGAAGGCAACAAGCGCAAGATGTCCGAAGTGGGCGTCATCAATCAGCGCTACGCCGTCATCCTCAAGGGCAACTCGCAGCAAATGGAGGTCAACAGCAACCAAGAGCGCATCAAGGTGGCCGTGCCCTTCAAGTGGGCCCCGGAAACCTGGTACCACCTCAAGACCCGTGTCGACGTGGCCGCCGACGGTTCCGGCATCGTGCGCGGCAAGGCCTGGAAGAAGGGCGACCCCGAGCCCGAGGCGTGGACCATCGAAGTGCCCCACAAGAAGGCTCATGCCAACGGTTCCCCGGGCCTTTACGGGTTCTCGCCCCAAGAGATGCGCGTGGCCATCGACAACATCCGCGTCACCGCGAACTAACCCTCTCCGCGCCGCCGAGCCATCCACTGTCTCCGACACTCTTTGCCTGACTGAACGAAACCCCGTTTCATTCCCACATCCATGAACGCACTTCCGCTTCTCTCCGCCGCATTGCTGAGCGCCGGCCTTCTGGCGCGCGCCGAAGATTGGCCCCAATGGGGCGGCAACGATCCGGGTCGCAACTTCTACTCGCCCGCCAAGGGCCTCCCCGATCGCTTCGAGCCGGGTAAGCTGAAGAGCGGCACCGAGGAGATCGACCTGGCCACCACCAAGGGCGTGAAGTGGGCCGTGAAGTTGGGCTCGCAGAGCTACGGCAACCCGGTGGTCGCCGGCGGCAAGGTGTATGTGGGCACCAACAACGAATCGCCCCGCGACAAGAAGCACACGGGCGATCGCTCGATCTTGTATTGCTTCGACGAGAAGACTGGCGCCTACCTCTGGCAGCTCGTGGTTCCCAAGCTCAAGTCGGGCAAGGTCAACGACTGGGAGAACCTGGGCCTCTTGGCGTCACCGCTGGTGGTGGGCAATCGCCTTTGGATCGTCACCAGTCGCTGCGAGGTGCTCTGCCTCGACACCGAAGGCATGGCCAATGGCAACGAGGGCCCGTACACCGACGAGGCCAAGTACATGGCCAAGGACACGCCGAAGGAGTCCGCGCCGGTCGAGCCTTCCAAGCAGGACGCCGACATCCTTTGGCGCTACGACATGATGGATGAGTTGGGCGTGTTCCCGCACAACGCCTCCAACAGCTCGGTGCTCATGGTCGACGGCATCCTCTACATTTGCACTTCCAACGGCCAGGACTGGACCCACGTCAACATCCCGTCGCCGACTTCCCCGAGCTTCATCGCGCTCGACGCCAAGACCGGCAAGCTGGTGGGTGAAGACAACGTCGGCGTCGGCCCGCGGATTTTCCACGGCCAGTGGACCTCGCCTTCCACCGGCAAGGTGGGTGGCCAGAACCTTGTGTTCTTCGGCGGTGGCGACGGCGTGGTATACGCCCTCGACGCCAAGCCGCAGAAGGGTGACGGCTCCAAGATCGTCCCCATTTTGCCCGGTGCGGCGCTCGACCGTGACGAAGACAAGGACACCGACTACCTCAAGAAGGTGTTCTGGGCCGACCTCAACCCGCCCGAGTACAAGGCCGACAAGTCGGGCAAGGCCTACAAGTACCCGGCCGCCGAGGGACCCAGCGAAATCAACTCCACTCCGGTATTCTACAAGAACCGCGTGTACGTGGCCACGGGTCAGGATCCCGAGCACGGTGAGGGTGTGGGCCGCTTGGTGTGCCTTGACGCCACCAAGAAGGGCGACCTCACCCAGACCGGTATCTTGTGGGACTACAAGGGCATCAAGCGCTCGATCTCCAGCGTGAGCATCGATCCGGCCACGGGCCTGCTCTTCATCGGCGACTTCTCCGGCTTCGTGCACTGCCTCGACGCCGAGACTGGCAAGCTGCACTGGGTGTACGACATGAAGGCCCACATGTGGGGCTCGACCCTGGTGGCCGACGGCAAGGTGTATGTCGGTGATGAGGACGGCGACTTCGTGGTGTTGGCTGCCAAGGGCGGGGCCAAGGCGCAGGTCTTGAGCGAGACCAACCTCGGCGCTCCGGTGTACAGCACCCCCATCGTGGCCAACGGCACCATGTACGTGGCCAGCCAGACCCACCTCTTCGCCATCGGCACCGAAGCCAAGCCCGCGGCCACCGACGCCCCCAAGGGCATCCAGCCGAAGAACTAAAGGGTAGGGCGGCCGGCAGGCTCGCGAGAGGCGATCGTCTGCGGATGCGAGGCATTCCACGCCCGCATCCGCGGAATCCCTTGGAACTTCCGAAGTCAGGGCAGGTTGGGTCAGGTTGGGGTGGCCGGGTTAACCGGGATAGCCGGTTGATCGGTTGATCGGTTGACGTGGATCGGTTTGGGTTGACGGGCCGGCGCTTGCGCCCGAGCTGAATGGCTCCCGCCGCTCGCTGTTCTCCACCTTGCGCCGGACCAACTCCACGGACCAACTCCACCGTTGCGTCCGTGGTCCTCTGTGATTAATTTGCCCAAGTAGTTTTTCCCGGTGCGGGTGTGGTTCAATGGTAGAATGTGGGCTTCCCAAGCCTGAGACGAGGGTTCGATTCCCTTCACCCGCTCCACTCTTTTCCTCAGCAAATTCGCAGTTTTCCCGGGCACTGTCCTGCGAGTATCCTGCGAACCGGCCCGGATCAGCCCTGTTTCCTTAAGTTTTCGGTCCCAGAATTGAACTCGAGGATCGGCAAAACTGCCCACAACCTGAAGTTTGCACGAATATACAACTCTATTGTATATTTGTGCGATGTCTGTTGGCGCCAAAACCGCAGCTGATGCGCTCTTCGCAGTGGCCGAAGGGCAGCAAGGCTATTTCACATCCAAGCAGGCAACCAACGCAGGCTACCAACTCGGCAGTCAGGCGCATCACGTCAAATCAGGAAATTGGACGCGCGTTGAACGGGGCATCTATCGGTTGACGCGTTTCCCGCAATCGCCCGAGGAGCAACTCGTCATCTACGCCCTTTGGTCACGCAACAGAGAGGGCCGCCCGGAAGGGGTTTACTCACACCAAACCGCGCTCAGCATCCATGAGCTCTCCGATGTGAACCCGGCCAAGCTCCACATGACGGTCCCTGTTGCATTCCGGCGGACAGCCAAAACCCCGAACGTGCTGGTGCTGCATCGCTCAAATCTCAACCCGAAAGACATCGAACTCCGGCAAGGATTCGCTGTGACTCGCCCTCTTCGCACCATCGCCGACCTGGCGGTCGCAGAATCCACCGCCCGCGACCTCGTCCAGCAAGCACTGATGGAAGGGCGACGAAGTGGAGTGATCACCGCACGGGAGATTTCCATGCTGGGCAGAAACCCGCAGCTTCCGCTGTGGTTCCAGGAACTTCTGGCCGCGAACACCCCATGAATCCAATTCGCACCTACGCCTCGGCGACGGCTTTCCGGGTCGCATTGGAAGACCGGCTCAAACGGATGGCACAGGAGGAGAAGATGGATCTCCAACGTGTGCGTCGACAGGCCGCGTTCGACCGACTGCTCTGTCGCCTATTTTCAAAGCCAGACGCCCCATGGCTTCTGAAAGGCGGCTACGCTATGGAGTTGCGCCTGAAGACAGCCCGCACCACGCGCGACATCGATCTCGCTTTGAAACAACTCCCGATGCCGACTCGGGATTGGGAAGCCAACGCTCCAACCGTTCTCGAAGCGTTGCGCGAAGTCGGGTCGTTGGACTTGGGCGATTTCTTCACCTTCGTATTGGCCGAAGCTGCCCAGGATTTGGACGCCGCGCCTTATGGTGGCACTCGCTTTCCGGTGGATGCGCGCTTGGCGGGACGCTCGTTTGTGAAGTTTCACTTGGACGTGAGCACAGGGGATGTTTTGCGCGAGCCTCATGAAACCCTGTCGGGACGCGATTGGCTTGGATTTGCAGGAATTGCCAGCACGGTCTTTCCGGCGGTATCGCCCGAGGAACAGTTCGCGGAAAAGCTGCACGCCTACACCTTGCCGAGAGTGAGCCGGGAGAATACGCGCGTGAAGGATTTGGTGGATATGGTTTTGCTGATTGAGCGAACCACCATGGATGTCGCCCGCCTGCCGAAGGCAATTCAGGAAACCTTTCAACGCAGGAAAACGCACGGTGTTCCACCGTCACTCGCTGTGCCACCCGCTTCCTGGTCCAAGCCCTTCTCAGAGATGGCAGCCGAAAGTGGACTCGCATCCAACATCGACGGGCAATTTGAGGTGGTCGCCAAATTCTTCAGCGGCTTGAGCCTGTGACATCATCGGGTGGCCATGAGCGAATGTGACTCACCTGAATCAAAACTTGCCGAAGCCTTTGCGGAATGTGAACGGCTGCGCGAGGAGAATCGGCTCTTGCGTGACCGATTGAAGTTGCCCGCTCGAGAATCTGCGACACCGCCCCCAGCTGAGCCTGCCCCGGTGGGTTTGGTCACCGCCAAGTCGAGCCCGAAAGAAAAGGTGGCGTTGTTCCGCAGCTTGTTTCGGGGACGTGAGGATGTCCATGCGGTGCGGTGGGAGGGGCGGCAAGGAAAGGCAGGGTATTCCCCGGCGTCTCGGAGGGTCTGGGGCGGACCCAATCCTCCAGATTCCGAGTCGCTTCGCGAATACCTCCCGTTGACGGATCAGGTACTGCACGACCATCTGACCGGCAGGATCACCGCGGGCGTCTACCCGATGTTGACCGACGAGACCTGCTGGTTCCTCGCCGCCGACTTCGACAAGGCAACCTGGCAGGAGGATGTGCGGGCTTATCTCGACACCTGCTCCGAGTGGCACGTGCCCGCATTGCTGGAACGGTCACGCTCGGGACGCGGCGGGCACGTCTGGATTTTCTTTGCCGCGCCGTTGCCTGCCCGCCTCGCCCGGAAACTCGGTGCGGCCATCCTGACCCGCACCATGGAGCATCGGCATCACTTGGGACTCGATTCCTACGACCGTTTCTTTCCGAGCCAGGACACGATGCCCAAGGGCGGCTTCGGCAATTTGATCGCCCTCCCGCTGCAGGCGGTGCCTCGCGGTCACGGCAACAGCGTGTTCCTGGATGCCGAGTTCCAGCCATACGATGACCAGTGGTCCTTGTTGTCGGGTGTCCGGAGGATGGGGTTGGGGGAAGTCGAGAGTCTCGTTGCCGAGGCCGAACGAACGGGAGACCTCATCGGGGTTCGCCATAGTGCGACGGACGAAGATGGCATCGAGGATCCATGGACGCTGCCGCCATCACGGAAAAAGAAAGCCGAAGCCATCTCCGGACCGTCGCCCTCCCGGGTGCGGATCGTCCGAGCCAACCTGATCTTCGTCGAGACGACGGGATTGCCGTCCGCGATGTTGAATCGGCTGCACCGGCTCGCCGCGTTCCAAAACCCGGAGTTCTATCGCGCCCAGGCCATGCGGTTGTCGACCTTCGACAAACCGCGCGTGATTCGTTGCGCCGAGGAGTTTCCGAAGCATCTCGCCTTGCCCCGGGGTTGCCTCGAAGAAATCACGTCCTTGTTCAAATCTCACGAGGTGGCTGTCGCCATCGAGGACCAGCGGTTTTCCGGTCTGCCGCTGAACCTGACGTTTCACGGAACGCTTAGGGCGGATCAACAAGCCGCCGCCAACGACCTGCTGGCTCATGATGACGGCATCTTGTCCGCCACGACCGCCTTTGGGAAAACGGTCGTGGCCGCCTGGCTCATCGCCGCGCGTCGGGTGAACACCCTGGTGCTCGTGCATCGCCGACAACTCCTGGACCAGTGGCGGGAGCGGCTGGCGTCGTTCCTGAATCTTCCCCTCAAGAGCATCGGGCAAATCGGGGGAGGACGGCGCTGCCCCAATGGGACCTTGGATGTCGCGGTCATCCAGAGTCTCAACCGGAAGCAGGTCGTGGAAGATCTGGTGGCCAACTATGGCCATGTCATCGTCGACGAGTGCCACCATCTTTCGGCCGTGAGTTTCGAGCAGGTGCTCCGGCAGGTGAAGGCACGTCATGTGACCGGCCTCACCGCCACCCCGCAACGCAAGGACGGTCATCACCCGATCATCGTCATGCAGTGCGGGCCGATCCGGCACCGCGTGAATGCCAAGGAACAAGCCTTAGCACGACCGTTCCTCCACAGTGTCCTACCGCGACCGACCCGTTTTCGAATGTCGCCGTCGGCGCAGAAACCTGAGATGCACGAGGTGTATGACGCCCTGGCCTGCGACGTGGCCCGCAACGACCAGATCTTCGAGGACCTCTTGGCCTGCATTCGGTCCGGACGCTCGCCGATCCTCCTCGCCGAACGGACCCGTCAGGTCGACGAATTCGTCTCCCGGATCGGCACTCTCGTTCGACACGTGGTGGTCTTGAAGGGCGGCATGGGAGTGAAACAGCGGCGAGCGGTCGCTGAACAGTTGAAGGCCATTCCGGACGGGGAGGAACGGGTTCTGTTGGCCACGGGGCGATACATCGGCGAAGGGTTTGATGATGCCCGTCTCGACACGCTGTTTTTGGCCACGCCGATTTCCTGGCGCGGCACGCTCCAGCAATATGTTGGCCGCCTCCATCGTCTTCACGACAACAAGCGTGAAGTCGTGGTTTACGATTATGTGGACGACGCGGAGCCGGTTCTTTCGAGGATGTATTCCAAGAGAGTCCGCGGGTATGAGGCCATCGGTTACACCATCAAGTCCCCTTCGTGACCGCGGTGATGTCCGGTTGGATTCGGTATCCAAGAGTGAGTGGTTCTGTTGCTCAGAAATCGGTCGCTGTGATCAGACTGAATTCATCCGTCGATCACCCGCTCCACTCTTTTCCTCAGCAAATTCGCAGTTTTCCGGGCGCTGTCCTACGATTGTCCCGCGAAGCCGCCCGGAACAGCCCCGTTTCCTTGGGTTTTCAGACTGGGAATCGAAACTGTGGTTCAGGGGTCAGTGACCCTTCCTGACGGGTTAGCGCTTTCTCAAGTTCCTCGGCTCCCCAGTGTATAAAATGCCACTTATGGCACCTTATAGATTTCTGCTAACGCGCCTTAAATGGCGTTTTAAATCGACAAATAAAGATAATACGCCATTTTAGGCGTTCATGAGGATTAATCCCACGATGACCGACGAAGTGCTGTTGCGGCTGGTCGGGGAGCGGCTGTCCGGTTGCCGGCTGGCGCGCAACCTCACGCAGCAACAGTTGGCGGAACAGGCGGGACTCGGTCTGAGGACGGTGCAACGGCTCGAACTGGGGGCGGCGGCGACGCAGTTGTCGGGATTCATCCGCGTGTGCCGGGTGCTCGGGCTGGTCGAGAATCTTGAGGCATTCATCCCGCAGCCAGCGGTGAGCCCAATGGCGCAACTCCAGCAGGCGGGCCGGAAGCGCCAGCGGGCGACGGGCAGGAAAGCGGCGACGGGCGGGTCAAAAAAATGGACGTGGGGTGAACAGGCGTGATCGCCAAGGTTCAGCTCTGGGGCCGGACGATCGGCGCAGTGTCGCTCGACGAAGGACGCGAGGTCGCGGCATTCCAATACGACGCGGACTTCGCGCGCAGCGGGATCGAGTTGTCGCCGCTGGTCATGCCGCCGAGCGAGCGGGTGGTTGAATTTCCCGCGCTGCCCCGGAACACCTTTCACGGCCTGCCGGGGCTGCTGGCGGATTCGCTGCCGGACAAGTTCGGCAATGCGCTGATTGACGCGTGGTTGGCGACGCAAGGCCGCACGCCGGAAAGTTTCAACGCGGTGGAGCGGCTC
Organism: Akkermansia muciniphila; assembly: GCA_945883815.1. Classification (GTDB taxonomy): domain Bacteria; phylum Verrucomicrobiota; class Verrucomicrobiia; order Limisphaerales; family UBA9464; genus SXXZ01. The sequence goes on along the minus strand of CAMCYJ010000041.1, from coordinate 6,169 downwards.
TGCTACACCGGCACACGCGGGATGGGCGCGCTGGAATTTGCGCCGGTGATGGGGCCAAAATCGCGCAAAGCGTCGAAGATCGAAGTGGACGCGCTGGTGCGATTGGCCGGAGAGGTGTTGACGCATCGCGGCGATTTGCAGGGACACTTTAACGCTGCCGGGAAGGAGAAGGCGCTGCGCGACATCCTGAGCGTGGGCACGTCGGCGGGCGGCGCGCGGGCCAAGGCGGTGATCGCGTGGAATCGCGCGACGAACGAGGTGCGCTCGGGGCAGATCGCGGCGGGCGACGGTTTCGATTACTGGTTGCTGAAATTCGACGGCGTGGCGGGCAACAAGGACAAGGAGCTGGAAGACCCGAAAGGTTACGGCGCCATCGAGTATGCCTATCACCTGATGGCCAGGGCGGCGGGCATCACGATGAGCGAGTGCCGACTGCTGGAAGAGAACGAGCGGAGGCACTTCATGACGCGCCGCTTCGATCGTCTGGCGGGCGGGGCGAAGCTGCACATGCAGTCGCTCTGCGCACTGGCGCATTTCGATTTCAACCAGGCCGGAGCCTACAGCTACGAGCAGGCGCTGCTGACGATACGCCAGCTCAAGCTGCCGATGGCGGCGGTGGAGGAGCAGTTTCGCCGGATGGTCTTCAATGTCGTGGCGCGGAATCAGGACGACCATGTGAAGAACATCGCCTTCCTGATGAACCAGCAGGGCGAGTGGTCCCTCGCGCCCGCCTTCGACGTGACTTACAGCTACAACCCATCCGGCTCGTGGACGGCTACGCATCAGATGACGCTGAACGGCAAGCGGGATGGTTTTGTGCTGGCGGATTTCGAGGCGTGCGCGAAGGCAGCGCTGATGAAACGGGGGCGGGCTGCGACCATCATCGAAGAAGTTCGGGAGGCGGTGAAGCACTGGCCGGAGTTTGCAGCGGAAGCAAAGCTCTCAGGCAAGTGGCAGAACAAGATTCAGAAAACCCACCGGCTCAGTTTCTCCAAAGCCTGAGCCTCAACGAGTCCATCGTTGAATTCGCCGCCCTCACATGGTTCGGGGAGCTTGTCAGCATCGGTCCAAAACCCGTGGACCGTTGCCGGTTTGAAAACCGCGCCTTTCCCGCAAAAAGGGGTCGGTCCTCACTATTGACACAAACTCTTTCGTGCCGACTTCCGGATCGCCCTTGGATTGCGCCGGGTCGTGCGGGTTCTGAATCTATTGGGAGAAGTTGTGTCAATAGTGAGGACCGACCCCTATTGGTTCTGGGACTCGATTCCTACGACCGTTTCTTTCCGAGCCAGGACACCATGCCCAAGGGCGCATTCGGCAATTTGATCGCCCTCCCGCTGCAGGCGGTGCCTCGTGGTCACGGCAACAGCGTGTTCCTGGATGCCGAGTTCAAGCCATATACCGACCAGTGGTCCCGGTTGAAAAGGGGTCAGGAAAAAGGGTCAGTTCTTGATATTGATAAGTAAAGCGGCCAAAGCCACTCCCCCATCATGGCCCGGAAGTTGAGAGTCGAGTACGCTGGCGCGATTGATCAGGTCATGAATCGCGGTGACCGGCGCGAACGGATCTTCATGGATGATGCGGATCGCCAGCGCTTCGTTGAGACGCTGGGCGAGGCTTGCGCTAAGACCGGTTGGCAGGTTCACGCCTATGTCCTCATGCCGAATCATTTCCATGTGGTGGTCGAGACGCCGCAGCCCAATCTGGTCGCCGGGATGAAGTGGTTGCTGGGCACTTACACCAGTCGCTTCAACCAGCGTCACAAGCTCTTCGGCCACTTGTTCTCCGGGCGCTACAAGTCGCTGATCGTGGACGGATCGGGCAGCAGTTATCTCAAGAGCGTGGGCGATTACGTCCACTTGAATCCGGCGCGAGCGAAACTGGTGGCGGCGGATGCACCCTTGCATAGTTTTGCCTGGAGCAGTTGGCCGGCGTACTTGCTCGCACCGTCGAACCGTCCGGCGTGGTTGCGGGTGGATCGGTTGCTGGGCGCGTGGGGCATCCCCGAGGACAGTCCGGCGGGGCGGCAACGGCTTGAGCGGGCGTTGGAGGAACGGCGCGGGCTGGCGGAAGGCGAGGAGTTCAAGCCGATTCGGCGCGGTTGGTGTCTGGGCGAAGAGATGTTTCGGGAGGAGTTGCTGGCGCAGATGAGCGAGCGGATGGGGGCGGAGCATTACGGCGAGGAGCGCGCGGAGACGGCAGAGGCGCTAGCGGAATTCATCATCGCGGAGGAGTTGAAGCGGGGGCGGTGGCAGGAAGCGGATCTCAAAACTCGGCCCAAGGGGGATCCAGTGAAGGTGGCTTTGGCGGCGCGTTTACGGGCGGAGACCACGATGACGGTGGGGTGGATCGCCGAGCGTCTGACGATGGGCACGCGCGGTTATCTGAGCCATCTCTTGTATCGCCGGAGGAAGCTGGGCGGGGAGTAGACAATATCAAGAACTGACCCCTATGTCGACAAGGCCCAGGCCGTCAGGAAACAGGGTCGGGGAACTGTTTCTGACCGGGTCCCGGTTCCAGGTTTTCGCATGAGCGGACGGGCAAACCCAATCCACGATATCGGCGGGAATTCTGTGCGGTTTCCGATTCCGTGGGTGCTAACTCCTGAAAGCGAATGATGGATGATCGCAATCTAGTCCGTGCCTTCAACGAGGCGCGTTCAGAAGCCGCCTTTGCCGAACTGGTGGGCCGGCATGTTGACTTCGTCTACCGCACGGCTCTCAGGGTACTGGATGGCGACGTGCATGCCGCCAAGGACGTCAGCCAATCCGTCTTCATCGATCTGGCCTCCAAGGCTTCCACTCTGGACAAACGTCCAAGCCTCACGGGTTGGCTCCACACCAGCACGGTCTATGCGGCGACAAAAGCGATCCGTTCAGCGAGGAGACGCCATGCGCGGGAACAGGAGGCACTGATGATGCAGGAACAATCGCCGACCGACGGTCCCGAGATCGAATGGGAACGTTTGCAGCCGCACCTCGACGCACTCCTGATCGAATTGAAGGAACCAGACCGCGAAGCCCTCCTTTTGCGTTTCTTCCGTCAGTGCTCATTCGCTGAGTTGGGGAGAAAACTTGGAGTGACTGACAACGCCGCACGGATGCGTGTTGAAAGGGCTCTGGACAAACTTCGCAACGGCCTGGCTCGCCGCGGTATGACCTCTTCGGCATCCGCCTTGGCCGTTCTGCTCGCCCATCAATCGGTCGGCGCGGCACCGGATGGCCTGGCCGCCTCCATCGTCGCCTCCTCCATGACAGCGGTGGCCACGGTCACAGGCCCTACAACCGTGGTCGCCGCTGTCATGAGTCATGCAAAGCCCATCGCGGCCGGCATGCTGATCGCCACCGGCATCGTCGCCCCGGCACTCATCCAGCACCATCAAAACGCACGCCTCACTGAGCAGAATGAGGCTCTGCGCTTGGAGTTGTTGGAACAGGCGTCCGGACCAGTCCTCGATGCGACTGCAGGCGAGTCGGACGAGTTGGTCCGCCTGCGTTTGGAAAACGCGGAACTTCGTCCACTGAGAGAGCAGGTGAGGAACCTGCGTGCCGCGCTCGCGCGAGGTTCCCAGAAACACATCGGTCCACACGAAGTCGAAGACGACCAATCCCCCAAACCAGAGCCGGCGGAAGGAGGTCCGAACACGCTGCTTTTGAGGAAATCTCCCGAAATTCCCATGCTGCCAGCTCATGCGTGGAGCAACCAGGGGTTCGAGACACCGCTTTCCGCAATCCAAACCCTTCACTGGGCGATGCTGAACCACAATGCAAAGGCTTTTGCCACTGCGATGCACTGGGACTCCCAGATCATGAGTCAGGCGTCGTCGCAGTTCGCAGGACTCCCTCAATCCGTCCAGCTCCGCCACCGTTCCGTAGAGCAGCTGATTCTTGAATGGACGATCGGCAGATCAAAACCGATTGCCTCTTACCGGGTGTTGTCGCAAACCGAGCTGGGACCGAACGCTGCAATCCTGGTCCAACAGTGCCAGTACGCAGATGGGTTGGTGGGGGAGGCGTCGGTCCTGTTGCAGAGGGACGAAAACGGCAACTGGCGGCGGGTGGTGGCCGCTGAGGAGATGCCAAAACTGGAGGCGATGATCAGCAGGCTGGCGGCCCAGCCTGACCCGGAGGGCAATCCGGATGGTGGACAAAGCCCTTGAAGCGTCTTCCCCAAGTCCTTGAAAGAACCTTGAGAGCAACCCTGCACCCCACCAAGGAATCCCTCGGCCTGGTTCATCGCCGAATCACACACCATTGAAGCTCATCCATTCCAACATGATCTCAAATCTCCCAACCCGCGTCGTAGCCCTGGCTTTGTGTCTTGCTTTGGGTTCTTGGGCATCGAGCAACCCCAAAGACGACCCGATTCCACGTGCCAATTCGTCGGATAAAACCTCCAAAAAATCTTCCGGAGAACTGACCGAGGATCAGAGGAAAGTCATCGAGAGACTTCTTCGTGAAAAGGGTCTGATTGATCCTCGGGGATGGAACTTTCCAAAGACCGCTCATGAGTATGCCAAGATGGTCGAGCCCGACCTGGGGGTCCCTCCGCGAATCGACCTGAGCGACGGCGTCGAGATCCCACTCTACGTCCATGGAGTCCAGAAGTACGGAAACCTCGGCCGCTCCTGCGACAACTACAGTCTTTTGGGAAAGGACACGGTGTCCGGATCGGTCCTCCAGCAGTACGAAGGCCGGACCTTGGACGGCAAGCCACTCCCTGACGTCGTGTGGGTCAGTTTTGGGCGCAACTCGACCCGCGACCCGGCTTCCCTCTTGGGCTCGGTCCAGATGATCGGGTACAACCGGAAGACCGGTGCGACCGCCTTCTTTGAGAGCAGTGATCAATTAGACACCTGGGTACGCCTCGACGAAGGAACCCTTCGCATGCGAGGGGTCATGCCTTGGATCGACAACCCCAAGGAATTTGACCAGGCCTTCAGGTCTCCGGATCCACTCCGTCCGCAGTGCGTCCAGTGCCATCAAGCCGATCCGTTCATCACCAATCCCTTCATCAACGCCGCCAAGATTCCCGGCACGACCAAGAACGTCGTTCCGATCCTCGACCAGGATTCACCGTACTATGTCATCGGTGGGGAAAACTGGGACATGCGGACGATGGATATCCCTGGCAACCGGTGTTTCGAGTGTCACCGCGTCGGTATGAGCACCCTGTCGATGTTCATGGAAAACGGCTGGAAACCCAACGAGCACATGCCACCACGGGATCCAGGGAGTCTAGCGAAAGACCTGGATCAGTTGTTGAGGGCGTGGCGGATGGGTCCGAGCGGCGTCCCGGGTGCCCGATGGATCGTGCCTCCGGCAAAAGGGAAGGTTGCCCAAGTCGTGGGTGATGAATACCCGAACAAGGCACGTTTCAATTCACCCAGACGCGACAAGAAATGATATTCGCGGCGCGCTGGCGATGGGCACGCGCGGTTATCTGAACCATCTCTTGTATCGCCGGAGGAAGCTGCGCGGGGAGTAAACAATATCAAGAACTGACCCCTTTGCGAGTCCGTCCGGTTGCGCCCAAGACCCTTCAGTGAAGCCTTACGGAAAAGACCTGGCCTGCCAGTCTGTCTCGCGGGTGATGGAGTCCGCCCATCGGCTCCAAGATGAAATTTCTTATGACGCCAAGATCTAAACCCTCGATTTTTACCAGGGCGACAGTTGCGCTGAGGCTCGTGCTGGGATGCCTGAGCCTTCTGGCTGTTCTACCCATGGGTGTCGGGGCAGCCTCGCTGTCGTTGGACGGTGTTCATGTGGTGCCGCACCTCCAATCCCCCGAGATGCAGTATCGCAAGAAGCCCGATTTCAGCCTCGGTGCGCGGGTGGAGGTTTACCTGCGCAATACGTCCACGGAAGTGGTGGTCATCCCGGCTTCAGCCGACATTCGGTTGCGCGGTCGCACTCCCGAGGAACTCCTGCAGACCGACGAGTGGGCGTGGCATGACCTGCCGTCCGTATGGGGCGGCGAACCGCTCCGGCTGCCACCGGGTGCCATGACTGTTTGGAGTTGGAACGGCAAGCGCGCGGAGTGGGGTACGAACACACAGACCGAGTTGGCAGTGGGTCTTCCTGGAATGGGCGAGGCCGATCGCATGCAAGTGCGCATCGACAGCCCTGACGTATGGCTGTCGGCGGTGACGTTTCTTGGCACGGGAACC
>CAMCYJ010000040.1 GCA_945883815.1 Akkermansia muciniphila | reverse complement strand
CCCACGGTCATCACCGCGGCGCGGACATTCTTGAGGTGAGGCGTGATGTCGTGACGGGCGCACCAGGCGGCGTTGGTGATGTTGCCGATGAGGTTGTCCCAGAAGTCGATCTTGCCCTTGTAGTACCGGTCGCCCAGGTCGCCCACCGCCCCGCCCCGCAGGAAGAACTCGTATCCGTCGGGCGTGCCGTAGTCGAAGGGCACGGGCTCCTGACTCAGCGGGTTCTGAAGCTTCTGCCCGAAGAAGTTGAAGAAGCCGAAGTTGTGGGCCAGCAGGAACGCGCCGCCATGCAGTGTGTCATCGCCGTCGAACATGTCGGCCACCGGGGCCTGGGGCGAAACAGCCTTCAATGCCGGATGCGAATCGATCATGCCCATGGCCGCGAAGAATCCCGGGTACGAGATGCCGTCCATACCCACGTTGCCGTTGTTGTGGCGCACGTTTTTGACCAACCACTCGATGGTATCCCAGGTGTCGGTGCTCTCGTCGGTGTCCTTCGGGCCGGTCTTGGTCGGCTTGTGCGGGCGGACGTCAACAAAGGTGCCCTCAGAGGCAAAGCGACCACGCACATCCTGGCACACGAAGATGAACTTCTCGCGCACCAACCCATCGCCGAAGCCCGGATTGCGGCCGGCATCCACCGTGTACGGCTTGAGGTTGTACGGGGTCCGCCGTAGGAGGATCGGGTACTGGCCGGGCTCCTTCGGCGTGTACACCACGGTGAAGAGATTCACGCCGTCGCGCATCGGAATGCGCACCTCGCGCTTGGTGTAATTGGCCTCAAATCCGCCGGAGTCGTCGGCACTCACCGAGGCACAGGAGAGGAGTAGTAAGATCGGGCAGAGCAACCTGGCCCACACAACACGGCAATGGACACCCATGGACCGAAGACTGGCCTGCCCCCCCAGGCCGAGTCCATAACGAGAGATCGCGAGGGCTCTATCGAGGACTTCGGGGGATCCCAGAGGTTCACAAACTTCGGAACTCACGCCGCCCGTATCCGACGCCTCAGGGCAGGAAGGCGTTAACCAGGGCGTTGCCGATCCCGATGAGGGCCGCGCCCGAGATCAGGCCGGCGCAAATGGGTTCGCAGCCCTCCACCCACAGGTCGTGCTTGTGGGTGCCTGCGACAGCCTTGCGGCCCATCCACCAGAACACGAAGGCCCCGAGCCACATCGCCAGCGAGGCGTCCGGGGGCAGCACCACCCCGAGCCCGATGGACACGGCCGACAGCGGGAAGCGGCCCCGCGAGCGGATGCGCAGGACCTCGAAGACCACGGCCGCCACGGCAGCAACGGCCATGGCGACCATCGCCGAGACCGGCAGGCTGCCGACTCCCTTGGCGATGAGGTCGGCCACGCCTTTCCACTGGACGGCCGCAGGCATGGCGAACTGCTCGGTCACCAACGTGGCCGTCGATCGAGCCCCCGAGGCGTCGGGTTTGAGGAAGAGCAGGTAGAACAGCGGCGTCGCCGCCAGCGAGCCCGCCACGATTCCGATGATGTGACCGATGGCCTGCTGCCGCGGCTTGGCCCCCAGCATGTAGCCGGGCTTGATGTCCGAGAGCAGGTTCGCCGCGTTGGACGACACCTCCGCCGTCATGCCCGCCGGGATCAGGTTGTTGGCCGGGTTGGACCGGTCGAGGGCGCCGATGGTGAACTGGGTGATCTTCGAGAGCGCCCCAGTGGGAGTCCACGAAGTGAGGGCCATCGAATTGGTGCAAATCACCGAAAGCACCAGAATCAAAGGCAGCGACAGGAATCCGGAGGTCCACGGCACTCCGAAGAAGGCATGCCCGATCCACACGCCCAGGAACCCGAACACGGGCACGCCGAGGTACGACAGCCACAATGGCAATTCGAGATGTTTCAGCGGATCCGGCCCGCCGGTGGCGCGCGCGACGCGGTTGGGGCGGACCATGCGCCAGAGGCCTTTGAAAAGATCCGGCCGGGCCATCAGGGATACCAGCGACCCCACCACCATCATCGCGACGCCCCACCAGAGGGACCATTGGTTGACGATCTCAGCCCGGGAAATCTCCACCACCTTGCCTGCGGCGTTGGTGTAGCTGCGGATCTCCCCGCGCTGGATCATGATCGGAGCCAACACGACAAAGTTGATGATCGCCCCGAGCAGGCAGGAGCTGGCCACACGGATGCCGATGAGCCCGCCCACGCCCAGGAGCGCCCCATCGACCGTGACGCGCAGGCCCAACTGCCGGATGTCGGTGCCCAGGAGGCGCGGGATCGCCCCCGAGACCTTCGCAGCCCAGGTGTAGTAGTAGGTGTCGATCCGCTCGTGCAGGTGCCAGGGTTCGCGCAAGCCCGCCCAGCGGTCCAGACGCAGCAACTGGAACTGCAGCAGGCGCATCCAGCCGTCGCTCATCAGGAGCTGCAGGAAGGCGGTCGCGCACGACGTCACGGTCAGGAGGCGCGTCTTGAACACCCCCGCCTCGGCCGAGCCGGTGTACAAGGCATCGAGCACCACGCCACAGGCGCGTCCCTCGGGAAAGGGCAACTGGTCGTCGTTGATGAAACGCCGCTTGAGCGGGAAGGCCACCAGCACGCCCAGGATCGAAATCACGATCATCCACAGGATCATCTGCCACGCCGGCAGGATTTTGCCGGTGACCAGCATGTAGGCGGCGAAGCTGGAGGTCAGCGGCGTCACCACGTAGCCTGCGGCCGTGGTAATCGACTGGGTGCAGTTGTTCTCAAGAATGGTGAAGCCGCCACCCAGCGGGGTCTTGGCCAGCAACCGGAAGAGCGCGAAGGTGATGAGCACCGAGGTGAGCCCCACGCCGATGGAGATGCCGGTCTTGGCCCCGATGTAGAGCGAGGTGGCCGCCAGCGCACCCCCCAGCAGGAATCCCGTGAGGGCCGAGCGGACCGTGAGCTGCGGCATGTCGCCCCGGAAGACGTGATCCAGCCACCATTCGTCCTTCTGAGATCGACTCAGGGTGCGGACCTGCTCGTCGGAGAGCGCGGGGAGTGCCATGGGGCGACGATGCCCATCCGGCGCACCGCATTCAATCCCGCGCATCCAATCCCGACGCGGACACACGCGACCTGACTCCGCAATCGGAAATCGGGATCAGGGCTTCTCCCAACGGATGCGCACCTCGGTCGGTTCGGGGCCCACCGGCACCACCTGCTCGCGGCCTCCGGGCCAGCGAACCCACACGCCCGAAACCGTCCCCTGCGCCGGCAGGCCGAGCAGCACCGGGGCCGCGTCTTGAGCCCCGAAACCGCTGCCTCCCTGAACCGCACGCACCGGGCCGCTGCGACCGTCGGCGAACCGCAGGCGCACCTGGGCCCCGATGGCCTCAGGATTGGCCGGAGGGCCCTCGAGCACCACGCGCAGGCCGGGCCGGGCCCGCCGATTGGCCCAGAGCACCGTCGGCCCGTTGATTTGCGACACCCCCACGTCGATCCGGTGGTCGTGGTCGAAGTCGGCCAGGGCCGCCGCCCGCTGTTCCCCGTCGATGCGGATGCCCGACACCGTAGGATCGAGGGCCTGAAAGCTCCCATCCCCACGTCCTCGCAACCAGAGTCCGCTGCCCGCGTCGTCGCGTGAATATTCCGGCAGCAAGTCGGAACGGTTCTGGCTCAGGAAAACATCCTCGAACCCGTCGCCATCAACATCGGCGACATGGACTGAACTGGCGGGAGCCCACTGCGCCTCGCGCGGGAAGGGCCGCCACTCGAAGCGGTTGGTGCGGTTGAGGAAGACTCCGGAGTCGAATTCCACGGCCTCCAGGAAGCTCGCTCGCGCCGCGGCATCGCCCAAGACACGCGGAACATCGGCACGGGCGAAGGCCTCGTGGGTGGGGAAGCGGGCAGGCAAATCCGGCAGGCCGGCCGTAAGTTGGGTGCGATTGCGGATGGGCAGCCAGGTGCCGTCGCGCTGCCAGGCCTCGAGCAGCTCGACCCGGCCGGGGGTGCTCCACTCTCCGTGATAGAGGCGGATGGGGCCGGGCCGATACATCGCGTAGGCCGTGTTGCGACCCAGGTTGGCCACGGCGAGGTCCAAGCGCCCGTCGCCATCGAAATCCCCGGCGGCGATCCCCTGCCACCACCCCGTGCGACCGGCCAGTCGCATGGGCGTGGTGATGTCGCGAAACTGCCCTCCCTCGTTGCGGAAGAGGCGCACCGGCTCCCATTCGACGGCCAGGGCCAGGTCGAGATCGCCGTCGCCGTCGAGGTCCACCAGCGTGGCACCATTCACGCAGCCAGCGCGGGTCATTGCCCGGCCCCAGTCCGGGGCCCCTTGCAGCACGCCGCCCTCATTCATCCAGACCGTCGTCGGGACTGGCTCAGGATAGCGACCCAAACGAAACTGCCCGCCCACCACCACGTCGAGATCGGCGTCGCCGTCTAGGTCACCCACGGCCAAGGGGCCGTTGAAGTCCGGCCCGATCTCGATGGTTCGTGGAGCCGTGCCCGAGGTCGCCGGGTTCACGAGCAATTGCCCGACGGTTTCGCCTCGGGCATTGAGATGCACGGCCGAAGCCAGCCAGTGCCGGCCTCCCAGGCCATCGGCCCAAGCGGCCACGCCGCGCTGGCCTCCAGGGGATTCGGGGCCCTCGGTGCGGTCGAAGCCCTTCCCCTGCCGGTTCCGGAAGACGATGGGCCGGCCACCGCGACGCGCCCCATGGACGAGGTCTTCCCAACCGTCGCCATCCAGATCGGTCCACGCCAGCCCGGGTCCCTGTCGGCTCAGGCGTCGCGGGATCAGGGACTGGATGAGCGTATCATCGAAGGCTTCGCCGGCCGGAGCGGCCCCCAGCAGCGCGCTCACGTCTTCGAAGAGCGGCTCGGGGCCCGGGGCGGGCGATGGAACGGGCTTCGCTGCTTCAGCCGGCTCGGTGATTTCGTACCGGTGGTTGGCCTGCGGCCGTTCGATGCGGCTGACCGCACCGCTGCGCCACCGGACCTCCAACACCGACGCGGAGGTCGGGGCGGCCAAGGTCGGAGCAGCGAAGACCCTGAGAGCCTGATCGCCCGAGAGGTACCGACCACCGGAGGCAATCTCCTGTCCTTGCGAGAGGGGTGTCGTGATCAACCGGACCTTGGCCCCGATGCCCGAGGTGTTGGGGGCCTTGCCGCGAAGTTCGACGGCGAGGCGGGGCGCGGTGGCCTCGTTGCGGTGGATCTCGACCGAGGCGTTGATGCGGTTGACCACCAGATCGAGATCGCCGTCTTGATCGAGGTCGCCCAAGGCCATGCCGAAGGCCAGACCTTCTTCCCGGAACCCCCACTCGGCGGACTTCGGCTCAAAGGTGCCGTCGCCGCGGTTGCGAAAAGCCAGGTTGGCCGTGCGCCACTCGGGATACTGCTTCATCCAACGCTTCCTCTGCTCCGCCGAGAGGGTGTGTCGCGGGTCCTTCACCCGGTCCTGCGTGTCTTGATCCATCAGGTCGTATTCGAAGCCGTTGGACACCAGCAGGTCTTCGTAGCCGTCGAGGTCGACATCGAGGAACACCGGGCACCAACTCCATTCGCTGGCTGCGAGGCCGGCACCCAGGGCCGCCTCGACATAGCGTCCGCCGGGTCGCCCGAGGAAGAGCATGTTGCGGTTGAACTGCGGACGCCCCGTGAGGCTTTCGCGGGCCATGGGATCCGGCGGCGTCTTGCCCAATTGGCGCATGCGCCGCTCGTGGCGGGTGGCCAGGAGATCCACGACCAGGATGTCGTCGAAGCCGTCGCGATCCACGTCGGCCACATCAATGCCCATGGAGTTGAAGCAGGTGTGGCGCAGGGCCTGGGGCGGGGCCGCGCGGAAATGGCCCCGACCGTCGTTGAACCAGAGGCGGTCGGGCGAGGCAAAGTCATTGGAAACGAAGAGGTCCGGAGCCCCGTCGCCATTGAGATCGCGGAAGACCACGGCCAAGCCCCAGTCGCGCATCACGGGCATCGGCTTGCCCTGATCGTCGAGGAAGACGCCGGGTTGGTCGTGCACCGGGGTGAAGCGGCCCTGGCCGTCATTGCGATAGAGGGCGTCGGCCTCGGGCAGTTCCACCACCTCGCCATCGGGCATCACCTCGAAGCGGTTCCGGAAACGCGGATCCGTGGCGGGGATGCCGTTGACCTGGCTGACCACCCAGCGTCCGCCCTGCTGGCTCATCGAGAAGCGGGTGCCCGGATCGAGGAGATGCATCACGTCGATGTAATGGGCGCAATAGAGGTCGAGGTCGCCGTCGCCATCCATGTCGGCCAGGGCCATCGAGGTGCCGGTGGTGTGGCGGTACAGGCCGCTGTCGCGTTTCTCAGTCCAGCGGCCGCGGCCGTCGTTGAGAAAGAGCCGAGTGCCCGCGGCGATGCCGTTGACCAGCAGGTCCAAGTCGGCATCGCCATCCACATCGACCAACACCGCGCCGGTGGACATCTGGCCGATGCAGGCTGCGTCGCCGAGCGGCAGGGGCTCGAAGCTCCATTGTCCCCGATTGCGGTAGAGCTGGTTGGTGCCGTTCAGACCGCAGAGGTAGAGGTCTGGCCGACCATCGCCGTCCACGTCGCCGATGGCCACGCCCGAGCCATTGTGGGCCACCGCGTTGGTGAAGTAGGCATCGCCGACCAGGACATTGGTGAAGGTGACCCCGGTTGCGGACGGATCCATCAACGTGAACCCGGACCGCTGGCCGGAGATCGCCGGCAAAGCCGAGGCTCGCACCTGGAGATCAACCGCCGACAAGGCCGGAGCGCCCGCCACCGCAAGGAAACCCACAACCCACACGAGAAGGATCCGATGGGCTGCCCTCAGGGTTCTGCAAAGATCGATGGGCATGGCGGGTGACGCAAAGTCTGTCCGAGGTGCTTGAAACCGAGAAGGCGCTTCAACGCTGCTTCAGCCACTCAATCGCTTCGCGCTGCCAAGTGTCCCACGAAGCGCCTTGATAACCATGCAACCCGTGCCCCCCGTCGGGCAATTCGACCAGTTTGCTGGCGACGCCCTGAACCTGGAGCGCCTGGTGATAGAGGCGACTGTTGTCAATGAGCACGCCCCGGTCGTCCACCGCATGGGCCAGGAAGGCTGGCGGGGTCTGGGCCGTGACCTGGAGTTCACAGGAGAACCGCCGGATCTCCTCGGGAGTGGGTTTCTTTCCGAGCAGATTGTCCCGCACCCCCACATGGGTGAGGTCCCCCAAGGAGATCACCGGATAGACCAGGATCGTGAAATCAGGCCGGGAACTCTGGCCAGCGATCGTCTCGGCCGCGTCGGCCTTGCCCAGGTCAAATTGGGTGCTGGCCGTCGCTGCCAAATGACCGCCCGCAGAGAACCCGATGATGCCCACCCGCTTCGGGTCGATTTGCCATTTCCGGGCGTTCAGTCGGACGGTGCGGATGGCCTGCTGCGCATCGAGGAGCGGCACCTTCGAGCGCCCTGCAGGCAGGCGGTACTCGAGCACGGCCCCGAGGATGCCGTGTCGATTGAGCCAACGCGCGATCCCGTGGCCTTCAGGGCCAGTCACCAACCCGCTATAAGCGCCGCCCGGGCAGATGATCAAAGCCATCCCATTGGGCTTGGGAGCCGGATGAACGGTCAGACCGGAGTTCTCTGGGCTTCCCCAACCACCGGCCCCATCCGGAGCCCGATCGGGCCAGAGCGGAAGTTTGGGTAGGGCGGCGGGCTCGGTATCGGCGGCAGCCCGTGGGCCGGCAAGGAAACCGGCCAGCAGCACGAGGAGCGCGAGGGCGGCGGAGGCCCGGCGCGTGGGGAAGCGTTCGGATCGGGGATGCACAGGACTCATCCAGCCCGATCCGGGCTCAAAAGGAAACCTCCGGATGCGGCTGGTGGTCCACGTTCCAGCGCCGTCGGTTGGCCTCGGTGTCCTCGACCAGGCGGGGGTTGCGCTCGCTGGCGGCGTGCCCGTCGGCAAACAACACGTTGGCCCCGCCATTGTGCCGATCCTTGGGAGGCACGCTGCTGATCGACAGCAGGAAGGAGAAGTACTGCCGGTACCCCGGCTGCGGCATGGAATCGGCGATGGCGATCAGGTCCGACGGAGCCGCCACCCGATCTTCGGCCACCTGCGGCACGTCCTGCCCGGGACTGACCACAAATCCCAGCCCAAGGTTCTCATACCACAGTGTCTTGTTGACCGAGCCGATGCCGAAGCCGTTGTAGCCATAACTGACCCCGACCACCTTGTCGGGCCCGGTGGGACCGCGCATGTAGGCATTGCCGAAGGCCCAGACGATGGACTCCTCCAGCGGCCATTCGCCCTTGAAGGTGGGGCATTTTAGGATGTTCGTGCTGCGGGCCAGGTCGGGCATGATCGCCGTAAACCAGGTGTTGGTGGTATTGGCATCCACCGTGTGCGGGAACACGCGATGATCTATCCGGTACATCGACAAGGCCAAGCCGACCTGGTGCAAGTTGCTCTTGCAGCGCGTGCTCAGCGCCGCGGTCTTCGCCCGAGACAGCGAGGGCAACAAGAGCGCGGCCAAGATGGCGATGATGGCGATGACCACCAGCAACTCGATGAGCGTGAAGGCACGGCGGCGCGACCATTGACAACCCGACGATCCCGAGCCCGGCGACGCAACGGCGCTCTCGGTCTGGCGGGAGGATCGGAAGAATGGTGCCGATGGATTCAATGTCCGGATTCAATCCCTGAGGACGTTGATTACCCTGCCCTGGGATCGTTTCATTTTAACGATCCCGGCCGAAAAGTCGAATCCCCTCACCCTTCGGACCTCATCCGATGTCTTGAGCAGCTCCTCGCGAGCGAATCGCTGGACAGAGCCCCCACCCGTTCCATTCAACGGTCGGTGCGGAACAGGTTTACCGGCAGGCCCTCGGCGGTGAACAGGTTGGGGATGGCGTCGCAGGCGAAGGCGAAGCGGACGGCGACCGGCTGGGCAACCTCCGGGCTGGAGACGACCACCGACTTGCCGTCGATCACCGCGGTGGCCTCGACGAACCGGCCATCCGATCCCGCCACCTTGAACTGGGTGGGCGGGCCTCCGCGCGAGACCAACGTGGTGGGCACCGGGTCAAGCTCCACCCGAACCGATGAGCCCTCGATGCGATGCGAGCGGTAGGTCGGGCTGCGGTGTTCCGGGCCGGCGACGCCGTAGGTCTCGGCCAGGGCGTAGCGAGCCAATCGATCCCCCACCTCGCGCTTCATCTGCGGGTGAATGTCCTTCACGTTGTCCACCAGGTCGCTGGTCACGACCATGCCGGTCTTGGGGTGCGCGGCCGCCAGGGTTTGCGCCTCACGCAGGAAGGCGGCTCGAGTCGGATCGTCGTAGGTGTACGGGGCGATTTGGGCAAAGTAGAAGGGCAGCTCGGATTTCCACGCTGCGCGCCAACCGTCGATCATCCGGGTGAAGAGCTTGCGGTAGGTTCCGTGGGTGGAGACGTTGCTCTCGCCCTGATACCAAATTACCCCGGCGATGCGGAACGGCGTGATGGGGTGAATCATGGCGTTGTAGGTAAGGCCCGGCTCATGCGGCCACCAAGGAAAGGGTTTGATCTTCGCGGCCGCAGCCCGGAGGTCCGGGTCGTCTTCAATGATCCCACGTGGCGTCCAAACCTCGGCCGGAGTGCCGCCCCAGTTGCTGTTGATGAGGCCCACGGGCACGCCCAGCTTTTCGTTGAGGCGCTTGCCGAAGAAATATCCGACCGCGCTGAAGTGGATCATCTCATCAGGCGAACACACCACCCAGCGGGCCGTCAGGTGATCTTGCGGAGTCTCGGAGGTGGCCTTGGGAATGTAGAAGAACCGGATCATGGAGTTTGTGGCCTGCGGGGCTTCCTCCTTGCACTGGCGCAATCCCTGGTCGCCCGACCACTCCATATTGCTCTGGCCGCTGCAAACCCACACCTCGCCGACCAGCACGTCCTCGAGCACGATCTCATTGCCTCCCTGGATTCGAATGGTGTGAGGTCCGCCGGCCTGCGGGGTCTGGATCTCGGTCGCCCAGCGCCCGCCGTTGGAAGCCGTGGCCTTCCAGGTGTTGGTGGACCAACTGACCGACACAGTGACGGTCTCCGCGGCTCCGGCCCATCCCCACAGAGTGGCGTTGGTGCGCTGCTGCAGCACCATGTGCGAACCAATCACCGCGGGCAGGCGCACGGCGGCGGAGAGCGCACCGTCGCACAGGCCCAGAGCAGCGAAGAACAGGATCAATCGTTTCATAACGAGCATAGGCGTGGGGATTCGAAGAATCACGGGGAGGAGTGACCGTTCTCCAGCCCGCGATCCCAGACAAGCTCGAAACCCGGTCCGAAATCCACTCCCGGCGCGTCACGGGGAGCCTGTCCCCCTTGGGCACAGACCATCGAAACAATCCTCCAACCCCACCGACGGTATCGGATCTGGGGCGGATCTGTGCCAGAACCGAACAAAACACTCGACGCAGCCGGGGCTGGG
The DNA here is from genome assembly GCA_945883815.1 of Akkermansia muciniphila. Taxonomy (GTDB): domain Bacteria; phylum Verrucomicrobiota; class Verrucomicrobiia; order Limisphaerales; family UBA9464; genus SXXZ01. The sequence continues at coordinate 21,796 of CAMCYJ010000040.1, read as the reverse complement.
AGTCCAAAGCGGTGGAAATGGTCCCGACCTTGACCGCCTCTGGCACCCACGCCTGGTGGGTGCGCTTCGCGGAGCGCGCCGATGAGGCGGCGTTCCTGCGCGGGCGATCCTTGGCGGCGGCCTTGGACCGTTCGCTGGACTCCCTGGGCCAATCCGGGCTCCGGGAAATCATCCCCGCCCCCACCACTCTGCTGCTGGATTTCCACCCCGAGGCCCCACCACTCGACCGGGCCACGTTGCAGCGACTCGTGGAGCAGGCCATGGCCCAGCCACCGACCCAGGAACCGGAGCGTTGCGTGGAGATCCCCGTGCACTACGGCGGGCCCGATCTGGAGCGCGTAGCCCATCACGCCGGCCTGAGCCCGGAAGCCGTGATCGAGCGCCATCATCAGGGCCGCTACCGAGTGCTCTGCCTCGGGTTCGCGCCTGGGTTCCCTTACCTCGGTGGCCTCGATGCCGCGCTGGCCACTCCGCGCCTGGCCTCCCCTCGCCCACGGGTGCCGGCCGGCAGCGTGGCCATCGGTGGCGACCACACCGGCATCTACAGCATCCCCAGCCCGGGCGGATGGAACCTCATCGGCCAGACCTCCAAGGCGCTCTTCGATCCGCACACCGCCGACTTGGAGAAGATGTTCCGATTGCGAGCCGGCGACCGGGTGAGTTTCGTGCCAGTCAACGGACCTCCCAGAACCGAAGCCTCGATACCGTCCGAAGGCGGGCAGTCAAGAGAGTCTCCGGACACGGCCCTGATGACGACCGCTCTGGGGAAGCGAATCCATTCTCCGGAGGGCGAGCCCATCTTGCGAATCCTGGAACCGGGTCTCGGGGTGAGCCTCCAAGACGCCGGTCGGCACGGCTTCCGCCGTTTCGGCGTGCCGGCGAGCGGGACGATGGATCCGGTCACCGCCGCCTGGGCCAATCGCCTGCTCGACAATCCCCCGGACGCTCCCGTGCTGGAACTCTGCCTGCAAGGCCAACGCCTGGAGGCCCTGCGCGACGGTTGGGTCGCGGTGTGCGGCGGATCGCATCCGCGGGGACAGGCTCCCTACCGGGCCTTCCGCGTCCGCACCGGGGAGTCGCTGAACTTCGGCCCCGGAGATTCCGGCGTCTGGACTTATCTGGCCGTGCCCGGCGGATTCCGTGCGGAGGCGTTCCTGGGCAGTCGCAGCACGAATCCGCGGGCGGGCATCGGCCGCACCTTACGATCCGGCGACCTGCTCCTGCGGAATCCTGCCGGCGACTGGCACCCGCCTTCCGGCGTCGCCGCACGCGGCGTCTCACCCGACCAATGGGTCACCGATCGCGACACAGGCCCGCTGCGCGTCTGGCCGGGTCCGCAGTGGGAGCAGTTCGACGCAGAAAGCCAACGCCGCCTGTTCGAAACCGAGTGGCGCGCCACCAGCCAATGCGACCGCGTGGGGTATCGACTGCGGAGCGATCGGGACGCCCCGAGCGGCACCAACCGACCGACGATGCCCCTCATCGGCCCGACCCAAGGACAGTCCACCCCAACACCCGAACCCCCAGCCCCCGGCGGCCTCGATTGGACTGGCGGCTCACTCATCTCGGAACCGGTGCTGACGGGTTCGATCCAAGTGCCCGCCGACGGCCAGCCCATCGTCACCCTGCACGACGGCCCGACCCTCGGCGGCTACCCCAAGATCGCATGGATCGACCCCCGCGACCTCCCCCGCTTGGTCCAACGCCGCCCCGGCCAATCCGTCCGATTCACCCCTGCTTAGGCAACTGGCTGAGCCGACCGGAAGATCCACCCCTGGCTTTCACCAAGAATCAGGGCGCGAGGATGCGGATCCGGAGATAACACTGCACTCCGCCTGCTGGCAGGAGGTAGCGAACCGTCTGCGACTGCACCCCCGTGCTGATGACCTGAGGCGGGATCAGCAGGGGCTTCCATGTGATCAGGTCCGTGGAACTGTCAGCCTCGTAGCGCATGTTGAAGTCCAGCTTGGGTTGAACGACATCGCTCCAAAGGATCCGATCTACCCCTTCCTCGACGAGGCGCGTGCTGAAGGTGAGCACCGGTGTGGGAATCACCGTGACGGAAAAAGACGCCTCCACCGCCAGACCGCCGGCGTCCCGCGCCTGGACGCGGACCAATGGCGAGGCATTCGTTCTGAATGCCAGCGCCGCTGCCACTTCGAGGCGATTTCCGACGATCCGGAACAGTTTTTCAGGATTCTCCACGAAGCTGAAGGCCTGCCGGTCTCCGCGATCCGGATCATTCGCGGACAGCAATCCAACCAGCGTCCCGATGGGTGCCTCCTCTCGGATCACCGGGTTCGAAAGAATGATTCCGATCGGAGCTTCATTGACGTTGGTCAAGGTGATGGTGAGCGACTGGGTCACCGACATGCCAAATCGATCCAGCGCACGAACACTCACGCCCCATGCGGACAACAGCTCGAAATCGAGCGGACGGGTGGTGAGCAATTGGTCGCCCTCAATGCGGAAGGCGCTCGCGGGCGTGACCGGTTCGTTCAAAGAGAACCGGGCCGTGTCCCCCACGTCGGGATCGGTCACCAGAAGACGTCCCACAACCGTCCCTGCCGGAGCGTTTTCCCCAAGGATCCCCGGCTCCACGCGCAGATCGGTTGGCGGATGATTGATCGCCGACTGAAACGTCACCACGAGGCTATCGTCCAGCAGCGTCATGCGGGGCTGTGCACTTTCCATCGTGAGCAGCAGGAACGAACCCTTGAGCGGGAACAAGCGGAGCGGTCGTCCCTCGATCTGCTTCACATCCAGCGGTGCATAGTTCGCCGACCAGCGCTGGACCTGGGAAAGCCCACTGACATCCCGAACCGTGTACAGCGTGCCATCGCGCCAGTCGCCATCGGTGATCGCATAGGGAAGCACCGATGCGAAATTGAGCGACGGAATAGAGAACATCTGACCGGATCCGATCAGAACCACCGAGGAATCCGGCTTCACCAGAATCGGGGCCTCCACTTTGACCTCACCGTGGTATGGCGTCTGCCCGGCCAGCCCCAGCTTTCCATCCGCATCAATGGCCTCCCAGTGAAGGTCGTTGGGACTTTGACTGTCGCGGAAGAAATACATCTTCCGATCTTTGGGATCCCACGTGTAGGCGCGGGAAATGCGGTTCCAGTCCCGCGAGGAAATCAGCGTGCCTTCGGAATTGAACACGTAATGAGTCGCCCAAGCGCCGGAGGTGTCTGCGGCGAACACCCAATCGCCCGCACACGCCAGCCCTCGGGTGAAACCCGGCAGGTTGGCGAAGGGCACTTCCGTCGCCCCGTCGACCAGCGGAACGCTGAGAATACGCCCATTTTCGTAACCGGTGTAGACGCGGTTGTTGCCCGCGGAATAGGCGGTCCAGCTGGGCGACCCCAAGAGCGGAATGCCGGGCAGTTCGCGTCGCCGCGAAATAGACCACCGGAACAGCACCGACAATTCTCGACACACCAGCACGAGGGTGTCGCCATCCGCGGCCACAAACGCGTTGGCCGGTTTAAACGCAACTCCCTCTAGGCTCGGAGCCTCATGCGCCGCTGGTGGGAGGATGGTGTCCAGAGCCATCGACTGTACGTCCACCCCATGGAGCGACGTGGCGCTGGGTTGGGCGGTGAGCAGGTCGGCACCGTCAACCGCGAGAAGCAACGGTGTCGCCCCCAACGTTTTCTCCCCCGCTTCGAGGAAACTGGCGGTGTACGCAATCACCTTGGTTCCGCGCGCCACGATGGGAAGTCCGTTCGTGGTGAAGGCCACGGCATCCACCGCACCGGCCAGCGACCCTGCATAAGTGAGATCGGTGGTGTTGTAGACGATGCCGCTGGAGGTCATTACGCGCCGGCCTCCGGGCAGCACCGCCGCCCATGAGCCGATGGAATACGCCCCGTGATAAGGGCTACCATTGCTCGCGGCGATTCCACCGGTCGGCGCGAGATCGATCTTCAGAATATCGGCAGGGATAATCCCGCTGGTCACGGCGAACAGGGTTTTTCCATCCGGCGCAACATCCACTCCGGGGAAGACCGAATAGAAACCCAGTGAGCCCTGGCCACCGAGCGCGCCGGTCCGGCGGTCAAGCCACAGCGTTCCATTGCCACGTTCAACGACGTAGAGCAGGTCGCCGGCGGCGAACAGCACCACCACGGAGCTCGGCGCGTTGACCATGAATGTCTCGACGAGCGTGCCGGGATCCAGTCGAACCACCTTTCGATCGTAGGCCACGTACAAAGAATCCGTCTGGCAATGGAGCGCGGTGGGACGCTCGGACAGCGGAATGAAGGCCAGCCAGGCCCTAGTTGCGGCATCGTACCGCTCGATCCGGAAGGGGTTGGCAACGGCGAAACAGAGGACGGATCCAGAGCGGCCCGAAAGACCGAGGAATTCACCGCCGACGGCACGCGGAGTGACGTCCACGGTCAACGAATCTCTCTGGCGGCCGAAAGGGTTGAATGCAGACACGCGATATCGGTAGCGAACCCCCGGGACCGCGTTGGTATCGGTGAACTGCGAGACATTCCGGCTGGTGGCCCCCACCGAAATCCAGGCGCCAGCCGGATAATCGGAGCGCTCCAGTTCGAATCCGGTCTCGTTCTGAAACGTGGCACCCCACTTCAAGACCACCGCCCACGGGGCCGCATCGACCACGTTCAACCCGGTGAATTTTCCGCTCGGGGGCCCGGTATCCAGGTCGAGCGTTGTGACCGTCAACGACGCCGTCGGAGGTGCGGCGGAAAAGGCGTTGAAGGCCACCACCCGGTATTCGTAGCGACGACCTGCACCAACGCCGGCATCGACAAACCGCGTGCTGTCGGTTGGAACGGTTCCGGCAATCTTCCAGGAACCCGTATCGCCGAGGTCACGTCGCTCGATGCGAAATCCATCCTCATTCGACGAGGCATCCTCCCAGCCGATCTCCACCCTCGTGGCGAGCGCCTCCACGATCTGTGGGCCGATCGCCGGCATGGGGTTGCGCGGATCCGGCAGAGTGACCACCACCAGGGGACCCGCGTATGCCGAATCTCCCGAGGCGTTGACCGCGCGAACCCTGAAGGCATTGGTGCTCGAGAAGGCCAGGCCGGTGACCTCGTAGCGGACGGTGCCGGCGGCAAGGCTGGTCAAACGCTTCCATCCCACCGCGTCTGGGAGCTGCTGCTCCACCTCGTAGGTGTCGTCATTGTCTAGGAGATCCGTCCACGAAAGCGTGACAGTTTCCGCACCGACTCGTACCGCCGTCAGCGAACCGGGAACCGATGGGCGGACCGGGGAGGAAAACACCGGCGTCAGCGACTGATCGAGCAGATGAAAGCGTGGCGCGGAATCCTGGAGCGTCACCACAGTGACCCCATCGGCCCCGGCAACACCCGCAGGGGCGCCCCCGAAAGTTGCCGGTATGCCGCCTGGGAATAGTTGTTTGAATTCCACTGCTGCAGCACGGTCACCCCTGCCACGACGCGAATAGTATACAAGTTCTGCCCGGTCCACGCGGCATCGACGATTTGGACCGGAAGGCTTCCCGCGTTAGTGAGCGCGGTCCCCTCATAGAATTCCCCAGATCCCAACAGCACCGCTCGGGCATCGGGGCTGACGCGGATCGGGTGCACCGCCTGCACTATGTAGTGGTAGGATCTTTCCGACTGCGTCCCGAGCCCGCCGTTCAGGTCAATCTCTGCCGAGTGGAGGTCGTTGGGGGGGTTGTGGTTGTTGAAGTAATAGACGCGTCGATTGACCGCACTCCAAATGAACTCCGACGAGAAGTAGCTCCAGGGACGCGAGGTGATCAAGACCCCGTTCTCATCGTAGGTTTGATGAGATACCCCAGGTGAAATCGCCACGCAGGTGAACAGACACGGATCGGCTGCGGTCATGCCGAGGATCGCGGCACCGGTATTGATGAGCGGCACCTGTTTCGCGGCCCCACCGAGATCGAGCTTGTCGATCTTCCCGGACGCAAACCCGAGAAACACCCGGTGGAATTGCGCAGAGTAGGCGACTTGGGCTGGAGCGCCGACGAGTGGCACCGTGGGCGCGTATCCTCGATTCGAAACTGACCAGCGAAACAGACTCCGTTGGGACCGGTTGTAAAGAATTAGATCCCCCGCACGATCCCTCAGGATCGTGTCTGGTGTATAGGCGAGGCCTCGCGGATCCACAGGCTTGCCCGGCTCCGGCTCCTCGGCCTTGAGATCGGCAACCGCCAGATTGCAGACCGTAATCTCTGAACCGTTGATGCCGAACACCGTGATCTGCGTACCACGAACAAACAGCGCCTTGGGAGCGACCACCCCCGCAGGGGCGGAACCGGTAGGCAGATAAATCTGAGAAAAGGCGATGACATTCGTGTCCCGCAACACGATTGGAGTGCTGCCTCCATAGAAATCCATGGCATCGATACGACCATCGAAGCTGTTTGCGAACCGGAGTGTGTCCCCTTCATACACGATGCCCGAGCTGTCGGTCACCCGGCGCCCATCTCCAAGCACGAACGTCGGCTCTCCACCCGAATAATCGTGATGATACGGGCTATCGTTGACTGCGCCGAAGGTTCCGTCGGTGTTCAGCACCACGGTATTTATGTCCAACGGTGATCGGCCGTAAATGCGGCCCAGCACGCTGGAGACACTCGCGCCTCCAAACGCAACGTAGGAGAACTTTCCCTCGGTCACCACGGTGCCATCCGACCGGCGCAACGACGTGATATAAGCATAGGGATGGGCTGGATGCACAAGGTACACATGATTGGTCCATGAGAGAATCGCCGTCGTGGGCGATCCGGTATTCAGCAGGTGCGTCTCCGCGGTGAGATCCGGGGCGTAGCGATAAACACTGGTCCCAAACGCGATGTGCAGCGCGTTGGTCTCGGCGAGCATCGACGTCGGGTGGTCCCTCAGGGAAAGCGCGGGGAGCCACTGCCCAGTCGATAGGTCATAGCGTCGTATCTCGGGCGGGGAATCGAGCAACACGTAGGCGATGTCGCCCGCACGCTGCGCGCTGATCCATTGGGAGGCTTCGATCAGAATTGGAGCCAGGCACAGCCAAAGGCAGCCGAGGCGGGTAATGAGCTGTCGCATGAGAGCAGAAACATGTCAGGGAAAGATTCCCGAACTGAGTTCATCACAAATCTGTTCGAGTGACGTTGAAAAAGCAAATCCCCACACATCGATGCCACCGATCAAGCCAGACCAACGGTTCGAAGGTCATCGTGATTTCATCGTCGGGACGATACATCAGATCCGTCGCCATCGTGCCCCGTCGATCCTCGGGGAAGCTCCGCCATCGATCGAATTCGTCCATCGAATGAAAGGCATCCGCTACTCACAGTCCGCTTTTCGGCCAGAAAACCGCCGAATCCGTCAGCCCCAGGTATCACGGGCGTCCGGGGAAACCGATCTGCCGATCGAGAGGGGGGGGCAGACTTTGCTATCTTGACAGCATGAACTCTGCTGTCACAGTGCTAACTATGAGGACAACGATCACGATCGATGCCGATACGGAGGCACTGCTCCGACAGGAGGTCGAGCGAACCGGGCTGTCCTTCAAGGTGGTGTTGAATCAGGCGATCAAGCGTGCCTTAGGACGCCGACCGAGCGGGGTCCAACTTCAACCCCTCTTTTCGGCTCCCTTCCCCCCGGAACTCACTCGGCAGAGCTTCAACCGGCTCGCGGCCGAATGGGAGGATGAAGACACAATCCTCGAACTCGGGTCGTGATCCTCCCCGATCTCAACTTGCTGCTTTACGCCTACAACCCACACACGCCGCAACATGGGGCGGCCCGTCGTTGGTGGGAACAGGCGATGAACGGAGACGAACTGATCGGGATACCGCTGGAGATCGCCTTCGGCTTCGTACGCATCGCAACCAATCCCAGACTCGGTGCAGCCCGAGTGCCTTTGATCGATGCGCGACAAGTGGTGGAAGGTTGGATGGATTTGCCTCAGGTGCGGACCCTCGTCCCCGGTGCACTGCACTTCAACCGAGTTATGGAGTTGATGACCGCAGCCATGGCGGCGGGCCCGGTCCTCTCCGACGCCATCCTGGCCGCCTACGCTATCGAACACCGGGCGACGCTGTTCACCAACGACAGCGACTTCGCGCGTTTTCCCGGATTGGTGTGGCAGAACCCGTTGATCTCCGAGGGATCAACCTGACCGCGTCGGCCGCAATATCCCGAGCCACGGAGTCGCCCGAGTCCCCCTTCTCTGCTTCCATCGGACCATGCGATCGACGTCCGGCTGGGATTTGAATTGCGACCTGGGCGAGGGGGAACCTTGGGCGCGGACGCGGGCGCTATTGCGGCAAATCACCTCGGCGAATGTGGCCTGTGGCGGGCATGCCGGAGATGCGCTGACCATGGAGCGGGTGGTGGTGGAGGCGAAGGCGCTCGGGGTGCGGCTGGGGGCTCATCCCGGAGTGCCCGGCGCCTTCGGACGGGGCGAAGTGACACTGTCGCCCGGTCAACTCCAGACCTTCGTGCTGCAACAGGTCGGCGCTCTGGATCTCTTGGCTCGGCGGCATGGTAGTCAGTTGCACCACATCAAGCTGCACGGCGCGCTCTACCATGCCGTGGAGAACGACAAAGCCCTCGGCCGGGCCTATGTCGAGGCGGTGACCCGATGGTTTCCCAAGGTGAAAATCTACGCCCGCGCCGGAGGCCTGATACTGACGCTGGCCCGCGAGGTCGGAGTTGCCGCCTGGGCCGAGGGATTCATCGACCGGGCTTACTGCGCGAACGGCCAACTCGTGCCCCGAAATCAAGACGGGGCGCTGTTAACCCGCTCCCGAGAAATCACCGAGCGCCTGCGCGAATGGCAGCAGACCGGCGGATGGAAGAGTCTCGAGGGATCGTGGGTCGCCGTGCCCGCCCAGACGCTGTGCCTGCATGGCGACACACCCGGCGCCGTGGCACTGGCTCGGGCCATCCGCAGAGTGATGGATCGATAAGGCCCGAGGTCGTCGATCGTCGGATTCCCGAGGCCGGGTCGATCAATCCGAACTGCTCGGTCTTTTGACAGAAAGACTTCTCGGGCACCGCCGCCCGACATCAACGCCCCGCCAGACCACTCCGACCTACCACACCCCAGCAGCCCCCTCGCCCCGAGGATCGGCCGCGGCGGACCATTGCCCTTGGGCGTCACGGCCCACCGCCTGAGCGGCACCCAGCGAGGCATCGACCGCAACCGTGTGCCCCCGGCGACGCAACTCGGCGATGACGGCTTCACCCCAGGCGCGTTCCAGATGGAGTTCGTCGGGCTTCCACTGGTGATGAAGGCGCGGGGCGGCCAGGGCTTCGCGGGGCGATTTCTTGAAATCAATGACCCGCAGGATAGCCAGGAGGGTTTGCGAAATGATGGTCGGCCCGCCGGCTGCGCCCACGCTGAGGATCGGCTGGCCATCTCGGAGCACCAGTGTCGGGCTCATGCTCGAGAGCGGCCGCTTGCGCGCCTCGATGGCATTGGCTTCGGCACCCACCAAGCCGAAATAATTGGGCACACCAGGCTGTGCCGAAAAATCATCCATGTGGTTGTTGAGCAAGAGGCCCGTGCCCGGCACCACCACCTTGCTGCCGAAGCTCGTGTTGAGCGACGCGGTGCAGGCCACCCAATTGCCCTCGGTGTCGGCGGTGGAAAAGTGCGTGGTGTGCCGGTTCCGCTCGCGGGTGAACCAGTCACGGTCAGTCTCGGGCGGAGTGCCCGCTGACGCGACGACCGAAGCCCGGTCGAGACGAATCCGTCGCGCCAATTCGGCCGCGTACTCCTTGGACACCAATCCTCGGGGCACGCGCGCGAAGTCGGGATCGCCCAGCCAGCGGGCGCGATCGGCGAAGGCCAACTTCATCGCCTCGGCCACGACATGGGCAAATTCGGCGGAATCATCACCCATCGCGGCGAGATCGAAGCGTTCGAGGATGTTGAGGATCTCCACGACATGAACACCGCCCGAGCTAGGCGGCGGGAAGCTCACGATTTCGTAGCCTCGATAGGTGCCCCGGACCGGCTCGCGCGGCACCACCTCGTAGCGGTCGAAGTCGGCGGCGGTGACCACACCTCCGTGGGCCTTCATCCACTCAGCCGTGCGGCGGGCAAAGTCACCTTGGTAAAACCAAGCCACCCCACCCTTGGCCATCTGCCGGTACGACCGGGCCAGATCGGATTGGCGCAAGCGATCGCCCGCCGATGGCACCGACGGCAGACCCTTCAGAAAGATGGCCTCGCTCTCGGGAAACAACGCCAACAGCGACCGCGTCTCCTTCAGTCGTCCAACTTAATGGCGATCGAGCCGGAAACCCTTCTCGGCGACCCGAGCCGCGGCCTCGAGAAGTCGGCCCAACGGCAGACGCCCATAGTTGGTGCTGGCGTAGGCGAGCGTGGCGAACTCACCGGGAATGCCCACCGACAAGGCACCATCTTGGCTGAGTCGGGAATCAACCTTGCCCTCGTGCACGAACATGTCCCGCGTCGCTGCGGCCGGGGCCATCTCGCGTCCGTCCAAGGTGATGAGCCGTCCGTCGGCCAAGCGCACGGTCATGAAGCATCCGCCTCCGAGGCCCGAGTTGTGCCCGTCAACAACACCAAGGGTCAGGGCACAGGCGATGGCCGCATCGACCGCATTGCCCCCGTCACGCAAGGCCTGCAACCCCGCCTCGGTGGCCACCGGATTCGCGGTCGCGACAAGACCTCTGCGCGGCGAGGCTGGATCAGCGGCAGTCACCGGACGGTCAAATCCAGCGGCCATCAAAAACCATACCAGCACCGGCAAAAAGCCCGATCGGAATAAGGACCGGCCATTGGCGACCATAGGGAACCAACGATTCGATTTGGCGTAGGTTTTCATGGATTTGCTGGACCGGTCATTCATTCAAACCTGTCCCCGAATCCCGATCAACTCCCTGGCTGAATCTTCATGCGACATGGCCGGAACGATTCAGTTGGGAGGAAAGGGATGGCGTAGCGGATTCTTCCGCAAGACGAGGCGAGAGCGAGGCGCGGGCCGATTGAAGGCCCGTAACGAGCGAACAACGAAGCTCTTGCGGAAGAAGACGCAGCCAGCACGACCGATCCAATTGAATCGTTCCGGCTCAGGGACAGGCTCTTCGGACTCGAATTGCCCGGTTGATTCCCTGAGCGGTTGGAGTTCCATCTGCACCATGGTTCGCCGCAGAACTTCGTCGCCGCATCGGGCCTTCACGCTCATCGAGTTGCTGGTGGTCATTGCCATCATCGCGATTCTGGCAGGCATGCTCTTGCCGGCACTGGCCAAGGCGAAAGAAAAAGGCCGCAAGACCTCGTGCTACAACAACCTGCGCCAAATGGGGTTGGCGATGCTGATGTATGCCGACGACCACGGCGGGAAAGTCCCCCGGGGCAACGAGCCCTACTGGTGGCAGATGTATATCCCCAGCCTCGGAGGCACCGCTGCCGCGCGCGACCAGTACGGCCGGATCAAGGTGTACACCTGCCCGAGCTACCCCAACAAACGGCAGGTGGTATGCTATGTGGTGAACTCTTGGCAGTTCAGCAGCCCGCGCGACATGGTCGGCAGCGAGGTGACGGGGGCAGTCAACATCCAGCGCGTGCAAAGCCCCTCCGACACGATTTACTTGGCCGACAACGAGAGCGCCTCGTGGCGACCGGTCTTCACCGTGACCAATGTCATCGGCGGCGTAGACCTCAACGACGTTTGGAACCCGGCCCACCTGCCCTACGGAGCGACCGGGCGAACCCTGAGCGGCGAACGTCGGGTGGCGGCCAAGCGGCATGGCGAGGGAGCCAACCTGCTCTTCTTCGACGGCCATGCCGGATGGAAAAACGGACGAGCCATGACGGTCGATGACTGGCGCGAGCAGCGGAATTGAATCACTGCATCGGCCGCCAACGGTTCATTCCGCAGGCGCAAACACCGTCAGCTCCGGGATCGCGGTGACGAAGCGGGTCCCCAGACGTTCCAGCGCGATATTTTGCTGACGCACTTCGGAGGCGATGTTCCACGGCAGGATCAGCAGAAAATCAGGTCTCCGCTCGGTCAAAGCGGACGGGGGCAAAATGGGAATGTGACTGCCGGGCATCCACTTGCCCTGCTTCGAGGGCGCAGCATCACAAACAAACGGCAGCAAGTCGGGTTTGACTCCGGCGTAATTGAGCAAGGTGTTGCCCTTGGCCGCCGCTCCGTAGGCGGCGACCGTCTTGCCGGCCCGCTTCTGCTGGATGAGGAAGAACAGCAAGTCGTCCTTGATTCGGTTGGCCTTGGCTTGGAAGCCCTCGTAACCGGCCGGACTTTGCAGGCCGCGCCGCACTTCCTCGGCCACCAATGCCGCCACCGCCGGAGCCTCCGGGCGCGGATCTTCCGCATGGCAACCGTAGACCCGGATGCTGCCACCGTGAGTCGGCAACTCGTCCACATCCCACACCCGCAGACCGGCCGCCGCGAAAATGCGCTGCACGGTGTGCAGGGTGAAATACGAGAAATGCTCGTGATAAACGGTGTCGAACTGGTTTTGTTCGAACATCCGCATGAGGTGCGGGAATTCCAAGGTGATGGTTCCGGACGGCTTGAGCGTGGCCTTCAGACCCAGAGTGAAATCATTGATGGCCGGAACGTGGGCGAAGACGTTGTTGCCGATGATCAAATCGGCCTGTTGGCCACCCGATGCCAGACGCTGGCCCAAGGCCTCGGTGAAAAACTCCCGCAAGACCGGAATCCCGATGGCCTCTGCCGCCTCAGCGGTACTGGCGGTGGGTTCGATGCCCAGGCACGGAATGCCAGCGGCGACGAAGTTCCGCAGCAAGTATCCGTCGTTGGAGGCGACTTCGATGACCCGACTGGACGAGGTCAGCCCCAGTCGTGCGGTGATCTGCCGATAGTAGCGGGACGCGTGTTCCAGCCAACTCGTCGAGGTGCTCGAGAAGTAGGCGTAGTGGGCATCGAACAACTCCGCCGCGGCCGCGTAATCCTCGGTCTGGACGAGCCAGCAAGAATGACAGACGCGAATGACCAACGGATAGCCGGTCTCGGGCCCGCGCAAGTTCTTGGCATTCAGGTAGGCGTTGGACGGCGGGGCCGAACCCAGGTCCAGGACCTTCTGAACCAACGTGCTTTCGCAATGACGGCATCTCATAGGGCGATTCCTCCAAAACTGTCGGACAACATCGGATAATTCCGGTCACGCTCAGACATCTCGGTCACTGGCAGCGGCCAAGCGATGCTCAACCGCACATCCAGCGGGTTCAACGCGGCCTCATGACCGGGGACATAGGGGGCCGAGTGGCAATAGAGCAGCTCCACGTTGTCGGTGATCGCCTGAAACCCGTGCGCGAACCCTTCCGGGATGAGCAGCGCGTGCTGGTTGTCTTCCGAGAGGCGTTCGGCATGCCATTTCAAGAAGGTCGGCGAACCGGCCCGGACATCGACGGCCACATCCCAGACTTCACCACGGATGCAACTCACGAGCTTCATCTCGCAATGCGGCGGGCGCTGATAGTGCATCCCCCGCAACGCCCCCGACCGGACAGTCCGAGCGTGGTTGATTTGACAGATGGACCCATGCCAGCCGGCCTCCGCCAGTTCGGCGTCGCAGAAAATTCGGGAAATAAATCCCCGAGCATCCGAGTGGGCCTTGCGCGTCACCCGCTTCAAGCCGGCCAGAGGGAGGCTTTGGATCTCGAATCGGCTCATAGCAACGCAGCGTATTCCTCGATGTCCTTCTCGCAGAGCATTCGAGCGTCGGCGCCGTCCGTCTGCGCACGATACCATTGGAGGGTCCGGCGCACTCCCTCAGCCAAACCCAAGCGGGAACGGTATCCCAAGCGACTGCGGGCCTTGGCGCTTTCCAGCAACAGCAGGCCGGCCTCATGGGGCCCTTGGAGCTGTGGGTGGTAATGCACCTGGGCATCACCCACCACCTCACGTGCCTGTTCGATGACCGCTCGCACCGTGGCGGCATCATCCTGCAAGGGACCGAAATTGTACGCCTCCTCGGCAGCCGTCCGATGCCACATCGCTTCGGCCAGCAGCAGGTAACCCGCCAACGGATCAAGAACATGCTGCCACGGCCGCACCGATTCGGGACGGCGAATTTCCAGCACCTGCCCTCGCTGCCAGGCCCGCACCGCATCTGGAATCAGGCGATCCTCGGACCAATCCCCTCCGCCGATGACATTGCCGGCACGAGCACTCGCCAAACGCACCCCTTGGGCTCGCAAGAAGGAATCGCGGTAGGCATCGATGACGATTTCGCACGCCGCCTTGCTGGCGCTGTACGGATCGGCTCCGCCTAGGGTGTCGTCTTCGGTGTAGGGCCGCTCCCATTCGCGATTTCGATACACCTTGTCGGTAGTGATCATCACCGCCACCTGCACACCCTCAAGACCTCGGAGCGCATCCAAGACATGGACGGTGCCCTGGACATTGGTGGCAAACGTTTCAACCGGTTCGCGATAGCTGGCCCGCACCAGCGGTTGGGCCGCCATGTGCAGGACGATCTCGGGCTGGAATTCACGGATGACCCCGGCGGTCGCGGCTCGGTCCCGGATGTCCACCATCCGGCTCAAGGTGCACACCTCGGCGACGCGGGCGGATTCAAAGAGGCTGGGATCCGTGACGGGCGGGAGACTCAAGCCTGCCACCGTGGCCCCCAATCGGTGCAACCAGAGCGTCAGCCAAGAGCCCTTGAACCCGGAGTGACCCGTGAGCAGGACGCGCTTGCCACGCCAGAAAGCCGGATCGGGGAGGCTCATGGCGTGGACCAGGCTTTCCAAGGAGCCCGCCCCGAGGCCCAAAGCTCTTCGAGCTGGTTCTTGTCGCGGAGCGTGTCCATGGGTTGCCAAAATCCCCGGTGCTCGAAGGCCATCAATTCGCCGCGCTGGGCCAGTTGAACCAAGGGATCATTCTCCCAACTCGTGCGATCCCCCTCGATGAGCTCGAGCACTTTGGGCGAAAGGACGAAAAAACCCCCATTGATCAACCCGCCATCGCCACGGGGTTTCTCAGTGAATTCACGGACGACGCCCGCCTCGATTTGCAAGGCTCCGTAGCGTCCGGGAGGTTGAACGGCCGTCACCGTGGCCCATTTGCCATGCTCCCGGTGAAACCGGATGGAGGCCCCAATGTCCACGCTCGCCACCCCATCGCCGTAGGTGAAACAAAAGGCCTCCTCGTCCTGCACATAGGACGAAACCCGCTTGAGCCGACCGCCGGTGAGGCTTTCCTCGCCGGTATCCACGAGCGTCACACGCCACGGTTCACCATGCCGCTTGTGGACCTCCATGCGGTTGTTGGCCACGTCGAAGGTCACATCCGAAGTGTGGAGGAAGTAGTTCGCGAAGAACTCCTTGATCACATACCCCTTGTAGCCGCAGCAAATCACGAAGTCGTTGACCCCATGGGCCGAGTACATCTTGAGGATGTGCCAGAGGATGGGACGTCCACCGATCTCGATCATCGGCTTTGGCTTGAGATGGGTCTCCTCGGCAATCCGAGTTCCATACCCGCCCGCTAGAATTACAGCCTTCATCGATTGGTGGGACTATTCCGAAAACCGTCACCGAACCCGCCGGCCCGTTTTCGCTACGGCGCAGAGCCTGAATCAAACTCTCTGAGGCACGGTGACCGGGGCAAGTCTGGCCACTCCGACTGCTGAGGGTCAACATCCGCACGAGGTACATCCGTACGAGGTCAAACGCAGAACCACGATCACCTGTCGCCATGCGAAGGCTACTTCTCCGCGATGCAATAAAGGCTCTGGCGGCCGCGTAGGAAGAGCTGTTTGCCGACAATCGCCGGCGAGGCGTCGAATCCGTCATCCAGACGATTCTTGGACAACACCTCCAACCGCTCACCTTGACGGAGAACAGCGGTATTGCCGTCGCGCCCCACCACGTAGACACGACCGTCGGCGGCCACCGGGGAGGCGTACACGCCATTGAGACCGTCCAGGCGTTCCGCCTCGAAGTGCGCCTTGCCCGAGCCAGCATCGAAGGCAGAGAGCAGGGCACTGTTGTTGGAGATGAAGTACAAGGTGCTCCCCACCAGCAGGGGCGATGGCACGTAAGGTGTGCTCTTGGCATGCGACCAGACAATGCCGTCGGTGCCGGTGAGATCACCGGAACGGTCCAGTCGGAGGGCCTGCAGGGCATTGCCCCGGTAACCGCTCATCAAGAACACCCGATCCCCGGCGGAAACCGCCGAAGGGATGGCATTGACCGTCTGCCCGGCGCACTCCCAAAGCAGTTTGCCATCCTTGAGATCGTAGCTGCGGATCTTGTTGGTGCCGTTGACGATGACTTGTTTGCGACCGCCGTGACTGACGATCAACGGAGTGCACCAACCCGTGGGTTCATCGCGCGTCTGCCGCCACAACTCGCGGCCATCCCGCTTGTCGAGGGCCACAATGAAGTCGTCACCCTCATGGTCCCAGAGCACGACCACCGTGTTGCCATCCAGGGCCGGCGAACTGCCCTCGCCGAAGCTGTTGCGGGTGCGCATATCGCCCAGGTCCTTTTCCCAAAGGAGCTTGCCCTTGAGGTCGTACCCGTAGAGACCAAACGACCCAAACGAGACGATGAGATGCTTGCCGTCGGTGACCGGAGAGGCCGAGGCAAAGCCGTGATCCTTGTGATGGCCTTCGTGCGGCAATTGGGTGCGCGGTGAATGGCTCCAACGCTGCTTGCCCGTCTTGCGATCAAAGCTGAGCACCGTGAACTGCTGGGCTCGGGTCGGCCGATCCACCATGCCTCCACCGCCCCCGCCGTGACCGCCAGCCCCCCCACGACGGGGACGATCCGGTCGATCGGGCCGCTCTGCCGGCGAACCACCGGAATCAGAAGCCTCTGCGGGCGCCTCAGGCCCAGTCGGAACCGCCGTGAGAATAAAGACCTGATCCTCCCAAATCACCGGCGTGGAGGTCCCCCGCCCCGGAATGCCCACCTTCCATTGCACGTTTTGGGTTTCGCTCCACTGGGTTGGAGGGTGCGCGTCGGGAGCCACGCCGTTCGCCAAAGGACCTCGCCAGGCGGGCCAATTCGCGGGTGCGGCTGCCTGAAGCGGAACCCAAGCGCCCCAAAGGCAGAGGGAAAGGGTCGTGAGTTTGAGTGGATGGGTGGTCATGGCTTTGGAAAAAAGACGTCAGGGACTCGTCGCGGTTACATGGAGCCATTCGCGCACAATCTGGAATTGATCAGGGATTGGGCCGCTCCGGTTTCGGCAGTGAAGACTCCGGAGCCGGATCGCTCAAGGTTTTCAGGAAGGCCACCAGCGCCGATTGGTCTTCCGGGCTCAGATGGAGCCCTCCGGCCGCATGCTTGGCCAAATTGGGATCCAGATTGGGGCTAGCCTGAACACCCTCCGAGTAATGCCGCACCACCGCTTCCAAGGTCTGGAACCGTCCGTCGTGCATGTAGGGAGCCGTCTGGGCGATGTTGCGCAAGGTGGGCGTCACGAACTTGCCCCGATCGGCATCTCGACCCGTGACGCGGGCCCGCCCCGGATCCAAAGGCTTTTCATCCAACCCGTTGTCGTGAAATTGGTGATCGGTGAAGAGCGGTCCTCCGTGGCAGTGGAAGCAGTCGGCCCCACGTTGGCCCATGCGCGGTTCGTTCTCGGTCATGAAGAGTTCCAACCCGCGGCGTTCCTGATCGCTGAGGCTCGCCTTTCCTTGAGTCGACAAATCGAACCGGGACCGGAAATGGGTCAGGGTCAGGACAAATTGTTCCAAGGCCAACGCGATGCGTTCGGCGTCGATGCGCGGCGTCCCAAAAGCGTTTTCGAACAGCACCGGGTACTCCGGCATTCCGGACAACTTGCCGATCACCGACTCCAAGGTCTCGGCCATCTCTGTTGGGTCCTGGATGGGCATCAATACCTGATCCCGCAGCGACCGGGCTCGACCGTCCCAGAAGAACTCCCGCTTCCAGGCCAAATTTACCAAAGCCATGGACTGCCGGGTTCCCCTCTGTCCCCGGACGCCCGAGCTGAAACGACGCGAGTCTGAAAAGCCTGTCGCCGCAGCGTGGCAGGAGGCACATGCCAGGGATCCATCGACCGACAAGGCTGTCTCTTGGAACAATCGTCGACCCAAACTGATCCGCTCCTCGATCAATGGGTTGTCCCGTGGGAGCGGCGGGATGGGAAAGGTTCCCGCCATGGCGAATCGATGGGGCGTGTACTTTGATGGCAGGTCTTTGGGGACGACGGGGGGAACCGCCTTCCCAGCCACCCCGGATCTATCCAGCAACGCCCCGGCCCGAAACGACAAGGGCAGGTTTTGGCCCAATGCATCGGCCAATGAATCCTGCTCGCGCGAATGGGTGGAATGACCATCTCGCGCCAGTGAGATAGGTCGGGGCAAGCGGAACAGCAATGCGAGATCCCAGTCCAATCGAAGGGCCCTGTTTCGTGTCAGATCCAAGGGCACCGCGAGCGACACCCGGGTGCGGCGGGGATCGCGGGCGAAATGCAGCGAGTAGCCGCCGATGGGGCCGTTGCCGGAGCGATAACGCCCCTCCAGAGCCATGAAGATGTACCCGCCCTGCCAGTCCCAATGCAGGCCATTGAGTCCGGGTGACAGCGGATCGTCGGGTAAGCGTTTGGCTGGATCGGCGTGGTTCTCGACCGAGTCCGGCCCGATCCAAAATCGCAACGCCCGGTATTGGCCCGGCGGAACCGGATTCAAGGTCCAACGCAAACGACCCGAAGCCAGATCGATCCACGCATGGGCCGGAGTCACTTCCACCCATTTTCCGTCGGTGGTCTCCAGCGCGGCTCCCGAGAGCAGAGCACTCAAGCGGGTCACCGAAAGCAACTCGCCGGAACCGGTCTCATGACGGAGCGCCTCGAGCTCGAGAGGTTTGGCATCCCAGGTGGGCCGAAATTCCAAATCCAGAGTGACAGCCCCCGCTCGGAGAGCCATGGCCCACCCGATCAGGACCATGGTCCAGAAGGTTCTCCAACCGTTCGGTGCAAGAATTCGGTGGTTCATCGAGGGCCCCATCAACGGCACCCACCGTTGTCTGGGCACTGTGAGCCGACGCGCGGACTCTTTCAACCGGTCGCCGAAAAACAAACAGCGCGGCGGGGTGATTGGCACACCCGCCGCGCTGCGTCGAACCTGGCCTGAAGCTTACTTCGCGCTGGCCGTGATCCAGGCCTCCTTGTGGGCCGTCCACAGCACCGCGTTCTTGAGCAACTGCTGGTAGGCCGCATGCCCGTGGGCAATACCATCGTGACCCAGCGTGATGCCGGCGATGCGGGCCTTGGGATGGTTGACCACGAAGACCTGCGGGAAGTCCTTGTTCTTGGACTTCGAGTGGGCGGTGGCGAGCACCTGAATGGGCGTTCCCGCCGGGTCGGCCTCGTAGTAGTAGAGCTCGTCGCTGAGCTTGAAGTTTTCAGGAACGCCCTGCATCAGCGGATGCTTCACTCCGGAGGCCGTGACCTCGAACTCCCCGTACGCGTCATGGCCGCGGGAACCGCCGCCGGCCAGCTCGCGGTTGTAGGCGGGCCAATTGGCCCAGTTGTACCACAGGCCCGGGTGCAGCAGCACCAACCCCTTGCCGGCCACGGCGTGAGCGGCAATGGCCTCGCGCACTGCCGCGTCAGGAAACGCCTTGTTGGCGCTGATGAGCAAGATGTCCGCGGACTTCACAGCCTCGACCGTGACATCCTGGGGTTCGCGGTAATTGGCCGAGATGCGCCCGGAAGCATTGAGCATCGCCACGTCTGCCAGGTTGAACCAGCGGTTGTAGTCGTGCGACGCACCGCCGCCGATGAGCAATGTCTTGAGGCCAGTGCCCCACTTCAACGGAGCCGCGACCGGCTCGGCCTGAGCCTGCTCCGGACCGGCCGGCGCACCCAGCTCGGCCGTGATGGCGAAAAGAGTCGGAGCCACCTCGTTGTCGTAGCTCTCGAGCACCAGCTTCTGGATCACGCCGGGCTTGGTGATGTTCTTGGAGAGCCAACGAATTTGGCCGGGCCCCTTGGTCCAGCTCGGCAATCCCTTGGAACCGGTCAAATCGGGCCGGCCGCGGTAATCGGCGATTTCCACGCCGTTCTTCAGGAGGATCTCCTGTGTCGCGCCGCCTTCAAAGACGGCTGTGATCTTCAGGGCGTTGATCTTCTCGCTCACTGCGGGATAACCCCAACCCGCCACGCCGCCCAGGATGTGCAGCTTGGAGGCCGCCACGCCGACCTTCACCTCAACCCGCTTGGGCAGGTTCTTGCGAGACCAGGAGTCTGAAGCGCCACCCTTGAGCACCACCACGTTGGCGACGGCCTTCTCCGGGCTGATCACGTCGAAGGGAATGTCCTCGACGCGCTTAAGGCCGTAGCTGCGGAAGCTGACGGTGTCGTCTTCCTGCTCCGGCGTGATGTAGAGGCCACGACCGCTGTTGGCCGTGAAAGCCCCGCCCAAATCGATGATGCGGAAGCGGTTGTCATCGACCGTCATGTAAGCGAGCAGGTCGCGCAGGGCGGCCGCTCCCAACGCATCGAAGCCCTCGGGCATGAGTGATCGACCGGTGGACTTGCGGTTGGCGATGTCGGAGACGCGCAGCGTGTGATCGGACGACGCGTCGCGCAGGACGACTTCAGAAGCATTCTCACGATCGATGACACCATCGAACTGATCGCCCGACTTGGTCTCGATGCTAATGCTGATGAAGTTGGGCTCGACCACGCGGTTCGGGTCGACGATGTGGATGAGCAAGTCGGCCGCACCGTGGGCGCCCATGCCGTTGAGGTTCGGGGCCAGGTTGCGACCCTCTCCCTTGTAAATGTGGCAGCCGGCGCAGTTGGCGGTGAAGACCTTCTTGCCGTTGGCCACGTCGCCCGGCTTCTCCACTTCCGGACGGAGCTTGGCAATGAGGGCGTCCTTTTCCTTGGCCTCGGGTCCCTTGAGGTCATCGATGACCTGGGTGGCGCGGACGGCGATCTTCGCGTCACCGTGGGTGCGCAGGCGGTGCAGTCGGGCGGGGCCCAGCAGCACCACGTCGATCTTGCGGGCGGCCAGCGCCTCGATGAAGGCGGCGGATGAGTCGGCCCGCTTGAGCACCTGGGCGAAGGCCGTCTCCAACTGGCCGGTGGGCAATTGGGCGAACCGTTCGACGAGGGCCATCCCGCCTTCGGGGGCGGAACCGAGCGCCTCGATCAAGGACTTCTGCAACGCCGGGCTAATGCTCGGAGTGACCAAGCCGGCGACGGCCGGAATCACCGACGCATCAATATTGCGAACACCAATAAGGTTGGCTGCGATCTGGCCGCGCGAAGCATCCGACAACGCGGCGTCCCGGATCTGGGCCGAAGCGGCCTGAATGGCCGGCTTGAGTTCGGCCGACAGGGCTGAGGCCGCCTTCCAACGGGCCACGAGCGGCAGCACCGAACCCGCCGTCCGACCCGAGGCCAGGAGCGACTTCAGGGCGCCGAGGTTGGCGGCATCCAGTTCCGGTTGCAGGCGCGCGTCGAGCGCGGCGGACAATGCCTCGAGGGCGGCCGCCTTGAGGCCGTCGGTGGCGACCGATTGACGCGCCAGCAACTGCACCATGCGACCGGCCAAGGCTGCATCACGACGGTTGGCCACCAGACGCGCCACGTGCGGCACATAGTTGGCGAGGAAGGCCGGATCCTTGGCGGCGAAGGACGCCTCGAGGAAAAGCAGCGGATCCTTGTCGGCGGCACCCACGGCCGCGGATTCCAGCCAGCGATCCTTGAGGTTGGGCCAGGCGGCCACCACGGCATCGGCCAGAGCGCGGGAGGCCGGCAGCGAACCTGCGGCCATCAAGGCATTGATGCGCACACGCCCATCGGGATCGCTCAGGCGCT
>CAMCYJ010000039.1 GCA_945883815.1 Akkermansia muciniphila | reverse complement strand
GAATGGCGGTGACAGGGGAGCATCCGCACCGATCTACTAACCGAACAAAGCCCTTCCATCGAGACCTGTTGCTTCAAACTTTTGAGACCCTATGGCTCGGGCTTGGCGGTGAGGGGTAGAATTCATGCCTGCTCAAATTTGCGCGGAGGGTCAGGGCCAACATCGCCCCCTACTGCGACCTACTGAGGAAGCGCGAAACCAAGCATTGCGAGCCTGGGATGGAGGCGTGCCTGAATGGAGTTCACCCAAGCTTAACAACGTTCCAACCCTCCCGTAACCTCCGACCGGTTACTCTTTGGGTGATGCTACCCAGATCCATTTTATCAATACCGATTCTCGCGGCCTCTGCGACATTGGCGTTCGGACAGTTCGCCGGATTCGTCAACAAGGGCCTGGTGGGCGTCGGCCGTGTGCCGGCTGCCACCTTCGACAAGGCCGGCGACGGCCGGCAGGACACCCTCGGCGGCTTCTCTGCTATGGCCATCGACACCAATTCGCTGGTCTACACCGCGGGCCGGATCTCCGGCCGCATCGTGGGCCTACCGGATCGCGGATTCGGCGATGGTGCCACCGACTACCGTCCTCGCCTCGAGATGTACGACTTCGTCATCTCGCCTTACTACGGCGATAGTCCGGTCGCTCAAGGACAAATCACCTTCACCAACACCGCGACGGTCTTGTTCCGCTACGGCAGCGAGGGGCTTCCCTACACGGGATTTGATGCCGCCAATACCAACGCCCCGGTGGTGCCCCAGGCCCCGGCGAGTTCCATCGGTGGCGGCCGGCGGTCTCTGGACGCAGAGGGTCTGGTGCTGACCGCTGACGGCGGCTATTGGGTGAGCGACGAATACGGCCCGGCCATCTTCCGCTTCAATTCCGAGGCCCGACTGATGGAGACGATCCTTCCCCCGGCCGCGCTGCTCCCGACGCAAGGCTCTTTCCCGGGCCGGCTCAACTTCACCGGCAACTCCGCCCCGACCTCCGGACGTCGCAACAACCGGGGGCTCGAAGGACTCTCCTTGACCCCCGACGGCAAACGCCTGGTGGCGTTCCTCCAGTCGCCCACCATTCAGGATGGAGGCGCCGGCGGCCTTGGCCGCAACACCCGCATCCTCCAGCTCGACGCCGACTCCACGTCCGCCACTTACGGGAAAGTCGTCGCCGAACACGTCTACCAGCTCACGCTCAACGGCAACACGACGACCAACAACCATACCCCGGTCAGCGAAGTCGTCGCGCTGAACGCCAGCACCTTTCTGGTACTGGAACGCGACGGCATCGGCCGCGGCGCGACCCCCGGCCTGTCGCCGACCTACAAGCGGATCGTCCTCGCCTCGACCGCACCCGCGTCGAATATCGCCGGCACCGCCTACGACCTCGAGCGGGGTGCGCCGGGCCAGATATCACTGCCCAACACCGGCACCACGCTGCCCGAAGGGATTACGCCGGTCGCCCGTCAGGACTTCGTCGACCTGCTCGATGCCACGCAGCTCGCGAAGTTCGGGTTGAACACCAGCACGAACCAGGATGTGAACTCGCTGAGCGAGAAGTGGGAGGCGATCTCGTTAATCCCGCTCAAGGATCCCGCAAATCCGGATGACTACCTGATGCTCTTGGGCAACGACAACGACTTCAAGTCGGACGTCGTCTACCACAATGGCGTCCCAGTCGGAACCAACGCGGTTCAAGTGGACATCATGCTCCTCGCCTACCGCGTGACGCTGCCCGGCGTAAGCACCGTCCGCGCTGCCAACGCCGCCCCGACGATTGCGATCAGTCTGCCGTCCGGCAACTCCTACGCCCAGGGTGCCCTGCCCCTCACTGCCACCGTGGCCGACACCGACGGCATCGTGGTCAAGGTCGAGTTCTTCGAAGACGGCGTGAAGCTGGGTGACGATACCGCCTTCCCCTGGGTCTGGAACTTTAATCCCACGGTCGGTACGCACACCTACCGTGTCGTGGCCACCGACAACAGCGGCGCCGTGTCCGAGGCGAGCCGCAGCATCAACATTACCGCGGGCAACATCGCGCCCACGGTTGCGATCACCGCGCCGACCGCGAACACCACCGCGTCGGCACCTTACACCATCGCATTCCGGGTCTCCTCAAGCGACATCGACGGCTCGGTCCGCTCGGTCGACTATTTCGCCGGTGCTGCCAAGCTCGGCACCTCGATCAACGCGCCGTTCAACTTCAGTTTCGCCAATGCGCCGGTCGGCAACCATGTCCTGACCGCGGTGGCCACCGACAACCTCGGGCTCACTTCCACCAGCGCCCCGGTCAACCTCACCGTCACCCGCGCCATTGGCGGTGCGCTCACTCTCCAGGTGCTCCACGCCTCGGACTTCGAGGCCGGCATCGCCGCGTTGGACGACGCCCCGCGGTTTTCGTCGGTGTTGAATGCGCTTAAGTCCGCATATCCCTCCGCAACGCTGGTGCTCGCCAGCGGCGACAACTACATCCCCGGCCCGTTCTTCACCGCGAGCGCCGATCCTGCCGCCCCCTTCAACGGGATCAAGGGACGCGCCGACATCACCATCCTCAACGCCCTCGGCATCCAGGCTTCTTGCTTTGGCAACCACGAGTTCGACGACAACACGGCCCAGGTGCGCAGCCTCATCCTCCCGGACACCGCCGCCGGCTACGCGGGCACGGCGTTCCCCTACCTCAGCGCGAACCTGAACTTCGCCGCCGACAGCAGCATGGCCAGCCTCGTCACTGCCGACGCCCAGGAGGCTTCCGCGATGAAGAACAAGATCGCCAAGAGCGCGATCATCACCGTCGGCGGACAGAAGATCGGCCTGGTCGGCGGCACGGTCCCCGAGCTCCGTTCGATCTCCTCGCCAGGAAACATCGGCGTCTCTCAGAATCTCCTCGCCGACATCCAGGCGTCAGTGGACGGGCTGATAGCCCTCGGGGTGAACAAGGTGATCGTTATGACCCACCTCCAGCAGTTCTCCCGTGAGTTCGAGCTCGCCAGCCAGTTGCGCGACGTCGACATCATCGTGGCCGGCGGTTCCCACAGCGTGTTCGCAAAGCCCTCCGACCGCCTGCGGCCGGAAGACTTCGTCGCAAGCGCCTACCCGACCCGGTTCACCTCCGCCTCCGGCGAACCGGTCTATGTGGTGAACACCGGTTCCAACTATCGCTATGTCGGCCGCCTGATCGCCAGCTTTGACGAGGCCGGCCGTCTCACCGGTTTCGACGATCGCAGCGGCGCCTACGCCACAGACATCCAGGGCGTGCTCGACACCGGCAACGTGCCCCCGTCCTCCAACATCGTCGACGTCGTCACTCGCCTCGCCAACATCGTGGACGGCAAGGACGGCAACCGCTTTGGACGCACCTCGGTGTACCTCAACGGCATCCGGACGAGTGTTCGCACCGAGGAGACGAACCTCGGAGACCTCACCGCCGACGCCAACCTTTGGCGCGCTCGCCAAACCGATCCCAACACCGCGGTCTCCCTCAAGAACGGTGGCGGCATTCGTGATTCCATCGGAGCGGTCTCTTCCTCCGGCGGATTTGTCTCCCTGACTCCGCCTCCCGCAAACCCGCGCGTCGGCAAGCAGGCCGGGGACGTCAGCCAGCTCGACATCGAGAACAGCCTCCGGTTCAACAACACGCTGTCGCTCGTCACACTCACGGCACAGCAGCTGCGAGACACCATGGAGTGGGCGGTTGCCGGCAGCGGCACCCCGGGACAGTTCCCGCAGGTTTCGGGCATCAGCTTCAGCTTCATCCCGACCAACGCTCCCATGACTTACGTGCGCGACACCAACGGGGTTCCCACCTCGATTAGCTTCCGCGGTGAACGCCTTCGCAATCTCGTCGTGATTCGTGCCGACGACAGCCAGGACGTGGTCGTCGAAAACGGCCAGATCGTGGGCGACACCAACCGCACCTTCCGCATCGTGACGTTGAACTTCATGGCGGCCGGCGGCGACAGCTACTTGCCGCTCAGCCGGGGAACCAACCGGATCGACTTGGTCCCAGCCGGCACCACCGTCGGATTCAACACCGACGGCGGCGAACAGAAGGCTCTGGCCGACTACCTCCGTGCGATCGAGGTGTTCCGCGAGGCAGACACCGTGGCCGCAGACGACCTCCGCATCCAGAACCTCTCCCGCCGTGGCGACATGGTGCTGGCCCCGATGGTTCGACGAATCGAAGGACCCAGCCCCGCGACCCGCTTGACCTTCAGGTCGCTCCCCGGACGGATCTACGCCGCGGAATCCAAGGAGTCGCTCGACGGCACCTGGGTCCGACTCCCCGTCACCACCCAGGGAACCGGAACCCTCCGCGAGCTCCTCGACAACCGCACCCCCAACGACCAGCGCTACTACCGCGTCGTTGTGGTGCAGTGATCATCGCGTAGCGCCAAAAAATACATTCCTCACAAGCCACTCCTTACGGCTGATTTTGGCGGGGGCACCTCACCTGAGGTGCCCCCGCTTTCTTGGCATAGAAAGGCACCATCACAGTGCCTGCCACCAACGCCAACGGCGCGTCAGTCAAGGAGCAGGGGAAAACAGAAACCCTGGAGCTCACTGTTTGGTTAAATCAAACAAAGGCAGGTCCGCTGGGACGCCTCGCTCAACAAGGCTACTGGCCGATCGGCATTTTCTGTGAAAGCCCACGGTCCCACTGCTCAACAACAACACCGCTAACCCGCGGCAATGACCTCGCGGACCACGTTGCCGAAGACGTCGGTCAGCCGGAAATCGCGGCCGGCATGTCGGAAGGTCAGGCGCTCGTGGCCGAAGCCGAGGAGATGCAGCATCGTCGCGTGCAAGTCGTCGGGTTCCTGGATCCTTGAGCGTTCCACCTCTCTGCAAACCGGAGACCCCTGGAGCCCAATCAGTGAGGAACGTTCGGATGCCATCGGATCGCCCATCGAATCGCCCGTGCCCTTGGAAACCATCGGCTTCTTCCGGGGAAGACCCCCACTTTCATCAGGATACCAGGACCCAGCGCACCTCGACTCCGACATCTCCCGAAACGTCTGAAAAGGAAAACCCGTAACCGAAAAGTTTCAGCGCTCGGGAATTCCTCCGATTGAAATCATCCGGCGTCGATGACGGTACCCAGAGGATAGCGTGGCTGTTTTGGGACCACAGATTGGCCGACCGTTTCTGGAAAACCCGAACGAAAGCGGAATGGTGCCAGTGGGAAGAATCGAACTTCCGACCAAGGGCTTATGAGTCCCCTGCTCTACCGCTGAGCTACACTGGCACAAACTCCGTTCGGAGCGGGGAAAGTGGATAGGCCAAGCCCCCCTGTCCACACAAGCCTGATTTCAATCAAACCACGATTTTTAGACCGAGCCGGTGTGAATACACCGACCGGCCTACACCTTGGTCACCCACTTGAAATCTTCAGCCACCGCCTTGATCGACGTCAGGTTGCGCTTGTCGAACACGTGACGGGCCGCCTGCAGGAATTGGCCCCTCTTGAGGGCCTTCCAAGTGTCCATGGCGCTGACAGCCACGAACTGCAGCACGCTGGGATCGCGGTAGCAGTCGATCATGCACCGGGTGCAACCGTCGCGCACGAGCTTGGACTCATCCCACTCGTACACATTGCACATGGGGGTTTCCCAGAAGTGGCAGCGGTACAGGTTGAGATGCCAGTCGAGGTAGAAGTACTTGTAGCCTCCCAGACATCCGAATTGTTCGGTCTCGCCGCGCAAATGCCGCTGCATCTCGTCGAGAGACTCCGTGGGGTTCACCACCGGATACCCGCTGCGGTGCTTCATCCGCTTGATCTTCTCGAAGACCTCATACAGCTCATCCTTGGTGAAGCTCACAAGTCCGCCTTCGCTAAAGCTCAAGTAACTGCTCTTCAGGTCGGTGAGCGGGTAGCTGAACGTGCAGTTCTCAAAGCCGAGGGATTCCAAGAACTCGGGGAGCTTGTCGTAATCTTCGATGAGCTTGCTGGCCGTGATGCTGGCGGTGGTCTGGACTCCCAGACTCAGGAAAAACTCATTGGCCCGGCGGATCTTCGCGCACACATCCTTGAGACCGCGGTTCTTCTCGTGGGCCACGATGTCGTGGGCGTCGATGGACATGATGACGCTGCTCAAGCCGTCGCTGGCCAGGGCGCGCATGTTCTCTTCGGTCCACAAGCCGCCGTTGGTGCAAATCATGGGCTTGATGCCCTTGCGAGCCGCATAGCGCACCATGGCCCGGAGATCGCGGTGAACCAACGGTTCGCCCCCGACGAACAGCAAGTACCCGATGTGGTTGCGAACGGCGATGTCGATGACGTCCTTAGCCTCCTTCAGGGTCACCGAACGACGCTTCTTCGGGTCGAACTGGCTGCGCGCAAACCCGCAGAAACCGCAGTCGGCATTGCAAATGTTGGTGATGGCGAACTGGAGATATCCAGGCCCTCCATGATCCAGCACCTCTCCAACGAGCTTGAAGATCGAGGTCTTCGGTCTCGGCACCGGCACCGAAAAATCGTCCTCAGACCCGGCACCGGTTGCTGGGGGATTCACGGACACACTGTCAAAAGCGGCGTCACTCATTGAGTTCGATGGGACCTTCGGGGGGAAGATGCCCCGCGGCAATCCTTTGTTCGCAGTGTATCCCGGTGAAAACCCATCAGGCTCCGCCCGATCGTTCGACCAAAAACACCCCTTCTTCTCCGGATCCCGCAATCCACGATTGCGTCAGACGCAAACCCTGGCTCCGCAATCCCAACTCGATGGACTGGGGAGTGTGCCGGATGGAGAAGAACAGGCGGACTCGTTCACCCGGTTCCCAAAAGAAGGACTCGCGATCCAGAACACATTCCGAACTCCGGGACACCACCCAGTCGGCCGCGATGCGCGCGCAGCCAGGGAATCCTGGGACGGGTTCGATGTGGAACTGCACTGAACCAGCATCCGCCAGAACCCCGTGATCTTCGAGGATGGTCCGCAGCCAGGCCTGCGTTTCAGGGTTGTCGTATTGCGGCAAAACCGTACTCACCCCCGCCTCCAACTCAGAACCCGGGGCCAGATTGGCGCTGAAGAGCATGCGATCATCGGGACGCAGCCACGAGGCCATGCGCCCGAAAATGAACTCCGGCTCAAAGTTCGGGAGCATCCCAAAAAGGGTGGAAAAACGGCCTGCCCCCGAGGGCAACAACGAATCGATGACCGCGGAGAGGTCCGAGACGTCGGTGAGGTCAGCGGCGATCGGATGGACCGTGAGGTTCGGGACCTGGGCCAGCGCTGCCTCCCGAGAGATCAACACCAGTGGCACGCTCACATCCAGCGGCAGGTAGGTCACCGAGGAACCTTGGGCCGCCCAGGCCGCGACGACGCGGGCTTCTTTGTGACCACTTCCGCAACCCAATCCGATGCAACCCCAAGCGCCTGGTTCCAAGCCTACGACCGACTCCCGGGCCGCTTGGTCATAAATGGACCGGGCATCGTCGGCCGTGACGGCGGGAGAATGGGTGGCATGCACCTGCATCCAGCGGTGAGCGCGGCGGGCCGTGTCGTAATGAAAGGCCCCATGAATGCGACGGGTCTGAAACGAAGCCCGTAACCGGGCGTGGACCGCCTCCGGAAACAGGCTGGGATGGATGGCCACCGAAACGCAGGGCGAGGTCATTCGTTCCGGGAGCAAACGGGGCCTACACTCTGGCTTCAAGCTCCAAGCCGGGTCATCAGACGCCCACACCGTGAGCCATCACCTCATGAACTGATTCGCAACTCCACCGCATTCCATCATATCCGCTGCGGCCAACATTCGACCCCCACCTTCTTGGAGGCCTTGCGCAAATCGGCATCCAACGTGGCCAGCGGGATCTTGTTCCTCATCGCGAGCTCTAAATAGGCAGCGTCGTACTGCGTGAGAGAATGGGTGCGAGCCAAGGCGAGGGTCTCCGAAAACGCGCGTGCACCGGTCTCTCGGTCCACATGGATCGCGAGCGAACTCAAGATCCCCATGAAATGGGCGGAATCGGACGGCGAGCAGCGCTTGCGGCGTTCACCCATCAGCAAAGTGTTGGTCACTTCCAAAGGCCAATGTGCGGCGACGATTGCCGATCCCGACTGATTGAGGTGATCCAGAATCTGATCGGTCACCGGCGTGGCCTCTCCGTCAAAAAACCAAGCCATCGTTACCGAACAATCCAGCACGAAGGCGCCTTTCATCGCTGGCCCTCTCCACGCCACTGGCGAAGTTCCTCGACTGAAGCGGAACGCATCGCCCGGCCGGCCCGCATCCGGGCGATAGATTCAGCCGCCTCGGCGCGACCGGAACGGTGGACCGGAGACAGTCGCGCCATCTCCGTGTCATGGCGCGTGATGATGAACTCTTCACCCTGCCCCACCCGCTCGATGAGCTCGGACAACTTGCTCTTCGCCTCGGCCAACGGCACCGAAATCACGCTGCTATTCATTGAAGCGAACCGTAAGACTAGTTCGAGACTAGTCTAATCTATTTTGGAAAGAATGGATTTCTTCCCAAGACTGCGGAGCGATCCTCTGGTTCGATTTCCCTCGTTGAGCGCAAAACGGACCCCACCCGCACCCTCTCACCGCAGCCTTTCACGCCGTGATTGGATCACGGGCCTGCTGGTCGTCCCGACTTTGCTGTCAGGCTCTTGGATTCTGGCAGACGCGCCCAAAAACGCGTTGGTTTCTCATCCTGAACGGATTGTTCGAGAAGTCGAAGGCTGGACCGTCCGAATCGACACCCGGCTCTGGTCCGAGCAACGCGCCGCCACCGAAAAAGGGCTCGAACTCTTGGCGGTCCAACTGCGTGAGATCATCCAGGTGGTTCCCGCGCCGGCCGTCCAACACCTGCGCAAGATCACCCTCTGGTTCACCCGCACCTATCCCGGCGAAGGTGGACGGGCCGAGTACCACCCGGGCGCCGGTTGGTTGCGCGACAACGGCCGGGATCCCGCCATGGTCCACGGGGTTGAATTCACCGACATTCCCGACTTCGAATCCGAAACCCGGCGCATGCCCAATTTCACGCTGCATGAATTAGCCCACGCCTATCACGACCGTGTGCTGCCCGGTGGGTTCTCTAACACCGAAATTGCCGCCGCCTACAAAGCCGCCAAGGCCAGCCAACGCTACGAGCGCGTTCAACGCAAAGATGCCGCCGGTAAAATCCACTGGGACCGCGCCTACGCCATGACCAACCCCATGGAGTATTTCGCCGAATGCACCGAGGCCTTCTTTTCCCGCAACGATTTCTACCCCTTCAACCGCACCGAACTTCAACAGCACGATCCCGACGTGGACGCCCTGCTCGTCCGTCTGTGGGGACGTAAATCCTGATTTCGCACACTCATTCCCATGACCATCAAGCGCATCTTCGCCCATCAGGTCGACCTCCCGCTTCACGAGACCACCTACAAGTGGTCCGGCGGCAAATCGGTCACCGTGTTCGACAGCACCATCGTGGGTGTCGAGACCGAAACCGGACTCATCGGCTACGGCGAGGTCTGCCCGCTGGGGCCATTCTATTTGCCGGCCTACGCCGCCGGCGTGCGAGCGGGTCTGCTCGAATTGGGCCCCTTGCTCATTGGCGAAAACTCACTCGAACTCGGCAAGCTCAACCACCGCATGGATGCCGCACTGAAGGGTCATCCGTATGTGAAGTCGGGCATCGATATCGCGTGCTGGGACATCTTGGGCAAGGCGACTGGCCTGCCCGTGTGCACACTGCTTGGCGGCCGCTACGGCGATCGCGTGCGTCTCTACCGAGCCATTTCGCAGGAAGATCCGGAGACCATGGCCGCCAAGGTCGCGGGCTACCGGGCCGAGGGCTACACCCGCTTCCAGCTCAAGGTCGGTGGCGATCCGGATGTGGACATCGCCCGCATCCGTGCGGTGCGCGGCATCTTGAAGGGCGGCGAACGCCTGGTGGCCGACGCCAATACCGGTTGGACCCAGCATGAGGCCGTCCGCGTGGTGCGGGCCGTGCGCGACCTCGACGTGTACATCGAGCAGCCCTGCCTAACCTACGAAGAATGCCTCGCGGTGCGTCGCCAGACCGATCACCCGTTCGTACTCGACGAAAACGTGGACAGCCTCGACCTGCTCTTGCGGGCCAAGGCCGACCTCGCCATGGACGTGGTGAATCTCAAGATCAGCAAACTCGGTGGCCTCACCAAGACCAAGCAGGCTCGTGACCTGTGCGTGAGCATGGGCATCGCCATGACCCTCGAAGACAGTTGGGGCGGCGACATCACTACGGCCGCCATCGCCCATCTCGCCCACAGCACGCCCGAGGCCTACCGTTTCACCAGCACCGACTTCAACAGCTACGTCACCGTAAGCACCGCTGAAGGCGCACCACAACGGGTCGATGGCTACATGGAGGCCCCGAATCGCCCCGGCCTGGGCTTCACCCCGCGCTTGGATGTCCTGGGACCGCGCGTCGTGGACATCCACTGAGCCCCATCCTTCGCCCCGATGAAACCCTCCTTGCCGAACCCCCAATCGCACCCGCTCCGGAGCCTGTCCCTTGGACCCGGATTCCTGCTCACCGTGCTCCTCGCGCTGGGCGCAACTCCGCTCGTATCCACCATCGGCCGCGCCGCCGAGCCCGGCAGCACCAACGCCCCCAACCCGCTCCTCACCGTCGAGCGAATCTTCAAGGGCGGCGAATTCGGGGGCGAAGGGTTTGGCGGCCACTGGCTGGAGGACAGTTCCGGCTATGTCACCTGGGAAAAGCCCGCCAGCGGCGGTCCCGGTCAGGACTTGGTTCGGCATGACCCGGCCACCGACAAACGCGACGTGCTGCTCGCCGCCTCCGAATTAATCCCGGCCGGCAAGACCCAACCGTTGTCGGTGGACGACTACGCCTGGTCGACCGATCGCTCCAAGGTGCTCATTTACACCAACAGCAAGAAGGTGTGGCGCACCCACGCCCGCGGTGATTATTGGGTGCTCGATCGCACCAGCCACGAGCTCTTCCAAATCGGCGGCAATGCCCCGGACTCGAGCCTGATGTTCGCCAAGTTCTCGCCCGACGGCACCCACGTGGCCTACGTCCGCGACCGCAATCTGTACTCCCAAGATCTGCGCTCCCGCAAGGTCACCACCCTCACCGACACGCCCAATTTACACCTCATTCACGGCGCATTCGATTGGGTCTACGAGGAGGAGTTCTCCATGCAAGACGGCTTCCGCTGGAGCCCCGACAGCAAATCCATCGCCTTCTGGCAGTTGGACACCGAGGGCGTCCGCGAAGTGTCCTTGGTGAACAACACCGACAGCCTTTACCCGCAGGTTCAGCGCATTCCCTACCCCAAGACGGGCGAACTCAACTCTGCCTGCCGCATCGGTGTGGTAGATGCCGCCGGTGGCGACATCCGCTGGGTGAAAACCCCGGGCGACCCGCGTGAACACTATATCCACGACCTCCAGTGGATCCCCCGCACCCGCCGTCTGCTGCTCCAGCAATTGAACCGCCTTCAGAACACCAACCGCGTATTCGTGGCTGAGTCTGCCACGGGCGAAGTCACCCCGCTGCTGGTCGACTCCGACAAAGCCTGGGTCGAGGCCCACAACGACCTCACCTGGCACAGCGACGGCCGCCGCTTCCTGTTCTGGAGTGAACGGGACCAGTGGCAGCACCTCTACTGGGCCGGTCTGAAGAAGGGCAAACTCAAGCCCGCCACACGCGGCGCCTTCGATGTGACGGAACTGGTCCGGGTGCAAGAGGCCCGGCAGGAACTCTACTTCACGGCCTCCCCGGACAACCCGACCCAGCGGTACCTTTATCGCAGTTCCTTCCGTGGCGGTAGCCCACAACGCCTCACGCCCACCAACGCTCCCGGCACCCACAAGTACGTGGCCTCACCCGATGGCCGGTGGGCTTTCCACACGGTGTCGTCGTTCACGGTGCCGCCCAAGACCGAGCTCATTTCCCTGCCCGACCACAAGACGGTTCGGGTGCTGGCCGACAACCAGAAGATCCGCGAGAAGCTGGCTACCTTGAAGGTGCCCACCACGGAGTTCTTCCGGGTTCCGGTGGGTGACGGCATTGAAATCGACGGCTGGTGCGTGCTGCCGCCGGAGTTCGACCGCACGAAGAAGCACCCCCTCCTCGTGCATGTTTACGGCGAACCGGCCGGACAAACCGTGAAGGACCAATGGGGCGGATCCAGCCAACTCTGGCACTGGATGCTCGCCCAGCAGGGCTATGTGGTGATGAGTTTCGACAACCGCGGCACGGCCACACCCCGGGGCCACGACTGGCGCAAATCCATCTATCGCCAGGTGGGCATTCTCGCCTCGCAAGATCAGGCGGCCGCCCTCAAGCACGTGTTGGCCACGCGTCCGTACCTCGACCCCCAGCGCGTCGGCATTTGGGGTTGGAGCGGCGGCGGGTCCATGACACTCAACGCCCTGCTCCGCCATCCCGACCTCTACACCGCGGGCATCTCCATCGCGTCGGTCCCCAACATGCGCCTGTACGACACCATTTACCAAGAGCGCTACATGGGCCTTCCCTCCGACAACGCCGAAGGCTACCGCCAAGGCTCGCCGCTGACCTTCGCCGACCGCCTGCAAGGCAAGCTGCTGCTCATCCACGGCACCGGTGACGACAACTGCCACTACCAGGGAGCCGAAGCGCTCGTGAACGCCTTCATCACCCACAGCAAACAGTTCCGCATGATGTCGTATCCCAACCGCTCCCACTCCATCAACGAGGGCCTCAACACCAGCGTCCACCTCCGCCAACTCATGACCGACTTCCTCCACGAAACCCTGCCCCCCGGGCCACGGTAGGTGCCTGAGTCAGGGAGGCATGCTGAAGGAAAACTGGCTGACCCTTGTGAAGGGGCAAAATTGTGTCATACGATTCAGACATATGAGCAACACACTCAGTGTTCGTCTTCCGGCAGACCTCGCCGCATGGCTAAAGGATACGGCCCGTCGGAGTGGTCAGACCCGAGGTGAGATTGTCCGAGCACAACTCGAGAAGATCCGGTCATCTGGAGACGACAAGCCTTGGATGGCGTTGGCAGGCAAAGCGAAGGGCCTGCCCAGGGACCTGTCCATGCGAGAGGGGTTTTCGCGGCGATGAAAGGGATCGCCGACACGGGCTTTCTGGTGGCCTTTCTCAATGCAAGGGATGAGCACCATGCATGGGCGGTGGAATTAGCAGACAGGGTCACAACGCCCCTGATCACCTGCGAGGCTGTGTTAACCGAGGCAGCCTACCTCCTTGGCAGTGCGACACTGGTCCTTGAGGTCCTGTCCTCTGGCTTGTTGACCTTGGAATTCGACCTGGATGCCAACCGGGAACATTTGGTCGATCTTGCCGAAAGGTTTTCTGATCAGACTCCGGATCTTTGTGATCTGTGCGTGGTCCGCATGAGCGAGTTGCACTCGGAGTACCCGGTTCTCACCACAGACCGAAAAGATTTCTCCGTCTATCGGCGCAATAGAAAACAGATAATCCCAACAATCTTCCCTCCGGAGCGATGAAGTAAAAAGCCCCCGGGAGGGCCTCGAGAGCCGACTCCGGGGGCTGATTGGGTTCACTCAGGCCGCGATCAGGCGCGCCAGCCGTGGTTCTCGCGAACCTGGATCATCGCCGCGAGGATGTTGTTCCAAGTCTCCTGCTTGCCCATGACGTCGTTCGGGAACATGCAGCCGTCCCAGCAAATGTGCTGGAACTTCTTGGTCACCTTGCCGGCGTCATCGCGCAGCCAGTAACCGGCATCGCGGGCGATGTTCAGCTTGCCGTTCGGGTCGGTCGCCAAGCAGTGCTTGCCCGTCTTCTCGTGGTCGCCCGAGCCTTTCACCGTCGCGTCATTCTGAGCCACGTGGAAGTCGATGGTCCAGGGGCGCAGCGCCGCCGTCATCTTCTTCATGGCCTTGTGGAAGGCTTCCGGCTCCCAGTGGTAGTTCTGCGGCACGATGCGATGAGCCGTCGGGGCATTGTAGCCCAGCGTGTAGAGGAGCGTGTGCGCCATGTCGGCCTGGAAGCCCACCACCTTGGGCATGCCGGTCTCTTCCAGCGTCTGGATCATGTACTTCCAGGAGTGCATACCACCCCAGCAGATTTCGCCCTCGGCGGCCAGACGCTCACCGTGGTCTTTGGCCACCTTGCCACCCTCGCGGAAGGTCTTGGCGATGAGCTTGGTGTTGCCCTTGGGGTCTTTGTCCCAGGCGGTCACCGGCGCGGCCGAATCGATGCGAACCACACCGTAGGGACGCACGCCCAAATCGCGCAGCTTCTGACCAATGCGGCAGGCCTTGCGCACCGAAGTCACCCAATTGGCGCGCTGCGTGGCATCGCCCATGGCCGATCCATCAAACCAAACCGGAGCCACCACCGAGCCCACCACAAACCCGCGCGACTGGATCTTGTCGGCCAACTGCTTGATGCCGTCATCGCTGATGTCGATATCGACGTGCGGGTTGTACAGGAACAGATCCACGCCATCGAACTTCACGCCGTTGACCTCGGCCTTGGCCGTGTAGTCGAGCATCGTATCCAAATCGATCGACGCCTCGGCACCCGCCCCGCCCTTGCCGACCAATCCGGGCCACATCGCGTTGTGCAGCTTCGGGAAATTATTGGCGGCCTCGGCGACCGGAGCAGCCGGGGCAGCGGCGGCCGGGGCCTTGGCGGACTTTTTGGCGGGAGATTTCTTTGCGGTGGGCTTGCTCATAGGAAATAGGAGATGCCTCGAGGATCGAATGACCCGTTGGGGATTCAAGCACGGTTTTCCGAATCGGCCCAATCTCTCGCTGCGAATACCCAGAAAAATCGACGATCATCGAGGTCGCAGGTAGCCGAGTTATCCAACCGCAAAAACGCCCCGCTTCCGGCCAACGAGACTCGTCACGGGTTCGGTTGGTTGAAATCGCAAGACCTCACCGCCTGAGGTCCATGAGCCAAGATCACCAAATGCGCGAAAGCCCCGATGAGCAACAGCAAGTTACCGACTTGCGAAACCCCATGCCACATCCCGAATTGCCGGGCCAAGACCGTGCGTTCCTCGGCGGAAGTCGTGGCCGCGTACCGTTGCCGATTCAACTCCACCAATTTGGGCTGCAGCCAAAACCCGCCCACACAGACGAGCGCCAACACCACGGCCAATCCCCAGCGTGAGCGTCGCGCCAAGGCAGAACCACCGGTGCCAGATCGTAGTTGCAGCGCCAACGCCACCACCGTGCAGACCCCTTGCAGCACGAAGTATTTGGCCAGCACCGACTGAGCGATGAGCCCTGCATTTTGCCGCCCGACCAAATCCGTCACCACCGGCGAGAAAAAGTTCGGGCCCACCACAACGGTCAGAAACAACCCTGCCCCAAACCACAACGCCGCATTCACCACCGCCAGCACATGCCAGATGATCCGCATGCGCGATCTTCAACCCATTTGACGCCAAAGACCAATCGCCAAGAAAACCCAATTGAAACTCCCTCGGTTCACCGTCCGAGAATTCCAGGTCATGGGTGTCATGGATCGCCATACTTGGATTCCAAGACTTGGCAATCGAACGATCTTAAATCGACCTCTGCAACCCATGCAGGGTTTAACCGACTCGAGCCGGGTTGGACTTGGCAGCATCCAATTTCGTCGGCAGTGTTTGGCTTCAAGGCATCAGCGGTGCATTTGCAGGCCACTTTGTGTTAGGCGAAACAGTTGCCAACAACGCCAAAACCGCACCAAAGCCCCGTAAACATTGGTCCGTCCCGATAGCTCAAATGGATAGAGCTACGGTTTCCTAAACCGTTGATCCAGGTTCAATTCCTGGTCGGGACACCACTTCAAATACCCCAATTTCATTGGGGTTTCTCGACGTTCACGGTCTCCGAGAAGACCTGGACCCATGGTGCTTTCCTCCAATTATCCTCCAACCGAAGCCCAAAGGGAGCCTGGACATGGGGCTGATTCGGTCGGGTTACCCCAGGGTTCGAAGCTACCGTCGGAACGGTCACACCTACTACGACGTCGACCTTCGAAAGCGTGGTTGGAACGGTCCACCACGGTTGTCGTTCTCCGACAAGGCCGCAGCTCTCGCGACGGCTCGACACATCGCGTCGACGGTCGGTGATCACCTTCACCACGCTCTGACCTCAGCGTCGTCGACACCTCACCCTACCCCATCGATCACCACCACCGAGTGGGACGAACAGTTGGCCGTTCATGGCAAGACGGTTCGGGATGCGGTGGTCCACTACCTTCACCAACTGGTGGCTCGATCCGACGGTGGACACAGTGTCTCCGAGGTTGCGCTTCGGTGGGCTGAGTATGTTCGAACCGACACCAAGAAACGCAATCGACCCCGAACCATTCAGGAGATCGGTGCGTACGCGATCCAGTTTGGACACCTGTTTCCCGACACGCCTTTGACTCGCCTGAACCGTCGAATGGTCGATCAGGTGATTGTATGTCAGCGGGCGGTCAAAACCAGCCAGGGATGGGCGAATGAAAACCAGCCACTTTGAGGTGGGTGTTGCGTTGGATGTGGCTCAAGAACCGGGTGAACTGGACGGAAAAGGAAGCCCAGAAGTGGGAGTCGATGGCCCTGGAACGATGTGTGACGGGCATGGCTTACCAGATGAGGCTGGTGCTTCAAGGCATCTACGAGCGGAAGGATGCCGAGGAGGCCAGGAAGCTGTTCCGAAACTGGTGCGCCTGGGTGCACGCGATGCGGGGCCAAACCGGAGAACTGCTCGAGCCGATGGCCCGAGCTGCCCGGATGGTCGAGGGTCACTTGGAGGGGATCTTGGCCCATTGGACTCGAGGTCTGACGACCGCCTTCATGGAGGGTCTCAACAGACTGTTCTCGGCCGTGAAGCGTAAGGCTCGCGGGTACCGTACGGTGGAATACATGACCGCCATGCTCTACTTCGTCGCTGGGAAACTCACCCTCCCGTGCTACTGACCCACTGAAAACAGCGACGAACCCAATTGTCTCATGAATGGTTTCAACTGCGTTTTGAGTCCAAAATAGTCAGCTCAAGTCATTGGCAACCAGCCCGCCCATGTCGCCCAAAGGCCCGGGTACGGTGCACTCAGCGGCCAGAACTCAATCACATTCCCTTGCGAGGCATTTGCTCGTATATCAATCGAAGGGAGCTCAGCACGGCATGACTTTCCAACGGTTGGTCTTGAAGTTCCACGGGTAACCATTGCCTGAGGCGCGCCTCGCTCATGCCGTCCCGCCATAAACTAAAGGCAAGCTCGGACTCCCGTCGATCCAGATCTTTCTGCCGCGCCCGATAGGCTTCCAGTCGTTCTATGTTTTGCCTGCGTACGGTGTCCGCCTGAGTCTCAAAGTTAGCGGGAGGTCCATAAGGACCGCTCTTGAGGATCTCCATAAATCCATTGATCGATCCCATCCTGATTGTTTTGCGGTTGACCCGAATGTCGAAGGCGAAGGCCTCGATGGATAGGCGCAATTCATCGAGGCTCACATTGCCCCATTTCCATACCTGCCGAAGATGACTCGGACCCAACATCACCTGTTCTTCATGCAACAATGAACAATCCACTTCCAGCCATTCATCGGGAATCTCTCGAGAGTTTTGGACGACTCGGGGACGGGAGCTTGCACCCCCACCCAGGTTGCCCGAAAACCCGGACAGGTGGCCGTGGGATTCTGCCCCAGGCAGTCGGGGCGGCCAGCCTCCCGAACGCCCCAATCGCGACGGGGCCGAAAGGGCCGAGGGCCAGGTTCCCTCCGCCTGAGCCTTCTGGATTTCTTCAAGCAACCCAGCGGCGATGGCGTAGCGGACCCAACCGCCACGGCCGCGCTTGGATTGAGCCACCGAGATCAACCCCTCCCGTACCATGCGAGCCAGAGTTGTTTCGACGGTTCGCAACGAGGCCCCCACCTGGTCGGCCAACGAACGGACGTTCAGTGGATCGGTGGCGTCCGAGGTGGGACTTTTTCGTGAGGTGCTGATGATTTCCAATAAACCCAGCTTCAATCCAACAACACCCATCAGATGGGTATTTGTCGGGCTTTTTTCCGCCATTTCAAGGGGCGTTTGCTGGGTTTTCATTTCTTGAATCAGAGTTTTTATGGGTTTTTAAAACACAACTCAATGGATTTGTTGTGTTTTGTAAGGCTTTAAGTCTACTGGTCGATGACTGCCTAAAAGAGATCATTGGACGCGCTCTCCACCGATCATCCCTCCCTCGGAGCGGCCCGCCTCGAGATAACCCCTCCGTGGGATCGGGTCGGTCACAGACTCATCGCCGACTCCCCTTCGGCTCATGGCCGGTTTCAACGTGGGTAGGCATCCGATCTATCGTTCGGGGATGCCCGGACCCGGCTTCAACTCGACCGGACGCCCGCCATTCCACGGCCCAGTTTTCCACCCAACGCCGTCTCCCGAATCGGCTCCCAACCCAGCCCGTTTCCAAGTCGTTCGGGCCCGAGCAACAACCGACGCCGTTGGACCACCCGACGCTTCTACCCACACCGAGCCGACGGTGGACCGATTCCTACCTTTCGAACCCTCGCGCAACCAGGCTCATGGAGGTGGCTCGTTCCATCCTCGGTAGCCCGACCGATCCGCACACAGGGAGGCTATCCATTTCACCGTCTGGCCCAATTTTGCGAGCGTAGCACCACCACCTAAGAGCCGGTCTTTATGGCCTCTGACTGCTCCCGGAGCGCAACCGCTAGTGGAAGAGATCATTTAATTCGCGCCAGTCACAACCGGCCTCAGTCCGAGATTTCCTCGGTGAACGATCGAGGAACATTTCCGCACGGATTCGATCGACGCCTCGCGTGGGATACAGCACCCAACCAACGTCTCATCACAATAAGACCCCAGCAAATCTAAAGAACATGGCATGATTAAAATTTAGCATGCTTATAATATAAATATAAATCGCACGATAGCGTTTTATGAAATCAAATCAAAATATAAAATATCAGCAGCCATTCAAAAAAGCCGGTTTCCAAATCAAATACCTCCAAAGATGCGGCTCGAAAATCTAACACTAGGTTCCACGTTTTTAACACCACCCCTGCCCTTTCTGAAAACCAAATTCACATCACCAAAAAAACAATATTTGCAAAACCGCAAATTTCCTAAAGTAAAGAACTCCAACACCACTAACTCAGGCAGCGCGCGCTGGAAATGCAAAACATCAACCGCAAACAATATTCATCACTGAGAATCACGACACAGCATCAAGAATTACATCGAAAATCATATGAAAATATCTTAAACAAAAATTTAAAATAATTCCTAAGAATTTACCATGCGGACCCAGCACTCAAAAATTCTAATCCGCAGATTTTCGATCGCCATTGAATCACAATTATTAAATTTAAAATAACACTACCCACTTTAAACAGGGGCGATAAAGATTTGAGTCTCATGTATTGAACCACAGAACTCGGTGGTACTCATCCAACGCACGATCTGCTTCCAAAGCCCCGTGCTGTAGAAGCCTCTTCTCCGCAGTCCGTGCGTTAAAACAAAATTTGAACCTGAACACGGTGGAACGGCAGAGGGTCCGTGGTTTTTATTGGCAACCTAAACATCCTTCAACAGCTCATCGGGAGCGAATACATTGGGAGAAAACGGAGAACGGGGCAGACTCTTTTTCGAGACGAATCCGCCGAGCGAGCCACGGAGTCGACGAAGGCCGATAACGAGACATCCATGAAACCCGTTTGAAGGAAACTGCAACTCAGTCAACCCGCCCTTAGGAATCGTCACGACTACAAACCATCCGCGGTTTGAAATCCATCAAACCGGAACGAATAGGGCGTTTGGGACGCTACGAACTTGGGGAAATCCCGGGACAATTGAGGCGGAATCACTGCTGTTGCTCCTGTTTTTGTTGTTAGCGGTGTAGCGATACGCTCCTTCTCGGATATTCGACCATCCCCAAGATTGCTGGCTTGGCTCGGGAATCGCCCTTGATCCCTCCAGGCAGTCAGGAGTTGCCGCCACCCAGAAGTCCAACCCGTCCGAAGCTCCGAATCCTTGGATCGCCATTGCCGGTGCAGAAAGGCCCCGTCCGTCGCCAATAGGCCCACGGCAATGGCATACCGCTCAAACGCCTCTTGGGAGGCCTCAGAGTCGAGTTCCGGAGCTTTTGAAACGACTTCAAGAGGCGGCGACGGGGTAAGTTTCTGAGGCGACGGGACCCGAGTTGGTGGTTTTTGAGTATCTACACTCCTGGTTGGCAGCGGCTTTTCAAGCACCGTTTTAAGGGTGGTTGATCCACCCTTTCGGCTCGCAGCCGACTTCCGACCACCGGCCGCAGACTTTTCCTTCCAGTGCGCCAGACGATTCCGTTGTCGCTGAAGCTCCGAATGCGTCAATTCCTCGGGATTCTGGGTCGCTTGAAACAGGCACAACACCGAGGCAACTACGGTGGTTGAAGCACCCTTGCCAACCAGGCGTGCCGCTTGCTCAGGATTCTTGGGGACTGAACCATTCTGCCAGCAATAAGATAACAAGCGAATGTAAACCCCCTCTTCCTCCAAGCTCATCATTTGGATTTGCTGGTTGGCCAAATAGTCGGCAGGTGAAAATGAAAATCCGGATTGTTTCATGGATTTATTGTTCTGAACGGTCGTTTGCGGAGATGATGAACGAGAAGTAAGGGAAGGAGTTTCGGAGATTCCTACGGCATTAAGTTCTGAAGCAACTGGGCCCAAGATAGAAACCGCGGGTTTATGGCTAAAAAATTTGAAATCTAAATGTAAGCCATGGCCCAAGAAGCGGACACCTCGATCTGCTTCTATCAACTGAGATATTGGAGTGTGATTCTGCAGGACAAAAAAATCACTCTGG
Organism: Akkermansia muciniphila; assembly: GCA_945883815.1. Taxonomy (GTDB): domain Bacteria; phylum Verrucomicrobiota; class Verrucomicrobiia; order Limisphaerales; family UBA9464; genus SXXZ01. Next base: position 11,547 of record CAMCYJ010000039.1, on the reverse strand, counting down.
GCAATCTGTTGAAAACTGAATGATTCAGTGACGCAGGCAGAGGGTTTCAAATCGCTTCCCGATGGGAGGATTGATTTAGAAAGCCGTCCCTGGGAATTGATCCAGGTTTTGATTTCCAAGCGCATCTGGCGATTGAAATCCCGCACCCCCACCATCATTTGCAGAACACTTGGGGTTCTTCGCTCCAAGGATCCTGAACTGGATTGATTCGATGCCGAGGAAGGTTGTCGGCGTCGGAGTCGATCCTGAATTCGGTTGCGATACAGGAACAACAGCATCACACAGATTATCAGCAATAGCCCCATCCAACCCGTGACTAATGAACGCAGTCTAGTCCATTTGGGGTCACTCATCACCGCGCTCTGCCGAGCATCCGGAAGAGTGGTCGCTGGAATACGCACAACTTCAGGACGGGCGGTTTCAGCAAAAGGCCGCACACTGCTGACGTTGGCCTGGGACTCTTTGGGTAGAACTGAGTCAGCGACACCGACTTTGGCTCCCACGCGCGGGCCCTCGCTCAAAACACGACGGTTTTGACCTTGGACGATCTGAGAAGCTTCGACGGGCGATGTTTTCTGGACCGCCGGATGGGATGGGATTGCCAAGACCGATCCGGCCCGGATTCGATGAAGGCTGCCGGCCTGGAACACTCCTGGATTCTCGCGCAGGAGCGCCAAGAGCATTTGATCCATGGTAACCGCATCCGATTTGTAGCGACGCGCTATGCGGTAGGCGGTTTCCCCTTCCTGAACCGTAACCTGGCTTGGAGGAGATGCTGTATGAGTCAGATCCGCGTTTTCGGCGAGAAATGCTGTGACCCGGTTGGCCCATCCGATCAGACACAAACAAGCAAACAGCGGTTTGAGCAAACCGCGGCTGGCCCCTCTGGTCACAAAATACATACAGAATCGAGTCCGACTTTCTGATGAACACCGCCCAAACGGAGCCGCACAACGGTCGGAAGGACCGTGAGAACTCGCTCACTGGAGGTGGACTCAGAACCCACTGGGGTGTTGCTAGCAGTTTCGGAGCGTCGCTTCAACCGGTTAATTCATGAGCCCTGCGGCTCGCCACCAGTCCATGACCGGTTAAAACGGTGGTTAAAGGGTGGTTCAACGGTAGTGCCGCCTCGATGAGGGCGGGAGGACTCACTCGACGGGTTCGGTCGAGGGAGACTCCGCTGCTTTTGGATTCGGCAGCAATTCGGATGGCAAGGCTTGAGGGCCCAGGACTAGCTCCTCGGGACGTGTTGGCGTTGGCGATGATGACGATCGAGCCAAGGCCTTCACCTCGCTGCGGATCTCGCGGTTCATGGAGCGAATCTCGCGCATGAGGTCGAGTTTGACCTTCCGCTTCGGATCCCCGGACTTGACCCCAGGGTCCACTGCGCCCACTCCGGAGACGAACTGCACCTTAACCCCGCCGGTGGTGCGCATGAGTTCGCGCTGACGTTCGTTCTCCTTCAGCAGATCCGCCAGACGCCGGATCTTTTGCTCCAGCATCTGGATTTGTTCGTCTTTGAGGGCGAGATCCTTCTCGAGCGGTCGATCCGTATCCGCCTCCAACAGTTGGCGGACACCCCGAAGGAGGTCACGACTGTGGCGGACGTCCTGGAATCGTCCATCAAACAACCGCTCCAAGACCTTCTGAAGGCTGGCCTCCAAATCCTGATCTTCCAAGGCGCGCGGAGTCTGGGGGGCCTCGGCTGTCGGGGGAACCTTTCGCAGTCGCAACGCCATGCGCACGGTGCGACGCAGTGCCCGCAGGCCAAACAGCAGTACCCGAAGGGATCCAGACTGGCGGTTTGAGGCTCGCTGGCGTCGTGCCAGTTCGGCCGGGGGAACCCACCCTGTCGGTGCGGTCGCTGGTGAAGGCTCACCACCGTGCCAACGCTGAGTCAGTTCGGGCCGCTGGGGCGGTTCGGGCAGTTCCGACTCCAGTTCGTCTCGGAAAACGCGGCGCGGATTCTTGCGCCGACGAGTCCGGGGCGTCAGCAACGGCTCCGAGGGGCGGACCATCCGTGGAGATCCCGATTCATGGCGGGTCTTCCACGCTTCCACGGTAGGATCCAACACCGGCGGCGGCGGGGAGTGTTTTTGCCGACGACGGCGATGGATCGACCGCCGGAGCCAGCGCAACGCAATTTCACCCGGGTCGGGCCGGCGGCGCAACGGCGCGGGCAAGTCGGCGATCCCATGGCCATGTGCCTTGAGCCAGGCTATGAGTGAGGAGTCCGGAGGCGGGGTCTCTGGCAAGCGCACCACCGGACGTTTGCGGCGGCGTCGCTCCAGGGCTTGGGCCAAAGAGCGGAGAATCCGAAAGCGCAACCCCGAGCCGGCTTGTTTCCAAAGCCATCGGAGGAGGTCGGAGGGGCTTGAACCATCGGTCTCAGGCCGATAGCCGCTCATCACCATCCGTCGGACCAGCGCCGCCCTCAGCACGACCGAGGGCCGGGCTGGATCCAGCCGTTGATGTGGGGTAACGCCCATAGGATTTCGCCCGGGGCTGCAGTGGTTGTGCCCCAGTGTCCCGAGTCCGAACTCAACGAGGTGTTTCCCCGTCGCCAGAATCAGGAGACCAGACCGCTCATGCCCTGCGCGGCCAGCTCTCGGTTGGTCCGGAACTCGGCCCAGAATTCCGTCGGCATGTCCAAAGCGATCTTCAAGGCCCCGTTGGAACCCGCGAATTGAGGTTCCTCAACCAGGGTGACTTTGCCGCCGCCGTACTCGCTGAGCCCTTTCTCAATGGCCCTTCCGAGTCCACGAATCTGGCTGCCACCGCCGCCCAACAAGATGTTGTTGCGCATCTTGGCCTGAAACTCCGGATCGTAGGTGGCGATGAGGTCCTGGAGGGCCTGGACCGTCGGCGGTACGATGGTGTAACAGGCCGAATACACCTGCTCCGTCAGATTAAAACTCGTGGGCTTACCACCGACGGGCAAAACCTCTTCGACCTCCTCCATCTTCGGGCTGACCGAGGCGTGCCGTTCTTTGATAGCACGCACCATATTGATGGAAAACTGAGCCTCCGGGTACTTGTCCTGAATCAATTTGGAGAGGGACTGATCGATGGAATCACCCGCCACGTAATGGGTCCGTTGATCCTCGGCCGATGGCATCGACCCATGCACGCGGCAGAGGTCGGTCGTGCCCGCACCGATATCGATCACCAGAGTGTCATCCAAGAAATCGAGGCCGTAGGCCACGGCGAAAGGCTCCGAGCACACGATCACCGAATCGATGCAGTTGGCAGCGGCTTCCAGAATGGTGGCCTTGCCCGCGACACTGGCCTGAGCCGGAGCACCGATCACCGCGTAGATGACCGCGTCGGCCGGCGCATTGATTTCGCGCACCACGTACTCCAACAAATCGCGAATCGCCTTTTTCACAGGTTCCGGATCCACAACACCTTGCTGCTTCACCGAGGCGCCTGCCAGAGGCCGATACAAATGAACCGACATCCGGTTTTCCAGCGCTTCTTGACCATAGATGATCTCCCGGCCTCCCAGTCGCTTCAATGCGACATGGTCCTTCGGATAGCCCACATACGACCAAACGGTCTTTCGAAAGCCATTGGAAGCAGTGATGGATGTCCGACTGGTTCCAAGATCGATGCCGACAAAAATGGTTTCCGCCATGAGACGCGTGTTGCTGGTTGTTTCTCCAATGAGCGTGGGTGCTCAGTGGGGAATGCGTCATCCAGAGCGCTGTCTTAAGACATTCTTTGAACAGCTACCCAAAAAATGTCGTCCCGGTTGCCCTATCAACCCAGAGGCGGCACCCGGATTACCCCGAATAGACGGTGCTATCGTTGGGCCCTGGCCTGTGAGTGAGCAGACCGGCTCGGGCGATCACGACAACTGAGTGACGGGAGTCACTCGGCCTTGTAGGTGCCGGTTGAAGTCTCGGATCTCGATAAGCAACCGCAGCTTGAGATCACGTTGAGGGTCGTCGTCCTTGAGTCCTGGCTCCGCCAACGCCATCAGGAGCCATCGGTAGGAGCGCGAGGAAAATCCCGCTTTCTGATTCCGGCGCTCATTCTCTTCGATCAGACCCGCCAGACGGCGGAGTCTGATTTCAAGAGCCTGTTCGCGGTCGCTCTGGTAGGCCTGCTCTTTCTTCAACGCCGCCATCAACCGCGCCAACTCGGCCTCTTCTTGGAGGCGCTGCCGTCGGCCCAGTTCCGGCAAACTGTTGGCAGTTGTGTCAACCGGCTTCGGAATCGCAACTCTCTGCGGCTCTGCAGCCGGTCGAGGTGTCCTGTTGTGGAGCCCAGCAGGTTTTAGCGAGGGGACCGGCGGCTTCAGCATCAGCGGCGAACTGGTCGGTGCCTTCGACGGATCGAGAGCCTCATCAGGCGCCGACACCCAGGGTGTCGACGGGGCCGCAGGTCCAGTCCGTGTGTCGGATTCGAGGATGGGTGCCAGACTGGGCTGCGGTTCTAATTTTGGAGCCAGCTCTGTGGAAACTTCGACGCGTTGCTGCAGCGCCGTTGGCAGGGCCTTCCTCTTGGATCGGAACCACCCCCACGCCACCGCCAAGAAACCAAAAACCACTACCCAAGACCATCGACTAAAGAATCGGCTCAACGAGAAACGATCGACGACGACGCTCAGGGCCGAGAGCTGCGATTCCGGTGACCCAGGCGGCGATACGTCCAACACCGGAGTGGCGGCCTGAACCATGGCCGAAGCCTGGGTAGGCACCGCCGAGGGCGCGCCGGGATCGCCAATTCCACCAATGATCTGCTCACTGGGGGCGTTCCTGGCCAGCACGTCGGAGGCCCTGTCAGCGGGCTGGATTGATGGCTTGAGGGAACTCGAAGCATCCCCCGCGCTCCGTGGCTGAGCAGCTTGAGACTCAACAGAGGGCACCAGGGCTTCCACCCGATTGCTTCGACCCTCCGACGGCATTCGGAACCTTCCGGCTAGGGCTACCCGGAAGGCTTCGTACTCCCGATTTTGCTCGGAAATAATCCGTCGGGCTTCTGCCAAGGGGACCGCCGCGGCCATGCTCGCGTCGGGAATTTTCAGGATCGCTCCGGCTGGGAGGCGATTCACATTCCCGCCCGTGAACGCATCGGGGTTCCGCCGCAAAAGGGCCACGAGCATCTGGTCAAGAGAAACCTCCGCAGACAAACGGACCACAGCGATCTCGCTCGCAGTATCGCCGGGCTGGACCTCGACTTCTTCACCTTGAATTTCGCCGGTCTGCGTTTCAAGGACCTCGACCCTGTTTTCGCGGACTGAAGTTATTAGGTCTCCCGTTGACCGAGGGCGAGTCTCTCGAGTGGGAGCAAGCGCTCCAGATTGACCCGACACTTTCGGCAACCCGAGGAGGGCTGCACACAAAAATACCACCCTGAGCGGAGAGCCCGCTTCTAGATGAGACGCGTTGTGAGACTGACTGAGTGGCACCATGGCAAACGGCTCGCTTGAGGCAAATTCACTCGGACTCATCGCGGACTCGAATTCTTGGGTCGCAACATCGCGAACGGATGAAACTCGACGCCGCATGGCACACAAGACCCGACTGAGGATGGATCGGATTGGGGTCGGACGCTGCCCGAAGATTTTTAGCGAATCAAGGACGTTGGGTTTGTTTCCTCAACAGATCCGTCTCGCGGGTCTCAAGAATATCGTCGTGGGCGAATCGCCGCCCTCCTTGGCCGCCGGCGTCGAAATAGATTCTCAGAGACGGCCCTCTGCGGTCCGGAAGAGGTCGCTGAAGAGGCCGCCACCCTTCAAAATGACCAGGCTCCGGCGGAAGATGCGGTCCACATTGCGGTTCGCGTCGAGCACATCCTCGCAGTGGCGCTCCGCACCCCGGTGGCCCACCCCATCAAGCTGCGGGCCAACCTGTCCTCCCCGCCCCGCCAGCCAATTGAAGGTTCTGCACAAGGTCTCAAAGATCCGGGCGCTTGCGGCGCTGTCCGGCCGGGATTTGAGGAAGGCCGGATGCAGACGGAAAAATGCGAGGTCGGGAAGTTGACCTTGTCTGGATCAGGCCAAGAGGTTAGAGCCTGCATTGGTGGAGTTCGAGCGGAAGAGCCCCGACAGATCGTCGTCAACGGTGTCCTGAAGACTCCCAACGAGGAACCAGATGCAACTCCACATCGCCATCGATGGACAACGGCAAGGGCCGATGTCGCTCGAAGAGGTCAACGCCCGACTGGCCGACGGCCGGATCCCCGCCGAACCCACGCTCGCCTGGCATGAGGGATGTCCGGAGTGGATTCCCCTGTGGCAGGTGGCCGGCGTGATGTTCCCCATCCCGACCGCTTCATCCTCGACCCGCTCAGCCGATGTCAGCGAGGCAACCGGAGGCCATGCCTCGGCATCCACGGGCCCCTCGACCGACACGCTTAGCTCGGTAATTCCCTACCGGAACCCGTTGGCGTTGGTGGGATACTATCTGGGCATCTTCAGCCTGATCCCGATGCTCGGCGCCGTGCTGGCGCTGCCGGCGATCCTCCTCGGCATCCTCGGACTCCGCAGCTGCCGCCTCAATCCGCAGGCCAAGGGAAAAGCCCACGCCTGGGTGGGCATCACGACTGGCGCGATTTCCGTCATCGGACACCTTCTCGTCGGGGTGTTCTTCGTGGCCGGCCGCTGACTTGCCGACCCGCAGAGCCAGAATCGAACCGGGGGATCCGGCACGCCTCCCCTCTGAGCCTCCTTACGTCTCCGAGCACCCGAGTCTCGCGAGAGTTGAATCGCGTGAGGTGTTTGTTAAGGTCTGCAACATGACCCCCAAGGCTCCCGCTCACCCACCCCGTCGTCACCGACATCGATGGTTTGCTCGGCAAGGGTTGAATCAGGGGTTCACCCTCATCGAACTCCTGGTGGTGATCGCCATCATTGCAATCCTCGCCGGGATGCTCCTGCCGGCCTTGGCCAAATCCAAGACACGGGCCCAATCCATTCAATGCCTGAGCAATCAGAAGCAACTGACCTTAGCCTGACAAATGTACACCGATGACCACTCCGACAACCTGGTCTGGAATGACCTGACACCGGACGGTTCGGGCTGGGTTCGAGGTATCATGGATTACTGGCCGGGCAACAGCCACAACACGAACATCGCCAACCTCACCAACCCCAACTACGCCAAACTCGCGCCCTACACGCAGTCGCCGGGCATCTACCGGTGCCCGGGGGATCGCAGCACCGTCACCATTGGCGGCCGACGCATGGCGCGGGTTCGAAGCCTCTCCATGAGTCAGGCGATGAATTCCCGGGATGATTGGCTGAGCTACATCACCAAGGCCAAGTACACGGTGTTCCGCAAGGGGAGCGACCTCAACCGCATGGGGGCGTCGCAGGCCTATGTGTTCATCGATGAGCACCCGGACAGCGTGAACTATGGCGATTTTGCCGTCTCGATGAACGACGGGGCGGCCGCCGGTTCCATCCACATCATCGACTACCCGGCCAGCAACCATGGATCGTCCGGAGCCCTCAGTTTCGCCGACGGCCATGCCGAGATCCACCGGTGGATGGACCCCCGCACCGTCAAGCAGGTCCTGCTCAAACCCATGACTCTGGTGGTGCAATCTCCTGGCAATGTCGATATGCGCTACATGTCGGACCACGCATCGGTGCGACTGACGGATTGATCCAAAACTGATCCATCGCCACCGCTCACCGCTGATGTTCCCTGTCTTGCATCGCCGCCTTCTCAGCCTCTTGGTCGTCGCGTTGCCGTCGTTGTCCGGCATTCACGCCGATCTCCCATTGACCCGTGACGAGTTCCTGCGCATCGACCGCGTCTGGGATCTCGAAATGGAACTGCCCCCGGGAGCCTGGGAAGCGATGGAACCCCGACCGATCCGTCCTCCACAGCGACGGCCACGGCCCGATTCCGATTTTGGACCTTCAGGCCCCGAGGCTCCGGGCCCGGATTGGAATCGGCCACCCGAGGACAGACCGGGTCAGGAAGGACAGCCACCAGAAGGTCGGGAGGGCTCATTCCCAAGGGGCCCCGGAGGCATTCCACCGGACGGTTTCGATTTTCCATGGTCCACCGGAAAGGTGACGGTGGGCGGGGTGGTCTTCACCAACGTTGGGGTGCGCTTCAAGGGCAACAGCTCCTTCAACGGATCGCGCGGTTCACTAAAGCGCCCCTTCAAGCTGGATTTCGACCGTCACGTTCCCGGCAGAACCTTCGCCGGCCTCGAGGAATTGTTCCTCAACAACAACGCCAATGATCCATCCCAACTGCGGGAGTCCTTGGCCTACTCGGCCTTCGCCAAGGCCGGGGCTCCTGCTCCACGGACAACCGGGATGCGGGTCTGGCTTCGACGCGGAGAGGCCGAACCGCGGCAGTACCTCGGCCTCTACACAGGGGTCGAGCCGGTCGAGGGAGATTTTCTCAAAAGGCAATTGGGTTCCAAACGCGGACTCCTGACAAAACCGGAGCGGGTCCGGGGATTGGAATATCTCGGAAACCACTGGGCCGCCTATGCCTCCCGATACGAGACCCGATCCACCGTTCGAACCTCCGACACCCGACGGTTCATGCAGCTGCTCCAGGACTTGGAGGATTCCACTGATGCGATCTTCCAGGAGACCTTGAAGCGCGACGTCGATGTGGACGGCTTCCTGCGCTTCGTGGCGATAAACGCCTGGTTGGCCAACTACGATTCCTTTCTCGGCAACGGCCACAATTACTACCTTTTCCTGCCTTCCGAAGGCCGTTTGCGCTTCATCGCATGGGACCTGAACGAGGCCTTCGGTCGTCATCCGATGGCGGGACCCGCCCTCGAGCAGGCCGGATTTTCGATCCTGCGGCCGGCAGCCCCCCCGAACGCCGTCTTGGAGCGGTTGTTGAACCAACCGGAATGGCGGGACCGATACCGGGCCTTGGTGGAAACCCTGGTCCGCGACGGAGGCCCATGCTCGACGCAAAGCCTGCTGGCCGATTTGGCGATCCTGCGAAAGACGCGTTCCGAGGCCTTGGCCGCCGAACCCCGCTGGGGCTCCGGCAATGGCCCTGGCAGTGGCCCCGGAGGCCGACCGGGCGCTGGCCCCGGCCACGAAAGACCAACTCTAGTTCGCCCGGGCGGCGGACTGCCCGAGCCAGAACCGCGAGGGGAACACGAGGGGCGTCGGCCGAGGTCTGGCCCGATGTTCGACACCACTCCGCTCGAGGACTGGATCCTCGAACGCCATCGTCTGGTGAGGGCCGAACTTGACGGCCACCGGACCGCGACACTGCCACGCATGCGGATGGGTGGGCCGGGGCCAAGGCCGTCCCGACCATTCACTTCTCCCCCCACCGGAGGCCCCGACCCGTTCCCGAGGCCCTTTTCAGACGGTCCTCCCGGCCCGGGAACGCCCCAGCGACCCTGAGAATCCCCATCCAACCAGCAGTTGGCGGGCCTCACCTGACCTCTCTGCTCACCGGGGCACCTTGAGCGAAGCCGCTTGGAATCGACGCAGATCAGGATCGTTGACCTTGACGGTCTGGGTCTGGATGTACGGTGGCATGCGGCCGATGCGGATCGTGTCGGGCGAGACGAAGCGCCACGACTCGGCGTGACCATCGGCGAAACTCAGCGTAGCAGCCCCGGCATGGCGGACCGACGGGAAGTCTACCCAGAACCACTCCCCAGGCTGCGTCACCACGAAGCGCGCGTTCTCGATGCTGTTCTCGTGCTCATCCAAAAAGACAAAGGCCTCGGCCGGTGAGGGCAACACGATTTGCGAAAGCTTGTGCCAACAACTGAGGTCCTGAGGATCCGGCATATCGTTCATGGAGGCGCTCATGGAAACACTGCGCGAGCGGAGAATTCTCCGGGCATCCCGAACCGTCGATCGATCGGCCGGGCAGTGGTAAATGCCCGACGCTTGGTTGTACGGAAAGAGCAAGCCCCTGCGGATATTGAAGTCGTTGGTGTCGGTGAAGGCATTGCCCGTCACCCAGGTCCTCGCGGTGGCATTGGCTCCTTCGCGGCCTCCCGTCAGCACGGTCTCGTTGGGCGGCAACTCATCCTTGAAGTCATCGATGTACAGCAACCAAGCCAGGTTGAGTTGGCGGTAATTGCTCAGGCACTGGGTCCGTAGGGCCTTGTTCTTGGCCTTACCCAGTGCGGGCAAAAGCATGCCCGCTAGAATCTCGATGATTGCGATCACCACCAGCAACTCGATGAGCGTGAAGGCGCTCAGGCGCTGCGAACTATTCCGCCAAGCACGGAGCTCGGGGCTTTGAGACAGGGATGCGTTCATGGACTCCTGAGGCTCCTCGACGGCGTTTCTTTCCAAGGGATCGTCATCCACTGCCCTGTGTAGCCGACCCTCTCAAGCGCGGACATCAGGATTCTTAGAAACCTGGGGAGAAGGTTATTCCAACGGAAGTTTGCGAAACCAAGGCTTATCTGAATCGGCTTGGACGCCTGATTTTGTGATTCACCATTGCCGGGGCCCCCCATTCCAGTCTGATGCTTGGCGATCCCGCGATCCGTTCCGATGCACTTATCGAGTCTGCCACCTTTTTGTCGCCCATGATGGATTCTCGCCCTACTGCTCTGCCGCGCTGGGCTTGGCTCACCGTGTGCCTCCTCGCGCCGGTCGCGCTGCTCAACTACCTCGACCGACAAATGTTGGCGGCGATGAAAAGTTCCGTCATGGCGGACCTTCCTGACATCGGATCCGATGCGAACTGGGGACGAATGCTCGGACAATTCAAGTGGGTCTACGCCTTCCTGAGTCCGGTGGGCGGTTGGATGGCCGATCGGTTCGGCCGGCGGTTGACGATTTGTGGCAGCCTCTTCGCATGGTCAGCGGTGACGTGGTGGACGGGGCACGTGCAGTCCTATGGAGAACTGCTCACCGCACGATCCCTGATGGGCATTAGCGAGGCCTTTTATATTCCGGCCGCCTTGGCGCTCATTGCCGATTATCACACCGGCGAAACCCGTTCCCGCGCGGTCAGCTTTCATCAAATGGGCATCTATTGCGGAGTGATTCTCGGAGGATTCACCGGGTATGCCGCCGACCATCCAAGCCTGGGCTGGCGGGGAGCCTTCGGATGGAGCGGCCTAGCTGGCATGGCTCTGGCGTTGCCCCTGGTATTCCTGCTCAAGGACCGTCCGCGTCCCGCAGCGGCGTCATCCGGAAACACGGCGGGTCTGCAGACCATCCGCGCACTGTTGACCAACCGTTCCTTCCTGCTGCTGGTCGTCTACTTCACCCTGCCGGCGCTGGCCGGATGGGTGGTGCGCGACTGGATGCCGGCCATCCTGAAATCGGAATTCAAGATCGGCCAGGGCAAGGCCGGCGTGTCGGCGACCTTGTATTGGCAATCGGCAGCCATCGTGGGGGCTCTTGTCGGCGGATGGCTGGCCGACCGCCGGATGCGCACGACCCAACGGGGGCGGATCCAGGTTAGTGCGCTGGGCATGCTGCTCATCATTCCCGCTATGTTCGGGGTGGGATTCGCGCCTCAGACCGGTCAACTGTGGGTGGCCGTGGCGTTCCTCATTCTCTTCGGACTGGGATGGGGTTTCTTCGACACCAACAACATGCCCATCTTGTGTCAGGTGGCT
>CAMCYJ010000038.1 GCA_945883815.1 Akkermansia muciniphila | reverse complement strand
ACCAACAATCTCTACGGCCGCACGGGGATTATGGAGTTCTCGCCCCGCAACACGTTGAATCATGGACTGGCGTGGGAACGCCCGGTGTCCGTGGAGTGGATTCGGCCTGAAGACAACGGTGGGTTTCAGGTGGACGCCGGCATCCGCGTCGCAGGCGGTGACTACATTCGCGGACTCTACGCCTACAACACGACCTCACTACCGCAGAGCAAGTACTCCTTCCGGCTCTATTTCCGAGGCGAGTATGGGGAGGGGCGGTTGCGGTATCCGGTGTTCCCAGGAACCACGATTTCGGAGTTCGATACCCTGCACTTGCGGGCGGGCATGAACGATCCCGTCAACCCGCTATTGAAGGATGAGTTCGTGAGATCCCTCTGCGATCAAGTCGGCATCGTGGCCAGCCACGGCACCTTCGTGCACCTCTTCCTCAATGGCGCGTATCGCGGTATTTACAATCCCACCGAACGGGTCAACGAAGACTTCCTCCAAGCCTATCACGGCGGTAGCCCCCTGTGGGATGTGATCGGGCCGGGCAACGCTGCACTGGGAGGCGACACCCAGGCTTGGTCGGCACTCCGATCGGCCGCTCGAAAGGATCTCACGATTCGGGCCAACTACCTCGATGTGGCAGCCCGGATGGACATGGCCAACTTCATCGACTACTTGCTGCCGCACATCTGGTCCGACAATGACGATTGGCCCCATAACAATACCCGCGCTGCACGGGAGCGGGTGGCTGGTTCGAAGTTTCGCTTTTATCCGTGGGATGCGGAGTTTTCGTTCGGTTCGCACGACGTCACCTACGACACCATCGCCAACACCCTTTCCAGCCTTTCACCTCCTTGGGGCACGACCGACTACCAGTTGCTCTTCAACGCCCTGAAGCGTTCTCCGGAGTTCCGCCTGCTGTTCGCTGACCGCGTCCATCGCGCGTTTTTCAACGACGGTCCCCTCACCGACGAGCGCATCCGAGCCTCTTACACGGCACTCCGATTGCGTTTGTCCCCGTCCATCCCGGGGTTCTCGGATGTCATCACCCCGTGGATCAACAGTCGCCGACGGTACGTGACCAATGCCTTTCAAAAGGCGGGATTTTTGGCCTCATCCAATGCACCGGTGTTGAACCTTTTCGGCGGCCGCGTGATGCCCGGAACCCGCCTGACCATGTCCCGCAAAATCGGGACCATTTGGTACACCACCAATGGAATCGATCCTCGCGTGGCTTTCTCCTCAGAAGTGGCCCCTCAGGCCCGTCGCTATGCCGATGCCCTGTTGCTGCAACCTCCGGCTCAAATCCAGGCACGCACCCTCAACGGAACCAACTGGAGCGCATTGGTTTCTGTCAGTTTTATGTCCGCCGCGATTGCTACGCCGTTGTCGATTTCCGAGATCCAATTCCACCCGGTCGGCGGCGACGCTTACGAGTTCATCGAACTCTACAATTCGGGTTCGCTGCCTGCGGATGTATCAGGCTTTCAATTCACGGGAATCCAGTTCCGTTTCCCGTCCCCAACCCTACCCATCCCAGCCGGCGGCCGCATCGTGCTGGCCAACGATTCCAATCCGGACTTGTTCCGCCAGCGCTATCCGGGCGTGGCGGTTTCCGGTTGGTTCGGAGGCTCTTTGGACAATGGCGGTGAGCGTTTGGAATTGAAGGACAAGGCAGGCCGCATTGTGACTTCCGTGGAATACGGTGACTCCCACCGCTGGCCCCAATCGCCGGATGGCCAAGGCCCGTCCCTGGAAAATCGCGATACCCGCTTGGACCCGGACGATCCGGCCGCCTGGAGCGCCAGTGCACCCGGAGGCACACCGGGTCTGCCACCGTTGGCCGCCGTCAACCCGCGCGTGGTCATCAACGAACTCCAGGCCACCGGTTCGCCGGACTGGGTGGAATTGCACAACCCCGGTTCCACCTCCGTGGATCTGAGCGGCTATTCGTTAACCGACAACGACGAACCTCGGCGAATGGTCTTCCCTGGGGGCACCCTGCTCGGGCCCGGTGCGTACCGTGTGTTTCGCAACTCAGAGGCGGCGTCCGTCGGATTGGATCGTCTCCCCTTCCCGCTGGATTCCGATGGCGAGACCCTCGTGCTCTTGAACCCTGCTGGGGAGCGCATCGATGTGGTGCGCTTCGGGCCGCAAGTCACCCAGAGATCATTGGCCCGGGATGGCACCGGGCAATGGGTGCTCGCACACCCGACACCGGGCACCGCCAACCAACCTGTAGCGGCCGCGGAACTCTCAACGGCACTGACGATCAACGAGCTTCAAATACTGCCCACCCGGGGTTCCGCCTGGATCGAGTTGCACAACCCGGACTGGCGGCCCGCCTCGTTGTCGGGTTGGAGCTTGGTCACTTCCAACTCCGTGACCCCGCTCAACTCCGTTTCGTTTGTCGAGCCCGGCGGTTTCATAGTTCTCACAGCGAATCGTAAAACGGGTCCGCGCCAACTGGAATTGGACCTGCCCAATTTGGCTGGTCTGCTCGTGTTGCAAGATCCGACGGGCGCTGAAGTTCAGCGCATCAACTACACGACCCAAACGCGCGGTGGCACCTTGGCACGGATCCCCGACGGCATTGGGGCTCTTCGGACCTTGTCATTCAGTGAAACCCCAGGCTTGAGCAATCGTGTAGAGTCCTTGGGTCAAAACCTCCGGATCATGGCATTTTCGGCCCGCTCGACTCCAGATTGGGTGGATATCGAGAATGTCTCCAGCGCTGCCGTTTCGAGGGTTGGCTTGCTATTGGTCATCGACCCTCCGGGACTTCCACCCATGGTGGTGTCGTTGGCTGCCAACAACCCACTGGCGGCGGGTTCTCGACTGCGTGTGCTGTGCGGAGCCGACCCGTCCGCCGCTCTGGGGAATCCGAACCTCATCACCACGCCGATGCGCTTGCCAGATGACGGAGGCAGTCTTCGCATCGAAACCGACGAAGGTCGCGTCATGGATCGCGTCGATTACGGCCCGCAAGTCGCCCAAAGAAACGTCTTCCGATCCAATGAAATCTGGTGGTTGTCTTCAGCCGTCGGATCCGACGCCCCGCCTTTCACCGCAACCGCCCTGTCGGACGGCTCCACGCTCCGCATCAACGAGTGGATGGCGACAGGTGAGGCTGACGAAGAGTTCATCGAACTGTACAATCCGGACCCTCTACCAGCGGATCTCTCTCGCTGGGTTTTGACCGATGACCCGAGTGTTCGTGGGGTCACCAATCGGTACCTACCTACGCCCAGTTTCATCGCAGGCAATGGCTTCGCCCGATTCCGAGTTGAAGGAAGTTCGTCGGTAACCCCTGGAGCGTCACTGGCATTTCGCCTGAGCGCACTCGGAGAAACCCTACGACTGATCAGCAATTACGGTGGGGTCATCGACAGTGTGGATTACACCGCGCAAGACGATGGCGTCTCGGAAGGGCTTTTTCCGGACGGATCCACCAATCGTGTGCGTTTTGCGGCACGTGCCACGCCGGGACTCCCCAACGCCGCCCCGGAGACCGACACGGATGGTGACGGGATTCCCGATCACTGGGAGCTCCTGAATGGACTGCGGCCCGACCTCGCCACCGACGCCATCCTGGATGCGGATGGCGACGGGCAATCCAACCGCGATGAATACCGGGCCGGAACGGACCCCCGCAACGCCGCGAGCGTTTTCCGGCTAACCGTGACTCGTGAGGCGACCGGCGGTTGGATCTTACGATTCAACGCCCAGCCCGACCGCAACTACATGGTGCAATCCTCAGACGCACTCGGTTCCGGTTGGACCCGCCTTCAAGAAACAGCCCCCGGATCCCAGCGCGAAGTGGTGATCCCCCTGCCCCTGGATGCCACCCAGCGTTTCTACCGAGTGATCCTCCGCTAAGCTGAGACACCTCAGCCAAGAGCCATGGGGCATCGAGGCCGTTAACGCCGGCCACTGGGCTCAGTCGGTCACGTTCAGTCTCGTGGAGACGCTGTTCGGCCAAAACCGAGCACACCTAGCCCTTCATCTTCGCCGCCCACCTCGGCACCCAGAAGCACCGCAAGAAACCCAAAAAACTGTATCAGTACCGCCTTGAGCTGACCCGCAAGCTCCGCGGCAAGGGCTGCACCGAATTCGAGACCTGGCAACTAAAACACCGAAACACCCCCGAGGAATCCGCGCAGTTCTGAAACTGCGGAGCATCGGCAGGAATTTGCCATTCGGGCTCGGCATTCGGACAATGATCGCCGATAAAATATCAATAAACTCGGCCCGCCTCCGCTCTCAGTATCAATCGGTGCCCGAGGCTTTCGAACGCAAGCTATAGGCGGTCATCGACTGAATCTTGCCAGAAGTCCTAAGTGGTCCTGATTCTGAATAGATTTCCCAAAATGCATAAGGTCCTGAATTGCGATCGAACGCAGGATCCGACGCCTCTAACACTTTAATTCCGTTTATCCAAACTCGAACTTTTTCACCCACCGAATCGAAGCCAAGATTATGAGACATTCCAAGGTTCAGTGGTTGGTCGAATATCGATACGGCCATGTTGAGAGTGAACCATCCGCCTTCGAAAACGTCGATTGCGACCGAATGGGAGTAGAATCGAATGTGGAGGCAATCCGTGAACCATGGTCCGCTGGTTTGCCGACAAAGGGCCATCGTGAAGCAGGTATCATTGAACCCCTCGGATCCCGCCATTTCCCACGTCACATCCATTTCCATTCGATTCGGTTTTTCAGAAAACCGTTGCCCCAGATAGGTGACGGCTCTTTGGGGATTCTCATCGACTATGGCCCCATTGACCACTCTTGTCTTTGAACCCGCATTCCACCCAATGCCATAAATCTCCCAAGGAGCGCCAATGTGAGGATGAGGCAAAACTCCAACCTCGGAGTTCGCTTGCTGAAATACATCGTGGGCTAAAATCACCTCCGCGGGATTCTCCACCAACTGATAGAGGGTGACCGTCGACAGATTATTCGTATCGAACCAATAACTGGGTTTTGCAGTTCGCGGAACCAGACGGATCAGCTCCCAACTTTTGCCATCAAAACTCTTTTGCAACTCATGGCCCCGGCCGGATCCAGCGCCGATCTGAAATGTTGGAATCTCCTTGTTCATCACCCTACCCCTACTGACTTGAATCACCGGTTGGTGGTTTTCTACTGATTGGCCTAAGACCGAAGTGCAAATCATGCTCAACAGGCTGGTGAATATTGATAGGAAATTTCTTTTCACACTCTGCAATCGGGAGGGCTTAATTTTGCCAGCGCTGGTGACATATTCCCATCGAACCAAACTGAACTCGGAATGTCAAGAATCTCAAGGTATGGTCCCAATTCCTTGTCGGCCGAGATGGTTTCATCGGGGATCCCGGTGGACCTGATTTAGCGCCACTTTGAGATGGGTTTTTTGTGGTGCCGCAAGAAACCCAAAAACCTCTACGAATACCGCCTCGAGCTCACTCGCAAGCTCCGCGGCAAGGGCTACACCGAATTCGAGACATGGCACCTGTTGCGCCTGATCGACGGGTTGATGCCCCTGCCCGAGGAGCTTATCGTCCCCTTGAGAAAAGAGGTCGATCGCCTCCAACACCCCAATCCCATGCCCTACGTCACCAGCTTCGAACGACTCGCCCGAAAAGAAGGCCGCCAGGAAGGTCACCAAGAGGGTCGTCAAGAAGGCCGCAAGGAGGCGATCCTCGACATCCTCGAAACCCGCTTTGGCGACGTGCCCGCCACCGTGCGCGAGCGGATCAACGCTCTCTGCGATGAGCCCAAGCTCAAGGAACTACTCCGTCGTGCCAGCGTGATCCCCAGCCTCGAGGAGTTCTGAGGCGTCACGGCCCTGACACAGTCCCGAGGCTAACTCTTGGCCCATTACGAGCTGTGGTCACCTCAAGACGCGGTGTCTCAAAAAGCGCTTGTCATCCATCATCACGAACCCCGGCCCAACGAGCCGCTCAGGTTGATTTCGAGATCTTGGAGACGCTGTTGAACTGGCGCCCCGGCAACGCTCAAGGGTGAAGCAAGGTTGAGGAAAGTGCTCCTCACCATCCGGATCGGCCGCTTCCGTCACACCACCTTGTGACGCTGTTCTTAAGCAGGCCAATTTCCCGAGGAAATATGCACTGGAGGCGAGGGGCGGAATCGGGCTGTTTGGAGATCGGTGACGGGCGGACAACCAACGGCTTGCCGGGGAGAGGCAGCGGCAATCATCGATGCGAACGGATTGCTCTGCTTCGGGCTTTATCGCCGGTCTTGCGGATCAGGCGAAGATTTCTTGCACGACACGGCCGTGGACGTCGGTCAGTCGGAAATCCCGACCGGCGTGACGGTAGGTCAGTGCTTCGTGATCCATACCAAGCAGAGCCAGCAGCGTGGCATGGAGGTCGTGCACGTGAACCTTCTGATCCACGCAGTAGAATCCGTAATCGTCGGTCACACCGTAACTGAAGCCAGGCTTCACGGCTCCGCCGGCCAACCACATGGTGAAGGCATGCGGGTGGTGATCCCGACCATCGTCGCCTTGAAGGGTCGGAGTGCGTCCGAATTCGCCGCCCCACATGACGAGGGTCTCGTCCCAAAGCCCTCGAGCCTTGAGATCCTGGAGCAGCGCGGCGATGGGGCGATCCACCTCAGAGGCCAATCGACCATGGTCTCGTGTGAGGTCTGAGTGCTGATCCCAATAGCCGTGGCTCGCTTGGACAAATCGCACTCCCCGCTCGCTGAACCGACGGGCCAGCAAGCATTGACGGGCGAAGGACGAGGTCTTGGGATCATCCAAGCCGTACAGCTTGCGGGTGGCTGGCGTCTCCCGATCAATGTCCATGGCCTCCGGAGCCTCAGATTGCATGCGGAACGCCAATTCAAAGGCTTCGATCTGGGCCTCCAACACCGCATCGGTTCCCACCGAAGCCAGGTGATCGCGGTTCATCTCACCGAGCAAATCCAGCTGAGCCCGCTGGGTCTTGGCATCGCCGTTGGGATCGTGGAGGTAATGGATGGTGGCCCGATCCACCGGCACACCGCCGCCGATGGGCGTGCCCTGATGGACGGCCGGCAGGAAGGCGCTCGACCAATTACCCACCCCGCCATGGCCCAGCGTCGGGTTGATGGTGATGAAGCCCGGCAAGTTCCGGTTCTCGCTGCCCAGTCCGTAAGTGATCCAAGAACCCATGCTCGGTCGCACCACGGTGTCGGAACCCGTGTTCAGCTTCAGCAACGCGCCGCCGTGCGCTTCGTTGGTCCCATGAATCGACTTGATGAAGCACAAGTCATCGGCTCGGGCCCCGACCAATGGAAAGAGGTCGCTAATCATCGCACCCGACTGTCCGTAAGGCCGGAATTCCCACGGAGAACGGCGCAAATTGGAGGTCTTGGCGAACTGGATCCGGGGCTTGTCGAAGGGCAACGGCTTGCCCGAATCCTTCAAGAGCCGAGGCTTCCAATCGAAGGTATCCACATGCGATGGCCCGCCATGCATGAACAAGAAAATGATCCGCTTGGCCTTGGAACGAAACAGCGGAGCCCGGGCCGCCAACGGGTTGCGCTGAATCTCCGAACCACCTGCGCGCAAACCCGGGGACATCAATCCCATCAAGGCGAGGTTGCCGAAGCCGAGCGCGGAACGACGCAGGAGTTGGCGTCGTGACATCCGTGAGTGCATAGCCGGGTTCATGGGAATCAATCTCGGTACTGGAATTCAGAACTGGCCAGGAGCACCTGGCACCAAGCCAGCCACCGATCTGCAGAATCCGGTGCGGTGGCCGTGGTTCCCGGTTTGGACAAAAACGCGACCGCGCGGCCCTGCTCCGCATCGGTCGGCAACCGACCGAGAACCCGCTCGTAGGCGAGGCTCACCCGTTGCTGCACGGTTCGTTGCTCCCCCGATCGGACATCCGATGCCAAAGCCCCCGCCTGATCCTTGACCCAGGGGCTATTGATCCAAAAGAGCGCCTGATGGGACACCACGGTGGGAGTGCGCCGTGACACCCCGACACTGGGATTGGCGAAGTCGAAGAGGGTGAGCAAATCATAGACCCGGTCGCGCACCACCGGCAGGTAGAGGGTGCGACGCCGGGAGGTTTCGGAGACGGTGTCCTCCGGCGTGTATTCGTCATTCGCCCACGCGACCAAGCTCCCTCCCATCGAGCGATCGAGGCGTCCGGATACGGCCAACACACCGTCGCGGATCATTTCCGCCTCCAACCGTTGTCGGGGATAGTGCCACAGCCATCGGTTTTCCGGATCGGTCGCGATGCCTTTCGGATCACCTTGGATGCGGCCGGCCTGCCGCCAGGTGGCACTGGTGAGGATCTGGCGATGCAGTTGCTTGATATTCCAACCACTGTCGACAAACCCTCGCGCCAGCCAGTCCAGCAATTCGGGATGCGTGGGAACATCCCCGCGCACACCAAAATTGTCGGAACTGCGGACCAACCCGTTTCCAAAGTGAGCCTGCCAGACCCGGTTGACCAAAACCCGTGCCGTGAGTGGGTGATCGGGCTGGGTCAACCAGCGCGCCAACTCCAGACGACCACTTTGTGATTCTGGAATCACCGGAGCCTGTCTCACTCGAATGGCTTTGGGAAAACCGCGCGGCACCGGATGAGCGGCCAATTGAAGATGGCTGCCCCGGATGTGCACCGGCAAATTCGCCACCGTCCCGTCTTCCACGGACAGCGCAAATTCAGGCGCTCCCGGATCTTGCCGTTTCAAAGCTTCCCGCTCTTGATCCTTCTGCGAAAGGGAATCCCTGACGGCTTGCGGGTAGAAGGGCTTGGGATCCTTCGGCACGGCGAGAACTCCATCTGCACCAAAAACTGCTGCACGCGCCTCAGCCCATTCGGCTTCTCGGCGCTCAGAGTCGGTCAATTGATCGAAGTCCAAGCGAAGCAATGCCGGCCAATCGCGGGCACGTTCCGGCGAGTTGTACGCTTCACTGACGCGATCCGCGGTCCAAACCTCGTCCGACAAAATCACTTCATCCAAACGTCCCTTGAAGTGGACATATCCATCGGGCCGCTGGCCCACTGAAAAACGCCCGGATCCCGGCACACGAGGTTTGCCAACCTCGACTTGCCCAGCGGGCTTCCCGTCCACGAAGAGGCAGAAAAGTTTGCCATCGTAGGTGGCTGCCACTTGATGCCACTCCCGCCGCTGGATGGCCTGCGTCGCTCGAAGGGAAACCACACGCTCTGGACCGCCCCCAATGTTCAGGTAGGCCATGGGATGTTTCCCATCGAGGAGCAGCGCGTAATGTCCTTCGGCCCATTCGTTGTCATTCTTGGACACCAACCACCGACGCGCATCCCCCTCCTTGCCGAACTCGTCGGCATACACCCAAGTCTGAAGGCTCCATTGTTTGGGCTCGAGATCAGGGCTTGCAGGCCGATTGATATGGTTTCG
This sequence comes from Akkermansia muciniphila, assembly GCA_945883815.1. Taxonomy (GTDB): domain Bacteria; phylum Verrucomicrobiota; class Verrucomicrobiia; order Limisphaerales; family UBA9464; genus SXXZ01. The sequence continues at coordinate 23,209 of CAMCYJ010000038.1, read as the reverse complement.
GCCATCGGCCTGAAAACCAAATCCCACCCGACCTGAAGCCAACTGAACCCCAGCCGCCTTGAATTCGCTGCCGGCGCGTAGCGGGGCCAGCCAAGACTCGCGGGCTGCAGCATCCTTCGCCAATTCCTCAAGGGTGCGACGGACACCTGGGGTCGGCGATTGACCCTGCCACCATTGCTTCCACCGTCCTTCGAGACTGTTGGTCGCCACCGACCTGGAACCATCGAGCCATAGCGGCAGTTCACGGGCCAACATGCCTTGCCATTCCCGCAGCAGTTCAGCATCTGCCGCACGGACGGCTTCATCGTACTCCTTCTGAAACCGGCCCATCGATGACTTGTGAGCCTCGATGGCCGACATGCGTTGACCGCTCGTGATGCGCCGCTCGTTGAACTTCGAGACAAAGGCCAAATTCTCCAAAGTCTTGGTGCTGCGGAAAATCCCGGCCATGGCGTAGTAATCTTGGGCGCTGATTGGATCGAATTTGTGATCGTGGCAGCGGGCGCAGCTCATCGTTAGACCCAGAAACGCCCGACTGACGACATCGATTTGCTCGTCCACCATGTCCATCACCAATTTGGGCTTGTCCTGTTCGGCCAACATCTTGGGACCCAGCACCAGAAATCCAGTGGCCATACACCGTTCAAACACCTGGGATTCCGGAACGCCCTTTCGATCGAGAAGGTCTCCCGCCAACTGATCGACGACGAATTGGTCGTAGGGTTGGTTGGCATTGAATGAGCGGATTACCCAGTCGCGATACCGCCAGGCATTGGCCATCACCTTGTTTTCGTCCTGACCGTTCGTGTCGGCATAGCGGGCCAAATCCAGCCACCAACGCCCCCACCGTTCTCCGTAAGCGGGCGAAACCAAATAGCGGTCCACCATGCGCTCGAAGGCTTCCGGGGAACCATCGGCCAAATACGCGGTGACATCGCTGACGGACGGCGGCAAACCCGTCAGGTCCCACGCGACCCGGCGAATCAATGTGCGCCGCTCGGCCTCAGCAGCCCGATGCAATCTATGAGAAGCGAGAGATGCATCGATGAACCGATCGATCGGGTGCTCCGAGCCCGAGCGTGCTGGCACTGGAGGAGCCGTTACTGGATGCATCGACCACAGCGCGGCGGCTCGGGAACTGACACCACTCAGGGCGGCCCCTGCGCCCGCCGAGTCTCCGAAAAGAGCATTCACGGCAAACGCCAACATCCAGAGGCCCACCCATACTCGGCGCAGCCACGAGCTTCCCTCAGGCGCAAACAATCCCACCCGGGCAGACGAAGCGCCTTCGCAGCTAAGGATGGTAAAGTTTGATCCCATGGAAACCTTAAGAAGTCATACCACTGATCGACCGACCCGTCCAAGCCCCGTCTCCCAGTGGGCAAAACCCCCAACGATCAGCAGACGCTCGTGCACTCTGAGGTCATTCAAGCCGATGCTTTTTGAAAATCGGCATTTTTGCTGAGAGACTTGCTTTCGACCCAGCCGGGTCCCATTGTGGCCAACCATTTTGGGAACACCCGCTTGAATGCGGTCTTTTTGATATGAGCGAATCACTGGAGATCAACCTCGACCTCGACAAACTGTTTCAGCCCGCCTGGGCGACATCGCCGTCGGACCCCAACAAATACGCCCGATACGATGGCACTGAAGGCGAAGCCCGCGGAGACCGACGTTTTGGTCGCGGGGATCGTCCTCGCCCCGGTGGCCCTGGCGGCTTCGGTGGACCACGCCCCGGCGGCCCCGGTGGCTTTGGAGGTCCCCGCCCCGGTGGACCCGGTGGTTTCGGCGGCCCTCGTCCGGGTGGCCCTCGTACGGGCGGACCTCGCCCTCAGGGTGGACCCGGTGGTGACCGCGGACCCCGGCCGCAGGGTGGACCCGGCGGCGGTGGCGGTCCTGGCATTGCTTGGGATCCCAAGGGCGGACCCCGTCGCGATGGGCCTGGTCGCGATGGACACGGTCGTGGCCCGCGTCGTCCGGATTTCCGTCCTGAGCCGTTGATTCCCGTCGAATTGACCCTCACCCCTGAGCAAGGCGGCGTCAGCTCCCTGGCCCGTCAAATCAAGCTCAGCGGTCGCGCTTACCCCCTCTTCGAGGTGGCTGGCTTGGTGATGCAGAAGCCCGACCGTTACACCGTTGGCTTCAGGGTCATTAAGCACCGCGACGAGGCCAGCAAGAGGGACGTGGCCGTTCAACCGCTCTTCGTCTGCAATCTCGATGACACCCTGTGGCTCAACGAAGACGCCGCTGCAGAGCACGCCCTGAAGGCTCATTTCGAGACATTCTATCAGACCCAGAAGATGCCGTGTGATCCGCCCAAGGGAGTCTGGACCTTGGTGGCTCAATGCGGGATGACCGGCGAGCTGCTCGGGCCTCCCAACTTCCACGGGTATCAGGAGAAACTCCGCAAGCTCCACGCCGAGCGGTTCTCCCGGATGAACTTCGACATGTACAAGAGCCGTGTGAAGATCGTGAAGGACGAGGCCATTGTGAAGCAATGGACCGAGTCCGTGAGCTTCCGCTTCGAGTACACGGCGCTGAACGTCCCTGAGCCCAAGGTGCTTCAGTCGATGGACGAGGTCCGGTCCCACTTTGCCGAGGTCCATCAGGCTTCGTTCATCAAGCAAGTGGACTCCTTCACTCCGAAGGCCGACGCCAAGCTGCCGGCTGCCTTGCAAACACTGCTGCGCGTTTCCCTCGACAAGGAAAAGCGATTCCCGATCCGTATCGCCACCGCGCTGAGCAATACGTTTGCCTCCATGGGGCTGCAGTTCTTCAAGCGCGACAAGACGGTGGTCCATGTCGCAGTGGCCCGCCCGCATTACCTCGATGTCGAGACCAGCGTGGTCTCTGAAACCACCAAGAAGATCATCGAGCACATCAACACCAATCTCGGAACCAACCGCAAGCGCTTGGTCGAGACCCTCGCTCCGAGCCCGGCCCCAGTCGAGGCAGCGGTCGAAGGTGGAGCAGCCCCGGCTCCGACACCGCTGACCACGGAACAACAGGCGGTTCTGAACGACCTCCATTGGCTCATCCACCAAGGTCATGTGATCGAATTCGCAAGCGGAATGCTGGAGACGGCCAAGAAGCCGGCCCCGCGTCCGACCCCTGCCCCGAAGGCCCCGCGTAAGGGTGAAAAGCAGCCTGCAGCCGCCGATGCTACTCCGGCAGAGGCTAATCCGGCAGAGACTACTTCGGCCCCAGCCACAGAGACCGTCTCGGCTGACGACGTGGCCGCGTCACTCGCCCAAGAGGCCCCTGCCGCAGAGGCGGCTCCTGAACATCCGACGGATTCCAGCGAACCCACCCCGGAGAACCCTCCGGAAAAGGCTCCTGAGGCCGTCTGATTGAGGCCGATCAATAAAATCGTGAACGGCACCCCCCGGGGTGCCGTTTTCCTTGAGACTCCAGACATTCCAACCCCAATCGGATCCCCGTGACCCAGCAGGAGGAAATTCAGCGCCGGCGTACCTTTGCGATCATATCGCATCCGGATGCGGGCAAGACCACGCTCACCGAGAAGCTCCTGCTCTATGGCGGCGCCGTCCAATTGGCCGGTTCGGTCACAGCCCGTAAAAATCAGCGGGCTACCACCTCGGACTGGATGGAGTTGGAGAAAAAGCGCGGTATTTCGATCAGTTCCACGGTCCTCCAGTTCGAATACTCCGGCTACCACATCAATCTTCTGGACACTCCGGGACACAAAGATTTCTCGGAAGACACCTACCGCGTCCTCACTGCGGTGGATGCGGTCATCATGGTCATCGACGCCGGCAAAGGCGTGGAATCCCAGACCCGCAAGCTCTTCGAAGTCTGCGCGCGACGTGGCGTCCCGATCTTCACCTTCATCAACAAGATGGATCGCCCCTCCCGGGACCCGATCCAGCTGATGGACGAGTTGGAGGCCGTGTTGGGAATCCGTTCCTGCGCCATGAACTGGCCCCTGGGCAACGGTCCAGAGTTTCGAGGCATCTACGATCGCGCCGAGAAGCGGGTGCACCTCTTTGAGCGTGTGGTAGGCGGCATGTACCGCGCCCCGGTCAATGTCACCGGCCTGGAAGACCCGCTCGTTCGCTCGAAGCTGGACGAATTGACCTACGCTTCAGTCCGGGAACAAATCGAGATGGTGGAGATGGCGGGCACCGAGTTCGACCATCCACTGGTCTTGAAGGGGAAACTCACGCCTGTCTTCTTCGGATCCGGAGTGAACAATTTTGGTGTCCAACTGCTTCTGGACCGTTTCCTCCAGTATTCTGTCGCGCCTCAGGGCCGATCGGTCGCCCTCGATGTCTGAAAGAGGCCAAGCGCTCGTACCACGGGACCATTCAATTGGGAAACCGATCAGCGCGGTCTTGGCTGCTTTGCTGACCTGATATTATCAGTGGTCCGAGTTACCGGCTTCTGGTTGGGGACACTCCCATCCCATCAGCCACGGTATTTCGACGATTTCAGCTTTGACCGTCCTTCGTGGCTCGATAGCCGATACAGCTGGAACTGCGACTGAGGCCGCAGTTCCGTGATCACTACATTGTCATGGCTTAAGTCCCCGGCCTGGGAAGGTCAATTCAGCGACTCCGGATTTGTCCAGCTCTCCGAGTCCCAGATCCACCATCCGTGTGTATTGCCCCAGTGAGGCTTGGGCCAAAGGCACCTTGCGCTTCGCCTTCTTGGCAAGACTGACAGCAATACCGGAATCTTTGGCAGCATGAGCCGCGCTGAAGAAGCAGGCATGATCGCGCTTCTGCATGTCTTCTCCATCGGTCTCCAACACCCGGGAATTGGCTCCGGTCTGAGAAAAGACCTCGCGGAGCATCGCCAAGTCGAGCCCCAAGGCTGCACCCAAGCCCAACCCTTCGGCGAGGCCTGCGGTGTTGATGTTCATCACCATGTTGACCAGCGCCTTGACTTGTGCGGCCGTGCCCGCAGCGCCGATGTAGCGCCGGGATGCCGACAGCGTTGCCAGGATGGGCTCAGCCCTTTCGCAGGAGCTCTTCTGGCCCGCCGTCATCAAATACAAGGTCCCTTGGCGGGCTTGGGTGATGCTGGACGCCATGCAGGCTTCCACACTCGCAGCGCCCACTGCCTGAGCTCGGGTTTCCACCATCACGTGGGTGGCGGGACTCACAGTCGCACAGTTGATGAACAATCTTCCTGCGGCTCCTTTGAGCAGGCTGTCGCCTTTCTGAGCAAACAGCGCCTCCATCGAAGCATCGTCCGACACCACCGTGAGGATCACGTCGGCCAAGGCGGTCACTGCGGACAATCGCAAAGGGGATTCACACCCGAGTTCCTGGGCCAATGCTTTGGCCTGCTTCCGGCGAAGGTCATACACCGCGGTCACATCGAAACCCGAATCCTTCAGCCGTCGGGCCATATTGGCCCCCATGCGTCCGACTCCCACAACGGCGATTCGATTGCTCATAGATGATTGATTGAAAAAGGCTTCTCGACGTTGTCTTACCGCTCAGAACGAATGCCTGCTGTTGTCCCGGAAGCACTGCCTCGGGGGTTGGACAACTCCAAGAGGTCGATCAAGATCTTCTCGGCCTCCCGAAGGTTCACATCGGCTGCGACTCCATCCTGATCGTCGTCTCCGTCTTCCTGACCCGCCTCCCGCAATCGACGCCGTTCGGCGGTGGATTCTTTCGAGGTTCCTGTTTTCAGGGCACGGGCATCACGCGCCGTCGCAGCGACGACGGGCTTGGCCGTTTTTGGCTCCGGGAGACCGGGTTGGGAGGCGTTCTTGAGAGTGATTTCGTAGGCGACGGGTTCCGTCTCATTGCGGCTCTTGATCTCGCCCTTGCGGACAGCAGCCCGGTTGCGATCGGTTTCCATTTCCTGACGACGCTTCTTTTCATTCAGTGAAACACTCCGATCGGCCAGGAGCTTCTTGTACCGTTCGATGTCCTCACCGATGTAGGCGTAGTCTCGATCTTTGGCCAACCGATCGCTGGACCTGCGCTGGATTTCCGGAAGCGCCCGGATCACACGGTCCACCTTGTCGAAGCGAACTGGCGGAATTGTGTTCCACGGCAGCGCGTTGCTCAGCGCCGATTCTCCGATGTCCGCGAAATTGTTGATGCTGGGTAACACCAAATCTGGAACCACACCCTTGAGTTGGGTGGAGGATCCCGACGGACGAAAGAACTTACTGATGGTGACCTTCACCTGACCCGGTTTTCCGGTTCCGCGATAGAAGGGTTCGAGACTTTGCAAGTTTTGGACGGTGCCTTTTCCATGGGTGGAGCTATCGCCCACCACGACTGCGCGACCGTAATCCTGGAGGGCTCCGGCCAGAATCTCCGAGGCAGAGGCGCTGAAGCGGCTGGTCAACACCACCAACGGGCCGTCATACAGCACCGAAGAATCGTCATCCTCCAGAATCCGCTGCTGTCCGAGTGAGTTGACTACCTGAACCACCGGTCCGGTCTTGATGAACAACCCGGTCAAACTAACGCATTCCTCCAGAGATCCGCCGCCGTTGCGCCGCAAATCCAAAACCACGCCATCGACCCCCTCGGCCATGAGCTTGCGCAACAGCTTGGCGACGTCGGCGGTGGGGCTCTTGGTGGCACCATTGCCACCGATGGCTCCACTGTAGAAGGCCGGCAAATCAATAACGCCGATCCGGTTGGTCTTGCCGGCCCCATTGGGCAACAGCACCAACTGGGCCTTCGCCTCCTGGTCCTCCAGCGGAATGGTATCCCGGACGATGGTGAGCGTCTTGCGGGTGCTGAGATCGGTGCCTGCGGGAATGTAAGTCAACGTCACCTTGGAACCCTTGGGCCCGCGGATCTGCTCCACCACCTTCTGGAGCTTCTCATCGATCACATCCACCGGAGGCTGCTTGTCTTGGGCCACCGCCACGATCTTATCGCCGGCCTTGAGGTTCTTGCTCTTCTCGGCCGGACTTCCCGGTTTGATCTCGGTGATGGTGGCGTATCCATCCTCACTGGTGAGCACAGCTCCGATACCCACGAACGACAGGGTCATCGACATGCTGAAGGCCTCCTCTTCGCGAGGTCCGAAATAGTTGGTGTGCGGGTCGTAGGAATGGGCCAGCGCATCCAGGTACCATTGCAGCACCTCCTTGGACTCGAACTGCTTGAGGTTGCGCATCACCCGGTTGTAGCGCCGGTTCAGTGTCTTCACGATCTCATCGTGGCGATCCCCCTGGAGGTTGCTCTCGAAGTAGCTGCGCAAATCGGCAGGACCTTTGAATTTCCCGGACTCGGCCATCTTGGCCACAATTACCGAACGATTGGTGGACAGGTTGGAGTGCAGTCGGGTTTCCAATCCGGTCAAGTACAGCTCGGCCACCTTTTTGCCGCCGGACAAAATCGGCTTGGTCACCATCTTCACTGCAGGGACCACGTTGGTGCCGCTTGCAGCGTCGGCTTCTGGCTCGGGCGGGCTGGTCATTTGAGTCCAGACGTTGGTCGCCAGCGTGGCGAAATCCCGATTGAGTTTCTCCGAAAGATACTCGAAGCGCAGACGATCCTTCCAAACCGCCTGAAGCTCCGTGAGGTCTTTGGGTCTCGACGCATCCTTGCGGTTCAGAAGGATCTTGGTGTCCGTATCGAAATTGAACTTCTCGGTCTTCATCACGCCTTGAACCAACGCGTATTGCTGGTCGATGTGCTGAAGGTATCGATTGAAAATCTCGTAAGCCGGACGGGTATCCCCGCGCCGTAGCGTTAGGTCATCCAGTTGGTGGCGGTAGGCGCTGAACTCCTCGTAATCGCTCTGGGTAAAATACATGCGCTGAGGATCCAGCGACTCGAGATACCTCTCAAAAAAACGCTCCGACACCCGATCGTCGAATTCCCGGCGCAAGAAGTGGGATCGCTCGATCATTCGAGCCGCCAATCGCGCGATCTCACCGCTGGACTCCTCCGGAGCCAAAGTTTTCGGATCGGTGAACTTGGATGGGAGAACCCCGGTATCCGGAGTGGCCGAGTGAACGGCCGGAACGGTGTTGGTCGCCGGAGCACTGGTCGTGGGTCGTGAGGACTCCTTGGCAAATCCCCCGATCTGGAGCCAAAGGCTACTCAGGATCAACAACACCCAATTTTTCATTGTGTTCAGTATGGTTCGAGAGTCCCGGTTTGCCAACCGAAGTTCCGGTTGCCACAAGACACCATTTCAGAGGCCAAAACCGACCTAGCGTTCAAACTGGCTGAGAACGAGTCTTGGCACCCTCGGTGTCCCGACTCGGAGGCCGCCAAACATACCGGAACATCAAGACACGCAGTGCAGCCGTGAGAGGGATGGCCAGAATGCCTCCCAGCAATCCTCCCAAAAGGGTAGTTCCGACCATGACAGCGATGATGATGGTCACGGGGTGCAAACCGACGCGATCGCCCATGATCTTTGGAGAAATGACCAATCCCTCCAGAGTCTGAACCACCGCGAAGACTGCAATCACCTTGGCCGGAAGCACCCAATCGCCCGAACTGGCGAAGCCAACCAATAACGCCGCAACACAGGTCGTGATGGCTCCCAAAAACGGGATCATGGTGAGCAGAGTCGCCATGAGGCCTATGATGAAGGCGTACGGCAGCCCGATGATCAAGAATCCCAACGTGTAAAGAAGCCCATCGCACATGGCCACCAACAGTTGGCTTCGGAAGAACACAATCAGGTAGTCGTTGATGGAGCGCAGGATGAAAACCAACTCGTCCTTGAACTCCGAATTGCGCAGCGGCAAGTAATCGGTCCATTCCCGCTCAATGCCACGCTTCTCGAGGAGGAAATAAAAAGCATACACCGGCACCAGGAAAAGCCCGGCAAGAATGCCCAAGCCCCCACTGAATTTGCCCACCTGCCCCAAGAACCAAGCGCCACTGGCGGGCATCAGGTCCACCAGCCATGCGGAGGCCGACTGCAGGGAGATCCTCGATTGGGGCTCTCTCGGAGTCGCTTCGGTGGGTGCTGGAGCGGAGTGCGAACTGACATTGGTCGCCCCAACTCCGCCTGTTGAAGTTGACCGCAACTCGAGGAGCTTGCGGGCCAACACCGGTGGGTTGGTGGCCCACGAATCCATCTGCTGCCGGAACTTCTGGCTGTAGTCCGGGACCCGATCGGCAAACTGCCGGGTCTCCCGATAAATCTGAGGGGCCACACTCGCAAACAGTCCGGCCACGATCACCAGAGCCGAAACAAAAACCAAGCTGATGGCTCTGGCCCGCGCGATACCACGCCCCTCAATGAAGTCAACCACCGGATCCAGCAGGTAGGCCAACACCCCGGCCAAGGCCAACGGCCACAGGACGGGCGACAAGACCCCGAGCACCTGACCGACTCCCCAAACCAGCCCGACAACCAGCCCCACCAACACGGCCATCGCCAAGGCCGTCACGGTCCACCACAGAATGCGAATTTGGGTGGGATGCGGGGGAGGGAGAGAAGAGTTCATGTTCAAACCTTTCAGGCCATGGCCTTGGCCTTGTCGGCTGCCGCTCGAACCGCTCCGATCAACGCCGCACGCACCCCGCCCTTTTCCAGCGCATGGATGGCCTCGATGGTCGTGCCTCCCGGACTGCAAACAGCGTCCTTCAAGGCTCCGGGGTGTTGTCCGGTTTCGAGCACCATCTTGGCGGCACCCAACAAAGTCTGCGCTGCCAAACGCTGGGCAATGTCGCGAGGCAAGCCCGCGGCGACTCCGCCGTCGGCCAAGGCTTCAATCATGAGGAAACCATAGGCGGGCCCGCTGCCACTGACCCCCGTCACCGCATCGAGCAGCTTTTCCTTCACTTCGATGGCCAGCCCGACGGAACCCAAGAATTCTTGAACCACCTCGGCATCGGCCCGGGTCGCTGACGAACCCACCGCGTAGGCCGAGGCGCTCGCACCCACCAGCGCCGGTGTGTTGGGCATCACCCGGATGACCCGAAGGCCGCTGGGACCAGCTGCCTCCATGCGAGCCAAGGGAACCCCGGCCGCAATGCTCACCACCAAATGCCGGCCCGTGTTCCAGTGGGGTGCCAACTCACCGAAGAGTCCCACGACTTGGTCAGGCTTCACGGCAACCACTACTATGTCCGATCCGGCCAAGACTTCGGCATTCTGATCAGTCGCTCGGGCTCCGGTGGCTTGAGCGAACGCCTGGCGGGCGGCCGGAATCGGATCACTGGCCAAGACTTTCTCGGCAGGAACCACTCCCGCACTGATGACTCCGCGAGCCAATGCAGTCGCCATTTTGCCCGCACCCAGGAAACCGATCGAAACTCGATTCATTCTTTGCTTTTCCTATCAGTCACCGACTGAGGGGGACATGGGAAAATCGCCATGCCTTCTCCAATCTGTCACCGAACCTCGCCGCTGCTGGCCTTGACCCAGTCCCAATCCGTTGTCGGGTTGGCTGCGAAAATCCCCCCGGCCCCACCCCGCACATTGGGCCGGATGGTTCCTTCTGGGCCCGTCACCTGCCACCGATGCCCCTCGGTATGGCCATCCAAATAAGTGAAGTAAGCCGCCCCGGAATGATACGACGCCGGCAAATTGCCCCACTTGGGAGCCTCCTCCAGGCGATTCATGAAAAACCCATCGTTGATGGTATCGGGATGCTCGTCCAAAAACGCGAAGACCCTCGACGGGGAACTCACATCCGACTCCTTGAAGTACTGCCGATAGGAGGGGTTGAACCGGTTGGTCAACTCACCCGGATCACCGACCAGGGCGTTGAGCGCGTAACTGCGAATGCGCAGCCCATTGTCGGCCCTTGATTGATCGGAGGGGCAACGAAACACCGCGGTGCTGGCCAAATGGCGCGAGAGCAACCCGCTGGAGAGGAGATTCAGGTTGGTATTTCCGTCGCTCCCGGTCCAATCCATCACATTGTTGGCCCAACTGTTGGTCCGCGACCGAGTCTCACCCACACCGTGGTTGTTGACGTACCGATCTTGGTGATCGTCGGTGTAGAGTTGGAGAGCCGTCTGCAACTGCTTGGCATTGTTCAGGCACACCATCCCTCCGGCCTTCGACTTCGCTCGCGCCAAGGCCGGCAAGAGGAGGCCCGCCAAGATGGCGATGATCGCGATGACGACCAGGAGTTCAATGAGGCTGAAACCACGGGAACGCATGATCAGAGGCTGCGGATTCCCAGGCCGCAACGGAAGCCTCAAGCGTGCCTGCGATAAAACCTAGCTCCGACCAAGCCCCGACCTTCAACGGCTCGTGGGGACAGGCTTGAGCCAAGTGGCGGGTGCTGTGTCTTCCCGGATCCAATCAACGATGAGGCCGATTTCCCGCTCCGTCAGCCGGCCATCTTTGAGGTAGGAAGGCATCCGGCCATTTCGCGGGCCGTAGAAGTCAGCGTGGGTCGGATCGGAAATCAGTCGAACCATCCAGGCCCTTGAACCCCAGCCTGTGAGGGTCGGTGCCGTGGCATCCTCGTCTGCCTTGCGGAAGGCGTGGCAATCGGTGCAACCAAAGGTCGTGGCCACATGCGTGCGGCCTGCCTCAACCCGCTGGAGTCGAGCCCCAGCCGAGGCTCGATTGGCCGGAAGATCCGCCTCAGCCACGACCGCCTCGATCAATTCGTCGAGCGCACCCGGGTTTTTGGCCGTGCGGGCTGGGAGCTTTTCCTGGACGTAGCGAACCATCTTCCCGGTTCGGAACTTGGTGCCGCCATAGTAGGACAAATTAGTCACCTGATCCGCCGTCAGCAAACCACGCAGCCAGGACGACGAGCCAAACCCCCGCAAATCTGGGGCGCTCGGCGACTCCGCAGAGACCAACCCCAAACCATCATGACCGCCATACCGGTGGCAGGAGGCGCAGTGTTGGGCAAAGAGTCTCGGTCCGACTGTGGCGGGATCTTGCTTGAGCAGCGACACAGCTCCCTCGCGCGGTATGCCGCCGGCCGTCTTGATGAGGCTCACCATCCGATCGGCATCGACTTGCGCTTGAGCCAGGGCGGCCTGGAAGCCCGGATTGTCGGCGTCGCTTCTTAGCGATTTGACGGTCAACAGCAGTGCTCCCACCAGCACTGCACCCAGGAAACCCAGATTGAAGCGATGTCCGAGTCGCCACCCCCCGATGAAGGGCATGCCAGCCAGGATTCCCATGATGATTCCGGGGATGATGATCGCTCCCACCAATTCGCCCTGATGCCCGAACCATTGCGTCAGGAAATCCAGTTTCAGGAATTCAAACAGGAAGAGAAAGTACCACTCCGGTCTGGCCGCATTGAACGGCAAGGTTGGATCAGCAGGTGCGTGCAACTCCGCACCATGGTGCCGGACCGTCAAATAAACGACCGACGCCAAGACAGCCAGACAAGCCACCCCATCCATCAGCACCTGGTCGGGCCAGAAATTCGCCTCCGGCTTGCGGTACGGCTGCTTGGCCGTGATGCCGTGTTTGCGGAACAACGCCACGTGGGCGGCAATGGCGGCAATCATCAATCCGGGCAAGACTCCGGCGTGAAGGGCAAAGAATCGGGTCAGCGTGTGATGGCCGTAATCGGAACCGCCGACAACCAGCTTCTGAAGCGGTGGGCCGATGATCGGAACAATACCCACGAGACTCGTGGCCACCTTGGTCGCACCAAACCCCTTCTGATCCCAGGGCAACAAGTAACCCGTGAGGCCCAACCCCAACGTCAGCATGAGCAGAACCACCCCGAACCAATAGTTGACCTCCCGCGGAGCCTTGTAGGCCCCGTCGATGATGACTTGAAGCAGGTGCAACACTAGCAGGACGTGCATGGCTTGAGCCACGTAATGGTGCAGTCCCCGCAAGAACCAGCCGCCCGTCATTTCGTGCTGGATGTAGTACACGCTCTCCCACGCCGAATTGGCGCTGGGACTATAGGCCATCCACAGCACCACACCGGTCAGGATTTGGACGAAGAAACAAAAACTCAGGGTGCTGCCCCACACATAGCGCCACCGGGCTCCACCTGGAATCCGTTCGAAAAACACCTCATGCAGTAACCCGGCCACCCCGGTGCGCTGATCGATCCACTGGACGAGCTTCTTCATGTCAGAGCCACTTTTGCCGCGATTCCGGAGCGGAAATTCTGAAAACGCAGCCAAACGGACTCGCCACGCACCTCCACAGCCAAAGTGTCCATGGAACGCGGACTCGGAGAGCGCGGATCGTTGATTGAGCCATCCACCGCAAACGTGCTGTCGTGGCAGGGGCAAAAGAAGGCTTTCCGGTCAGTCTGGTAGTCGATGAAACAGCCGGCATGCGGGCAGACTGAATGCAACGCCACGACCTGAGAGGGCGCTGTACGCCGGAGGTACACCACTCCCACCGGAACGGCATTATCACGCGTCCACGCATCGGAACGACCGCTAATGACCGCAACCCGAACCGGAGTACCGTCAGCGGGCACGCTCGACAATCCACCCACTTGGATCCAATCGCCGGCACCACTATTTCGAGACAGCGGGTCGAGCCATGCCACCAGGCCAGAGGCCAAGGGCACAGCTGCACAACATGCGCCGACGGCCCCCGCGGCGGCTTCGGTCAAAAATCGCCGGCGCGGCTGTGCTCCTGAGTCTGGGGTTGAATCCATAGGGGTCCGAACACTCTGGTCAGAGGACGAGGACGACCGCGGACGGTGCCTCGCGATCCGGATTTTTCCAGCGATAAGGGCAAATTTCTTCGAGCCGCATTGTTTGAAACTTGATTTGCGCCGGCGCTTGGAGTCTTTACAGCCCAGTTCTTTGACGGGCATTTCCCCTAACGGGAAACGCTCAATACCAAAACATCTTTGGAAGTGCAGGAACGCCGTGAGAATCGGCGACGGTTGCGCCACTGTATCAGGCAACAAACCCCCTAGTCGTACACGACAGTCACTGGACGCGAGTCTGGGAAGGCGGGGGCGAGGTTCGAAGCCTGTAGTCAGGATATTGCGCCAAAGGTGCTCGTCGGGTTGCGGCTCTGTGCCACAACCGCTTCGCCGCAAAGCGAAGGATGAGGCCAGACCATCCCTGCCCTGATGCTGGGGTGGAAACATTCCGAATGTCTGACGCCTTCATTCCCTGTTTTGCCGGTGGATGGGAGGCGTTTTGTGTTTCAGACACTCATGCACTCCGTGTCCCCCGGCCTGGTCTCCATTGACACAACCCAGGCAAGCCCCTGAACGAGGCCTGCCGTTGCCGTGAACCGAGACCATGAAGACCGACCGTACATACCGTGCCCTCAAATCGAGCAGTCCCCTGATGGATTGCTTCACTCCGAAGACGATCCTCGCCGCCTGCGCAGTCCTCTCAGTCCAAGCCCAATACCCCGCCTCTGTGGTGGACTACCGGTCTGGAACCGGATTCTCTGCGGGTTATACCAACGCCACTTCGGCGATCGGGATGCCCAGCCGCATCACCAGCGGCCAATACGGTGGCCCCGTAGATCCATTTTCCCCTCCCTACACCCCGGACCAGCTGGTCAGCATCGGTGCCGGCGGGTCCCTGACCCTGCGCTGGGATTCACCAATTAAAGACGCCCCAGAAAATCCCTACGGGATGGATTTCACAGTGTTCGGCAGCACCGGGTTCCTCATGACCAATGATTTCGATGCCAATTGGAACCCCATTGGCAAGCCAGCCACCGACGGGTCCCTCTTCAACCCCAATCTGGGCACCCAGCGGATCAGCGTCAGTAGCGATGGCAAAACTTGGTACGTAGTGGAAGCAGCCCGATCACCCAAGGTGGACCACTATTATCCAACCGACGGATCGGGCGACTTCGGAATTCCAATGAGCACCTCATTGCAGCCGGCTGAATTCTCTGGAAAGACCCTGGATCAAATCCGCGAGCTCTACCGAGGCTCGGCCGGAGGAACCAGCTTCGACTTGGCCTGGGCCCTGGATGCCAAAGGTAACCCTGCGGGACTTACCGAGGCCTCCTACGTTCGGATCGAGGTACTCAGCGGCAAGGCCGATATCGACGGGCTTTCGATGGTCAGCACCGTGCCTGAGCCACAAACTTGGGCGTTGATGGCGTCCGCAATGGCGGGGCTGTGGGTCTGGCGCAGGTTTTTCCAACCGCTTCATTAAGGGAATCCATCGAAATGGCCTGCCTTGTCACCGTATCCGAAGTCCAGTGCCCGCTTTGCGGTCAGGCCAATGCCTGCCGCCGAGCGGAAGGCGCCGATCCGTTTCCGGAACGGTGTTGGTGCGAAGACGTGACCATTTCACCCGAGGTGTTGGAACGCATTCCGCCGCATCTCCAACAAAAAGCCTGCCTTTGCCAAGCGTGCGCGGGATGCCAGCCCCCCGCCCGGGGACCTCTACCCGAGACGGAAGAGCCAGACACCTACTTCACGGAGGAAGGACTCATGGTCTTCACCCGTGCCTACCATCTTCGCCGAGGCTATTGTTGTGGGAATGGTTGCCGCCACTGTCCCTACGGCGACAAAACCTGATCGAAATTTCCGAACCCTCTCCGTCGCCATGAACTCGTCGCTTCACCGAGGCAAACACGCTGCTCAGGCTTTTTGCCTGACAGCGTGCCTGGTGAGTTCGGCTCAGGGATCGACTATTCAAGAGTCCTTTGACACCGATCCAACCGCGCGAGGGTGGCGTCCTTGGGGAGATTCCTCCCTCTTCCACTGGGACGCCTTGGGCCAGCGAATGGAGGTGGTCTGGGACTCGTCGCGTCGGAACAGTTTTTTAGCACTCCCTCTGCCAGCCACACTCGGCACCCACGACGATTTCAGCTTCGCCTTCGATCTAACCCTCGAATCCCACGCCGTGGGTGTGGTTGCCGGACAATCCGGATCCTTCCAGATCGCGGCAGGCTTGGTCCGACAGGCGGATGTGCTCGCCACAAACTATTCCCGAGGTTCCTTCCCCGGACCCAAGAACACCGTGGAGTGGACCTGGTTTGGCGAATCTGGGGCCATTTCCTCGTCGGTGTCTCCGGTGATTGTGCCATCCGACGGCCGCCTGCCCTGGGGTTATGCCGACAGTTATGTGACACTCGAACTCGGTCGCCGTTACCGGTTTCAACTGGCCTACACGGCGACAATTCGGACGGCCCGCATCTCCATGACTACCGACGGCCAACCCGGCCCTGAGCTTGCAGACGTCGTGTTGCCGGCCAATTTCACGCGATTCCAGGTCGATGCCTTCGCGATTAGTAGCTACTCCGCAGCCGGCCAGAACCCGCTTTATGCAGGCTCCGTGCTGGCCCAGGGCTGGATCGACAACGTCACGATCACCCTGCCCGAGCCCGCAACCCTGCAACTCCGAGCACGCGATGGCGGAGTGGCGCTCAATGCGTTGGCAGGATGGCGCTACACCTTGGAAGCCTCCAGCAACCTCACCGACTGGAGCCGGGTTGCTGAAACACTCGCTTCAAACTCCGGCGAGCTCGAACTTTGGGATCCGCGCGATGCGTGGTTACCCGAACAATTCTACCGCGTGGTTGCCGTTCGCCCATGAAACGGATTCGGCCCATGGCGATGCGGAGCCCGGAGCGTGCCTTCACGCTGGTCGAACTCCTGGTGGTGATCGCCATTATCGCCATTCTAGCGGCACTCACACTGCCGAGCCTGGTGCGATCACGCGCGGCAGCCCGGGCAACCGTCTGCTCTTCCAACCTCCGGCAAGTGGGACTGGCGACCCAACTCTACTGGGACGAACACGGAGGCATCGCGTTTTTGGAACGAGGTGTGCGCACCAACAACGGATGGAGCTACTGGTTTGGGTGGCTGGAAGATGGTGCTGAAGGGCAACGCCGATTCGACCCGACCACCGGGGCCCTGTGGCCCTACCTCCAGTCGCGCGGTGTCGAAGTCTGCCCGGCCCTCAACCGGGCGAATCCCCGCTTCAAGGCCAAGGCCCGTGGAGCGGCCTACGGTTACGGCTACAACCTGAGGGTGGGCACCCGGGGCTCTTCCGGGATCACGATCGCCACGCTGCGGTCTCCCGCAGGGTGTGCGATTTTCGCCGACTGTGCTCAGATCAACGACTTCCAGCCCCCGGCGTCTTCAGACCACCCGTTGCTGGAAGAGTTTTACTACTTCGACCTCGAGGGACCGACCGTCCACTTCCGGCACACCCGCCGCGCTGAAACCTGGTTCGCTGACGGCCATGTCGCCGGAACCCTCCCCGCTCCAGGGTCCGAAGACTCCCGAATGCCCGAAGAACATATCGCCCGCCTGCCCGCCGAATTAATCTTGCCCTGAACCGAAAGAATCCGCCACGCCATCCCTTTCCTCCCCATTGAATCGTTCCGGCCGAACTCAAAGCCAACGGGGTGCCCTCGTTTCCAAGAGCACCCCGTGTCGGAGACTGTATGAAGAATCAGCCCAAACCGCTCACTTCAGGACGGCATTGTGGAACTCCAGCCAGTCGTCGAGGTCATTAAGGCTGATGGCGTCCGGCTTGACGGTGCCATTGTCGGGGATTCCATTGGCAGCCAGGATCGACTGACGAACTTCCGGCGTGTGGATGTAGCCGGCGATGGACACGTTCAGCTGATGGATGTTGCCGGGAGTGAGGTTCACGCCGGGCTGCTTTTGAATCCACGCTTCGAATTGGGGATAAGTGGGGCGGTCTTCAGCGATGTACTTCCGAACGGACTCGGTATCCAAGCCCAAGGCGCCGAGCACCATGGAGTCGTAACCTTTGGACAGGGCCGGATAACCGGCGGCGATCTTGTTGCGGGCCTCCAGAGAGGCTTTGAGCCACAGGCGCGGCAAGTGGAGGACTCCCAGCGGACCGGCAACGCCGGAGCTGATCAAGGGAACGAGGGTGGTGCTCATAGGTTCGAGTTCTTGAACTCTCAACAAGCTAGGAAGTCGTTGGCCGCCGGGTCAAATGCCATTCTGGAAAAGCCCCCAGGTAAAAGCCATGCATTGCCTTGAGAGCATTCGCTGACGACGCTCCGCTTGTGAAGTGCCCCAAGACCTCAGCCCTTCCGCGTTGTCCGGTGGCTACCGAATCCTTTTGCTCAAGTCTATGACGCTCTTTGAACGCATCATCGCCCGCCAAATCCCAGCCAAGATCCTCTATGAAGACGATCAGGTTGTGGCGGTCCACGACATCCAACCGCAAGCACCGGTGCATGTGCTGGTGATCCCCAAAAAACCGATCCCGCGAATCGGAGAGGCGCTGCCCGAAGACCAAGCCCTCCTGGGACACTTGCTGCTCAAGGCCGCGGATGTAGCCCGAAGTCTGGGGCTTGAATCCAGCGGGTATCGCCTGGTGATCAACCATGGCCGCGACGGCGGGGAGAGTGTCCCTCACTTGCATTGCCACCTGCTCGGAAAGCGCCCCATGAATTGGCCCCCGGGCTAATTGCGGAACATCCAAACGATTCAGCAGGTTCCGAAGCGGTACTCGGTTCGACTGGTGAACACCTCGCCCGGACGCAAGACGCAGGACGGGAACCCCGGGTGATGGATGGCATCCGGAAAATTCTGCGTCTCCAGACAGAACCCGCCGTGCTTCGAAATCGGCACCCCGCCGGTGCAGACCAACCCCTCGGGGCATCGGTTGAAGGTCCACAATTGGACACCTGGCTGGGTCGTATGGCACTCCATCGTCCGACCATGGCTACGCTCAAACACCCGCGCCGCCAAACCCAGTCCCTTGCCGCTATGACGCAGGACAAAGTTGTGGTCGTAACCCGGCGGGGTGAGGCCGGTGTTCATTCCGCGGGCACCGATGGCGGTGGGCTGGGTGAAGTCCAAGGCGGTTTCGCGGACGGGCAACAGTTTACCCGTCGGAATGAGCCCCTCGTCCACCTCGGTGGCCAGATCTGCGGCGATCTCCAACTCGTGGGAGAGCACATCACCCTGACCCGCCAAATTGAAGAAGCTGTGGTTGGTGAGATTCAAAATGGTGGGAGCGTCGGTGGTGGCCCGATAGTCGATACGCCACACGTCATCCCGGGTCAGGGTGTAGGTCACCGTGACGGTCAGGGCTCCCGGGTACCCTTCCTCGCCATCCGGACTGGTGTAGGTCAGATCCACCGAAACCGCGTCCTGGGTGGTTCGAATGGAACCCGCATTCCAAAGCTTCTTGTCAAAGCCCACCACCCCTCCGTGCAAATGATTCACCCCGTTGTTGGTGGCCAGCACGTAGTCCTTGCCGTCGAGTGAGAAGCGTCCCTTGGCGATCCGGTTGGCGAAGCGACCGGCGATGCATCCGAAGAAAGGGTGCCCTTGAAGATATCGGGCCAGGTTGTCGAAACCCAGGACGACATTTGCCAACTTTCCCTCGCGGTCCCGAGTGTGGAGTTCGGTCACCAGCAATCCGTAGTTGGTGAACTTCAGCGTGGTTCCATTGGGATTGCGAAAGATGAACTGGTGAGCCTCGCGGCCATCAGGCAGCGAACCAAAGACGTTGCATTCGGAGGTCATGGAAGAATTTGCAGATCGATTGCCAGAAACATTCCGGATTCATCGCCCGGTGGGAATGCCGAATCAGACTGCCGAATCAGACTGGCAATCCACCGCCGACGCGATCAGCACTACCCGCATCGGCATGGCCTCGCTACGCAGTGCGGAAGTATTCCTGACAGAACGGGCATCAGGATCTCCCACGAGCTGGGGAACGCAAAACCAGTTTTCTCCGGCCACCACGTCGGCTGTGGCTCCCATGAAAAGGCCGGAGCCTCCCTCTCGGGACGACTCCGGCCTCCCTGAATCACCCCATTGGGTGATACCGCGCTCAGCGAATGAATTCGTTGAAGGTGGCTTCCAAGAGCTCTTGGCGACCCGATTCGAGCCCAGAAACATTGCCCAAGGCCAGCGCGTGCTTCTCGCAGTCGGCGAAGGAAGCCTTGCCCGCCTCGATCTTGGCGCCGATGCCGGAGTCCCAGGTGCGGTAGCGGTTCTTGACGAAGGCGTCAATGCGGCCGTCCTTGCGGATGGCGGCGGCGATCTTCAGACCACGAGCGAAGGTGTCCATGCCCGCGATGTGGGCGATGAACAAGTCGTCGGTCTGGAAACTCTCGCGACGCACCTTGGCGTCGAAATTCACGCCGCCGGTCGTGAAGCCGCCGTACTTCAGCACGGTGAGCATGGTCTTGGCCGTCAGGTACAGGTCGGTGGGGAATTGATCCGTGTCCCAACCCAAGAAGTAATCGCCCATGTTGGCGTCGATGGACCCGAGTGCCCCAGCGGCACCGGCGACCTCGAGTTCATGTTCCATGGTCTTTCCGGCCAGCCAAGCGTGGTTGACCTCGATGTTCAGTTTGAAGTGCGCAAGCAAATCGTACTCCCGGAGGAAGTTGAGGCAGGAAGCCGCGTCGCTGTCGTACTGATGGCGCGTCGGCTCCTTGGGCTTGGGCTCGATGTAGAACGGACTCTTGAAACCGATCTTCTTCTTGTAGTCGACCGCCATGTGCAGGAACTGGCCCAAGTGGTCCAGCTCACGCTTCATGTCGGTGTTCAGCAGCGTGGCGTACCCTTCGCGCCCGCCCCAGAACACGTAGCCCTGACCGCCGAGCTCATGGGTCCATTCCATGGCCTTTTTCACCTGTGCGGCGGCGAAGCAGAAGGCGTCTGCGTTGCAGCTCGTGGCCGCTCCGTGCATGTAGCGCGGATGGACGAAATTTTGGGCGGTGCCCCACAAGAGCCCGATGCCCGTGTCCTTCTGGAGCTTCTTCAGTTCGTTGCCGACGGCATCGAATTGGGCGTTGGCCTCCTTGAGATTCTTGCCGTGGGAACCCAGATCCCGGTCGTGCCAAGCGTAGTAGGAAACGCCCAGCTTGGAGGCGAACTCGAAGAACGCCCGGGCCCGAGTGATGGCATCCTTCGTGGAGCACTCGCCGGTGTTCCAGGAGCGATCGGCGGTTCCCCAGCCGAACATGTCGCCACCGGTTCCCCGCATGGTGTGCCAATAGACCGCGGCGAAGCGCATGTGGTCGCGCATCGTCTTGCCCTCGACCACCTCGTCCGCATTGAAGTGCTTGAAGGCCAGGGGATTCTTGGAATCCGGACCTTCATAGGCGATCCGGCCGATCTTGGGGAAGAACTGCTTGCTCATGTTGTATTGGAAAAAGGACGCCGAAAACTACGCACCGCCCCAGACCATGGGAAGCGCTTAAAATCAACCACGGGAGACTCTTGCGGACTGCAAGAGCTCCAGGAGGAGTTAGCGAACTTGCTCGGCGCATTGCGGATAATTGTGCCCGCTGTGATCCGAGGGAATCACCGTCTCTGGGACACCCGCCCAGTGGCTGCTCCAACAGGGCGATACTCTATCCACGGAATGGGCAGGACCGCTGCTAGACGGATCGTTCCGGCTTCCAGTCGAAAACCAGTTGGCGCCCACGATTTTCGACCAATCCACTGACCCCGAGCCCCAGCAATCGCAAGGGCCGGTGAACCAATTGATGCCGGGCCAGAAGCCAACAAGCCAAGCGATACAAATCCCTGGCGGCAGCCACCGGTTCGTCCACGGAAAATTGCCGAGTCAAAGTGGAGAAGTCGCTGTAGCGCACCTTGACCTGGACCGTCTGTGCCGAAATTCCATGGCGCTGCAACTTGGCGGACAGTTCATCAGCCTGCTCTCGCAGGACACTCCTCAACATGGGGCGATCGGCGGTGTCTTCGGAAAAGGTGTTCTCACTGCTGATGCTCTTGATGGAGTCATCTTGGGAAAGCGGCCGTTCATCAATTCCCAGCGCGAACGACTTGAGGACAGGTCCCCAAGCGCCAACCAGCGCCTTCAGATCACCCGGATAATCTTGGATGTCTCCGACGGTGCGGACCCCGGCTTTCTGCAGCACCTCCTCAGTCACTCGTCCCACCCCGTGCAAGGTTCGTGCAGGCAAGGGACGCAGGAATGACGCCCGATCCCGATTGGGAATCAGCAGCAATCCATCCGGTTTTCCCCAGTCGCTGGCCACCTTGGCCATGAGCTTGTTGGAGGCGATGCCGATGCTGGCGGTGAGCTGACGCTCGGAACGAATGCGGGCCTTGAGTTCACGGGCCCACTGGACCGCTGACACCAACGCCTCCTCGGGGTCCGACGAGCGGCTCAGGCTTGAAGCATCCAAATAGGCCTCGTCTACCGAAACCTGCTCCACCTCCACACCACTGGCCCCGACCAATCCAAAAATCGCGCGAGACTCTTCCCGGTAGCGATCCATGCGAGGAGTGAGAAAAACACCCTGCGGGCACAGGCGACCGGCCGTGCGACTGGGCATCGCTGACCGGACTCCGAATCGTCGGGCTTCGTAGCTCGCCGCGCACACCACCCCGCGCGAGGACGGTGAACCACCGACGATGACCGGAAGGCCCTTCAGATCGGGACGGTCGCGCTGCTCCACCGCAGCGAAGAACGCGTCCATGTCCAGATGCAGGATGACCCGGGCTGCCTCCATGCACTGGCTCCAAAAATGCGGTTCCCTTTCAGCGCTTCTTGGAGGTGAACCCCTTGGGCAGGTTCGAATCTCCGGAATCCGATCCGGGCTCCGGCTGCTCGGAGGGAGCCACCTGCTCTTCAGGAATTCCCAGTCGCAACCGGGCCTTCTTGGCCGCCCCTGTGTCCGGATAGTCCCGAATGATCCGCTCCAACCAGGCCATGGCCTTCTCGGGCTGATTCATTTTTCCGGAATACAAATTGGCCAAATGAATCGCAGTCCAACCCCATTTCTCGCGGCTGAGTCGTTTGCCCAAAACTTCTTCCAACTCCAGCGAGGCGGCCACGTAGTTGTTGAGGTCCTTCTCGTAGATCTCGGCGATCCGGATCGCGGCGTACTGTTCCGAGGGATTCTTGTCGAGGTACTCGCGCATCATCCGGATCGCCTCGAGGGGATTCCCATTGGCCCATTCGGCCTCGGCTTCCTCGTATTCGGCATCGGTGGTCGCCGGAGCATTCTCGGCAAAGAGCACATCGCCGGTGCGTCGAGAGAACCACCGCGCCACTTCCCAAGCCATCAGGCCGGCCAAACCCAAGAGCGACGCAACAAATCCGCCCATCCAGAGAAAACTCCGGCTCTTGTCAGGCGCCTTGGCTGGTGCGGGCTTTGATGGAGACCCTGTTGCAACCGGGGTGACGTTGGTGCCTGTTGTAGCCACCCGACCGCTGAGGGAATTGGTCAAACCGGTGCTGGCGGTCCCGTTGGTGGTGGTCGTCAGCGAATCCGGCGCCGGCTCGGCGGACGGCTCCGGGGCAGACTCGGTGGCCTCCAGCCCCGCACGCTTCACCTCCACGGTAGAAAACTCAGAGCGAAACCGCTGGAGGCACAGCGATGCGAGCAGGAACAATGACACGGCGGCGATTCCCTT
>CAMCYJ010000037.1 GCA_945883815.1 Akkermansia muciniphila | reverse complement strand
CCCGGCGCGCCCGACGGCCACCGCCTTTAGTGTTCACCGGGGACGATTCGTTCTGGTTGGCTCGGACGCCGAGGTGCTGAAGACCCGCGGACCCGGTACTCGCGTGATCGACCTCCACGGTCGGACTGTGTTGCCCGGTTTCAACGACTCCCATCTGCATCCCCGACCCGAGTTTCCGGAGGATTCCATCCATGGTGAAGTCGACCTGGATCCGGAACGGGTGCCGGACCGGAATCGTCTCCTTGCGGTCCTCAAATCCAAGGCTGCGGCCACGCCTCCCGGACTCTGGGTGCGCGGGTTCAACTACCAGGACACCCGTCTGGACGGACATCCCACCAGGGAACTCCTCGACCAGGTGTCGACCAACCATCCCATCCTGCTCCGCCACTCCAGCGGTCACGTCTGGGCCGTGAACAGCGTCGTGCTCAATGCCGCACGCATAACCCGTTCGACACCGGATCCGAAGGGCGGGGCGTTCGGGCGAAACCGGGAAGGCGAGCCAGATGGTGTGCTCCGGGAGCCCCCCGCACTCCGACTGGTGGAGGCGGCAGGACCGAAGGTGTCGGACCCTTCTTGGGAGGAGCTTGTGGAGGGTTACGACCGATGTTTCGATCGGTTCCTCTCGGAGGGTATCACTAGTATCCAGGATGCCGCAGGCACCCCGAAGGCCCTGCGGGCCTATCAGGAACTTGCAAGGCGCGGCCGAGGATGCCGGGTGGGTGTGCTGATGCAGTCCGCATACCTCGACATCGTCGAGGCGGCCGGCATGGAGTCCGGATTCGGTGACGAGTGGGTGCGCCTCGGAGGCATCAAGATCGTCCACGGCAATTCGTTGTCCGGCCGCACGTGTTGGGTGTCGGAGCCCTACGATCGTGTGAACCCCGTCACCGGGCGTCGCGACGATTTCGGCATCCCGCCCGCCCGGACCCAGGAGGAACTGGATGCCTTGGTGCTGCGGGTTCACCGATCGGGACTCCAACCGGCGATCCATGCCAATGGGGATCGGGAGATTGCCATGGTGCTGGACGCCTTCGAGCGCGCGTTGCACAAGCTCCCTAAGGCCGATGCTCGGTTCCGGATCGAGCATGCCAGCGTCTGTCCCGAGCCATTGCTGCGACGCGCGAAGGATCTTGGCGTGGTGCTCGCCCTCCATTCGTACATCTTCGAGCATGGTGACAAGATGGAGGAATACGGACCTCGACGATGGGAGTTCATGCACCCGAACCGCAGCGCGGAGGACCTGGGCATCGTGGTGTCCGGCAATTCGGACTGGCCGGTGAGCGCGTGCAAGCCGATGAGGAGGATCCAAAGCCTCGTGACGCGCGCCAGTGCGGCGGGACGGGTGTACGGCGGGTCCCAGCGGATTCCGGTCGAGACAGCGATCCGCGAATACACCTGGGGCTCCGCGTTTGCCGAACGGATGGAGGCGGTCAAGGGCACCATCGCCGAGGGAAGGGTGGCGGATTTTGTGGTGCTGTCGGGGGATCCTCGGAAATCCGAGGCCCTGCGGATTGCTGACATCCGGGTGGAATCGACCTACGTCGGTGGCAAGCCCCGATTCGAACGGTCGCGGCAATGACCGATCGGCGCGTGCTGGTGCCCCGGTATTCCGGGTTTTGGCGCGTCCCCGGAGCCTCTGGGCCATCACCGGGTCTTGTCCGGGCTCGGGAGGGGCTCCCGCACGCCTGAAGGCGACCGTGACAGGTGGGTGACGTTGCCGGTGATCCCGCCCCACTGCTTGCCGGGGTGATCCTTCGCGGAGAGGCTCGGCACCGAACTGGTTCCCGACCGCCATTGATGGCCCGTCCTCCGGACCTGGTGATGCTCGGGTGGGCGGTCTTGACCGGGATCCATCCGCTGACGACGGACGGATCGGCGGACTCGCCGGATTCTGCCGGGTGGCGGTCCAGTCCGGGTTTTCGCTGGCGTCCAGGCCAAGCCCGGCCTTCGAGTGCGGCTGCAGGGCCCTTCCGGCAATCCCTCTGGCGCCGGGGCGGTGCTCCAGTGGGTCGCCCGAGGACGTTCCGGTCCGGTCTGCGAGATCCATGCGGGGTCCGACTACTGGTCCCAGGATTCCGCGGTGGTCGTCATGCACAGCCCGGACGCTCCTGACCGGGTCCGGATCCGCTGGCCCGGGGGCGGGACGCAGGAGGTCTCGGTGCCCATCCAGGCTCGGGAGATCGTCGTCCCATACCGTCCGGATGGATTGGCGGCTCCACGTCCCTGAACCCGGCCCGTTTCCATCGATGTTTGGAGATGGTCGCCGATTTGGCGCACTGAGTTCATATTCGCCACCCAAAGTCTTGTGGTGATTCCTCCAGTCCCAGCCCGCATCCGTTCCTCACTGGCAGTCCCGTACCCGGCAGGAACCACTCTCAGGCCACGACAGGCGGGCCTGACTGATCGCCCTCTGCGTCGGGCCTTCACCCTGATCGAACTGCTGGTGGTGATCGCCATCATCGCGATCCTCGCGAGCATGCTCCTGCCCGCCCTTGGACGGGCCAAGGAACAGGCCCGGCGATCCAAGTGCCTCAACAACCTGCGCCAGCTCGGCATCGCCATGACGATCTACGCCGACGATCACAAGGGCACGCTTCTGCAGGCCCGCGGCGGGGCGGTGCAGATCGCCCTGAATCCCCCGGAGCGATTGGCCGCGGCCACCGTGGGACTGGCCATCCAGACCAATTCCGAGGCTTCGACGATCTGGTCCTGTCCCACGCGGAAGGGATTCCCGACCTTCGAGGCGGAATACGACCAATGGATCATCGGTTACCAGTACATGGGGGGCATCGAGACCTGGATCAATCCGGCCGGCACCTTCCCGTCCCGCAGCCCGGTGAAATCGACCACCGCGCAACCCGGATGGGTGTTGGCGGCGGACGCGGTGATGAAGGTCGACGGTCAGTGGGGGGGCGGTCGGGACACGGCATTCAAGGGCATGCCCGGCCACAAGAACGGCCGGCTTCCCGCCGGCGGAAACCAACTTTATATGGACGGTTCGGCTAGTTGGGTGCGATTCGAGAAGATGCTGTTCCTGCATAGCTGGGATGCCGGTGGCAGCCGTGATTCCTACATCCATCAGGAGGATGTCGGCGAGAGGATCGAGCCCGTCCTGAGCCGCCTCCGGAGCCGCTATTGAAGGGTCGGGATCTGTCGGTCCGCCACGCAGACCGGGCGGGTGAGTCGGGGCGTGGGCCAACCTTCCACAGCGGACCGGGGCCACGGATCGTGCGTCGGAGGTTAGGGCTGGCAAGCTCGGCCGGCCGCGGCGGACGTCGGGCAACTCCCTCGAGGCCGATCCCACAGCCGTGGACACCCGCCGATCCCCCGGAGGTTCTCGCTTCCGGAGGCTTGCCTTTTCTCGGACCGGGCTGCCGAATATTCCAAAGTCCTACGCCCGTTTTCATTCTCTCATGAACACCGTCACCCTCGTATCCAGTTGCCTGCTGGCAGCGATGACCCTTTCTGCGGCTGCGCCGAAGAAGGTCCTCGTGGTCACTGCCACCAAGGGCTTCCGCCACAGCTCCATCGCCACCGCCGAGAACGTCATCGCGACGCTTGGTGAAACCACCGGGGAATTCACCGTGGTGGATTACGTGCGGGGCGGAGCCGACGGCAAGGACGACAACGAAGTCCGCGAGAAGCTTTCCATGGCCAATCTGGCCAAGGTCGATGCGGTGATCTTCGCCAACACCACCGGTGATTTGGCGATTCCCGATCGCGAAGGATTCATCCGCTGGGTGGAGCAGGGACACGCCCTCATCGGCATGCACTCGTGCAGCGACACGTTCCATGGGTTTCCGGCGTTTTACGGCATGTTGGGCGGGTTGTTCCTGACCCACGGCGCGCAAGTCACCGTCGACATGGCCAACCAGGACCCGGCGCACCCCGCCAACCAACACCTGGGCGACACGTGGTCGATGTACGACGAGATCTACGAGTTCAAGGAGTTCCACCGCGATCGCGTGCACGGGTTGTTGACCCTCGACAAGCACCCGCAGAACCACCTGCCCGGCGATTATCCCGTGGCCTGGTGCAAAGACCTCAAGGGCGGTGGCCGCATGTTCTACACCTCACTGGGCCACCGCGAAGATGTGTGGACCAGCGCCGCCTACCAGAAGCACATCCTCGGCGGCATTCGTTGGGGCTTGGGTCTGGCCAAGGGTTCCGGTGCGGTGACCGATACGGCCAATGCGCTGAGCGCGGCCGAGAAGAAGGCGGGCTTCAAGCTGCTCTTCGACGGCACGTCCATGAAGGGCTGGAAGTACCGCCGCGATGACGGGATGAAGTCGTGGAGCGTTCAGAATGGGATGCTGTGCAACGTGCTCAAGGTGGACCGCGAGGGCAATTTCACCGAGCACGGCACGGACTTGCTCACCGAGGAGAAGTTCAAGGACTTCGTCATTCGCTACGAATACCAGGTGGCTCCGAAATCGAACTCCGGGCTTTATCTGCGGGGACGTCATGAGATCCAGATCCTCGACGATGTGAAGACCGGCAAGTCTTCCAATGGTGGCAACGGCGCGATTTACAACCTCCAACCGACCTCGCTCTTCGTTTCCCGCAAGGCCGGACAGTGGCAGACCGCGGAGGCCAAGATTGTGGGCCAGAAGATCACCCTGACTCTCAACGGCGTGAAGGTGCACGACGGAGTGCTGAGCCCCAAGGGCACCGGTGGTCAGATCGACGACCAGGTGGACCAGCCCGGACCGATCCTCCTCCAGGGAGACCACGGAGCGGTGGCCTTCCGGAATATCCGCATCCACAAGTTGGATTGAGGTTCGGCAAATCCGGGGTGCGGGGCAACCGGCGGTGTTGCTCCCGCACCCGCGGTTGTCCCGTAACGATCGGGTGTCGGGTTGCTTGAGGGGTTGAATCGGACCGGTGCTTCCGGCGAACGTTTCCTTAGATGGACGGCCCAACCCCAGTTAGCCCGGCTCGATGCCGTATCGGATGAATTCGATGCGATCCATTCTGTGGGGCTCGCTGGTGGCGATCGGGATCTTGGTTGGGTTGCTGGTTTGGAATCAGAGACCGCCGGCCAACGCGACTCAGCGGGAGCCGTTGGTGGTGTACTGCGCAGCCGGGCTCAAGACCGCGGTGGAGGCCGTTGCGAAGGACTACGAGCGCGAACAGAAGACGTCGGTCCAGATCCAGTACGGCGGTTCGGGCACGCTGTTGAGCAATCTCCGGGTGGCCCAACGCGGCGACGTGTTCATTCCGGCCGACACCAGCTTCATCGACTTGGGCAATTCCAATCGCTTGCTGGCCGAGGTGCTTCCACTGGCTCGCATGTCCGCCGTCGTTGCGGTGGCCAAGGGCAATCCCAAGAGCATTCGTTCCATTCGGGACCTTCTCCGAGACGGAGTTCGGGTGAGCCTGGGAAACCCGGACTCGGTGGCCATCGGGACGGTGGCTCGGGCGGCCCTGACCCGTAGCGGTGATTGGGCGGCGTTGTCGGCTCGGGCCTTGGTCTTCAAGCCGACGGTCAACGACGTGGCCAACGACGTGAAGCTCGGAGCGGTCGATGCAGGCATCGTGTGGGATGTGACGGTGGCCCAGTATCCGGAATTGGAGGCGGTGGCGGTGCCCGAATTGTCCACGGCTCGTTCCGAGGTGTCGGTGTGTGTGCTGCAATCGAGCACTCAACCCACCGAGGCTTTGCGCTTTGCTCGGTATCTCAGTGCCCGGGATCGAGGGCTGCGTCGCTTTCAGGAGTCGGGTTTTGAGGTGATGCCCGGGGATGTCTGGAATCCCCATCCGTCGGTGCTCTTCTACAGCGGATCGGTCAATCGCTTGGCCGCGGAACCTACCTTGCGCGAGTTCGAGCAGCGGGAAGGCGTGGACATCACCCGGGTTTACAATGGTTGTGGCATCCTCACGGCCCAAATTCGTTCCGGTCAGCGGCCCGACGCCTACTTCGCCTGCGATGTCTCCTTCATGGATACTGTCCAAAGCCACTTTCAGCCGGCGGTGGCGCTGGCTCGAACGCCTTTGGTATTGGCCGTGCGGAAGGGCAATCCAAAGGCCATTGGTGGGTTGTCCGATTTGACTCGCACGGCCTTGAAGGTGGGGCTGTGTCAGGAAGACCAAAGTGCCCTCGGCGCCTTGAGTGCCCGGTTGCTGCGCTCGGTGGGTCTGTGGGATTCGGTGAAATCCAACCTGGCGGTGCAGGCGCCCACGGGCGATTTGCTCATCAACCAATTGCGTTCTGGAGCCTTGGATGTGGCCTTGGTCTACGAGGCCAACACGGCCGCGGTGTTGGACGCGGTGGAAGTGGTTCGCCTGACGGGACCGGGAACCATGGCCATCCAGCCGTATGCCGTGAGCCGCAACTCGGACCATGCGCAGTTGATGTCCCGCCTGCAGCAGGCGTTGGAATCGAAAGTGTCACGCGACCGGTTTATATCGGCGGGATTTCAATGGCAGGAGTCGACTCCGTGAACCCGTCATCCCTCCAGTCCTCCGATCCGTCGGTTGCTTCTGCCCCGGCCAAGGCGCTTGTGGCTCCGGCGGACCGTCGGTTTCTGGCGGCCTTGATTCTCTTGGGTGGGACCTATGTGGTGTTGCTCTTGGCCATGGTTGCGGCCGATTTGTTCTACACCACGCCGGGGCATTTGTGGCGGGCCTTGGGTTCGCCCGAGATCCAATATGCGATCCGATTGAGTCTCTTGAGTTGCACCCTCACGACGTTGCTCTCGCTGTGGGTGGCGGTGCCCATTGGGTACCTGATGGCCCGCTTCGAGTTTCCGGGCCGGGCCATCCTGGATGCCTTGCTGGACATCCCCATCGTGCTCCCGCCCTTGGTGATTGGTCTGAGCTTGTTGATTCTTTTCCAGACCGCTCCGCTTCGGGCCCTCGAAACGGTGTTTCCCGTCACCTATGCGGTGCCCTCGGTGATCCTCGCGCAGTTCATGGTCGCCTGCGCATTCGCGGTTCGCACGCTTCGAACGACCTTCGCTCAAATCAACCCCCGCCAAGAGCAGGTGGCCATGACCTTGGGTTGCAACCGGGCCCAAGCCTTCTGGCGGGTGGTGTTGCCGGCGGCGCGCCCGGGCATCCTCACGGCAGCCACTCTCGCCTGGGCTCGGGCGCTCGGTGAATTCGGGCCGATTTTGGTTTTCTCAGGCGCCACCCGCATGAAGACCGAGGTGCTGCCCACCACGGTGTTTCTGGAACTGTCGGTCGGCCGATTGGAGGCGGCGGTGGCCGTATCGTTGCTCATGATGGCTTCGGCGGTGGTGGCCTTGTTCCTGGTGCGTGCCTGGGGCGGGGCGGGCCTGGGGGGCGGAACACCCCTTCGACACCCATGATCTCCCTCCGCCACATCACGGTTCAAGCAGGGGGGTTCCAACTGCGGGATCTCTCGATGGAAATTCCCACC
Source organism: Akkermansia muciniphila (assembly GCA_945883815.1). Lineage (GTDB taxonomy): Bacteria > Verrucomicrobiota > Verrucomicrobiia > Limisphaerales > UBA9464 > SXXZ01. Next base: position 25,280 of record CAMCYJ010000037.1, on the reverse strand, counting down.
GGAAGTCATACGGCTCTCATGGGGCGAACGGGGTCGGGTAAAACGACTTTGCTCGAAGGGATTTGCGGTTTGCGTTCGATTCGGTCGGGATCGATTTGGATCGGAGACCGTGAGGTTACCAATTTGCCACCCGGACAACGAGGCATTGGATTCGTCCCGCAAGATGGCGCTCTCTTTGATCACCTGACGGTGCGTCAGCACTTGGAGTTTGCCTTGGAAGTGCGTGGCTGGGCTCCTGAGCGCCGCGAAACCCGTTCCCGGGAACTGGCTGAATGGCTGGGCTTGACCCCGCTGATGAACCGGTTGCCGGCCGGCATGAGCGGCGGAGAACGCCAGCGTGTCGCCTTGGGGCGGGCCTTGGCCTTCCATCCGCCGGTCCTCTGCCTCGATGAGCCCTTGTCGGCCCTCGATGATCAAACGCGGGGCGAAATCGTTGCTGTTCTGACCGAGATCCGGAATCGCACGGGCATCACGATTTTGCACATCACCCACAACCGGTCCGAAGCCGAACGCCTCGCCGACCGAATCCTCCACTTGCGCGATGGTCGCCTTGAATCCTGAGCTTCCAGCGGACGTGGCCCGATGCCCCGAGCTGACCGCCGACGAGGTGGAGGCCTACGGCTGGCAAATTCCCGTGGGCGGCTTTGGTGAGTTGGCCCAGCGCCGTCTGAAGGGGGCTTCGGTGTTGGTGTCCCGCGTGGGTGGTCTCGGGGGCATGGTTGCCTTCGAATTGGCGGCGGCCGGAGTCGGGCGATTGATCCTCGCCCACGGAGGCAATTTGCGGTCCGACGACCTCAACCGCCAATTGCTCATGACCCATGACCACATCGGCAAGCCTCGCATCGACAGCGCGGTGGCACGATTGAAGGCCTTGAATCCGCGGGTGGAGATCGTAGCCGAACCCGCCAACATTTCGGAAGGCAACGCCGCGCGATTGGTGGGCCTGGCGGATGTCGTGGTGGATTGCGCTCCGCTCTTTGAAGAGCGCTACCGGCTGAACCGTGAGGCCATGCGTCAGGGCCGGCCGATGGTGGAAGCGGCCGTCTATGATCTCGAGTTTCACCTGACCACATTCGTGCCAGGAGTCACCGGATGCCTGCGGTGCCTGTATCCGCAGCAAAGCCCGACTTGGACTCGGAGATTTCCCGTGCTGGGGGCCGTGTCGGGGACAGCCGGAGGGATGGCTGCTCTCGAGGCCATCAAGGTCATCACCGGAGTTGCGCCTACTCTGGCCGGGCGACTCATCACCTTGGATTTGAGAACTTATCAACTGTCGCGTCTCAAGATCGGACGGATTCCTGGCTGTGTGGACTGCGCTCAAAGCGCGGAAGGTAAGGCATCATGAAGGGTTTGAATTCATTGCGAAGCAAGTTGGGGTGGCTCGTGTTCTTCGTGGCCGTGTCCGCCTGGGCGTGTCGCTACTCGGTCCGCGACACCGGCTTTGTGGATTTGGGGCTGGAAGCCTATCGATTGCGATGGGTTCCAGAGTCGGGAACTTCGGCGGAAGTGCGTTCCAAGGCCGAATTGCTGCTGCGCGAATCCAACGTGGTTTGGGATGAAGATCCCACGGGCGGGGGTTTCCCGCGCGCCGCCGGGTTGTACTTGCGCGATGTGGAAGGGCGTATCCTGAGCCTGCCGTTGCCAAATCCTTCCGACGCGCCGGCGGTGCTGCGAGGCGTCGAGATGGCGGTGACGTCGCCGCTGCGGGAGCGGGTGTATCGCGAAGGGCTCCGCGCCTATGCGTTGGTTTTGTTGCTCGAAGGCACCGATGCGGTGGCCAATGCCCGAGTCCGTCAGGATGTCGACTCCGCCATCACCGCCACGGCGCGATTACTGTCTTCGATGCCGAAGCCGGTGGAGACCCCGCCGCACTGTGTGGTCGTGTCGCTGAAGGAACAGGCGATCGAGAAGGTGTTGGTCTGGGGTTTGGGCTTGGATCCTGCGTCCATCGATTCACCTAGGGTGGTCCTCGTTTATGGTCGAGGACGCCGGTTGGGTTCACCGTTGGAAGGGCCGCTCATCACCCAAACGGCTTTGCGAGATCGGTTGCTGCTCATTGGTCAGGACTGCGAATGCGATTTGGATCGGGCCTGGTTGAAGGGGCCGCTCCTGCCCGGCCGTTGGGGACGGGAGTTGCAGCAGGCCGCCCTGGACACGCTGGGCTTTGATCCGGGCAACCCCATGGTGCGTGCCGAGATCAGCCGTATTGTCGAACGCGGACCGCAGAATCCCGGGCGCCGTCGCCCGCCGTCTTCCGGGACCTCGCTGGGTTATTCCGAGGAGTCGGTTGAAACGGCGACCGGGTCGGAATCCGATCCAGCCGATTCATTAAATACCCGAGCGGCTTCGGATACTTCCGCGACTTCTACTGATCCGACGGCTTCGATCACTCCGACGGCGTTGACCTCATCGTCCGCGCTGTCAAAGCCACCGCCCACTCCTACGCCAACGAACCCGGGTCGCGGCCTTTGGTTCGTCTTGGCGGGGGCTTTGGCCGTCTTCTTTGCTGTGGGTCTCGGTCTTTGGTTTCGTGCGTCCAAGCGATGAACTTCACTCTCCAGAACATCTTGCGGGAAGGGTGGTACTCCCGCCTCAACTCCGCCCTGATGCTCGTCGCATTGACGGGAGCGGTGACCTTGCTCACGGCGGTGCAGTTGCTCACCGCGGCTGCAGAACGCGAGACCCGGCGTGTGGTCCGGGACATGGGGTTCAACTTGCGCATTCTTCCCAAGGACACCGATCCGGAACGGTTTTTTCTGGAAGGCTATTCGGAGAACACGCTGCCGGCGGATACCGTGACTCGCCTGGCAGCCGGTGCTGGAACATTCATCACCTTCAACCACCTGACGCCCGTGCTGGAGCGGCGCATTCGCGTGGGTGGGCATGAATGTTTGCTCACGGGTCTGGGTGACACGGTGGTGGGGCCGGGTGAAAAAAAGCAGCCCATGGGTTTTCGCATTGCCCCGGGAACAGCACAGGTCGGGAGCATTTTGGCCGAGCGATTGGGAGTGAAGGTGGGTGGAACTGTGGAAGTAGCCGGCCGAACACTCCGCGTGGAGCGGGTTTTGGTGGAGGCGGGAACGGACGAAGACGTGCGGCTCTACACCGCCTTGTCGGATGCACAAATCGCCCTCGGGTTGCCAGGTCGCATCAGCGAGATCAAAGCCATCGACTGCCTGTGCCTGACGGCCGATCAGGATCCCTTGCCGAAGATCCGCGAAGCGTTGTCGCAATTGTTGCCGGAGGCTCGGGTGATTCAAATGCGCGCCTTGGCCGACGCACGGGCCAAGCAACGGCAGGCCTCGGAACGGGTGAGCGCCTTTGCCGTGCCGATGACCTTGCTGGTGGCGGCCGTGTGGATTTTGGTGCTGGCCATTTTGAACGTGCGCCAGCGCCGGGTGGAGATCGGTCTCTGGCGTGCCTTGGGGACAGGCTCCTCGCGCATTGCCGCGCTGTTCTTGGGCAAGGCCGTGCTGCTGGGTGGGTTGGGCGGTGCGTTGGGATGGGCGGTCGGGACCACCGTGGCGTTGCGCTGGGGGCCTGTGCTGTTTCCGGTGACGGCGGCCTCGTTGAAAATGGATCCTACGCTGATCGTACCGGCCCTGACCTGGACGCCGCTGTTCGCGGCTGCCTCCAGTTTTCTGCCGGCGATGATGGCCGTGTCGCAAGACCCGGCCGAAACACTCCGGGCCGATGGATGACGCCATGAACTCCCCCCTCATCGAAGCCTCGGGCCTCACCCGGAATTACGCCTCCAAACCTGGTGTGGTAGCCGGTGTTTCCGATGTGTCCCTGCGCGTGGAGCGCGGCGAGTTCGTGGTGATCCAAGGCGCCAGTGGATCGGGCAAGAGCACCTTGTTGCTCCTGTTGGGAGCGCTGCTCCGGGCGGAGAGTGGAACCTTGCGAATCGACGGGGTGGAGTTGACCCGCCTCAACGCCATCGAGAGGGCCGGATATCGGGCGCGTTCGGTGGGCTTCGTCTTCCAATTGTTCCACCTCGTGCCCTACCTGAGCGTGCACCGCAATGTGCTTTCCGGACTGCCGCCGGGGGTTGCTGTTGAGCCGACGGAAGCCGATCGGTGGATCGCTGCGCTGGGATTGACCGAGCGCCGCGATGCAAACCCCGCGACGCTGAGTGCCGGTGAGCGGCAACGGGTGGCCTTGGCCCGAGCCTTGGTCAAGCGACCGCCATTGATTTTGGCCGATGAACCGACGGGCAATCTGGATCCCGACAATGCGGCCCGGGTGCTCGAGCACTTGGACCACTACCGTCGCTCCGGTGGCACGGTGGTGCTGGTCACTCACGGTTCCGACGCCAATCGGTATGCCACCCAACGTCTCCGCCTCGAGGCCGGTCGCTGGGCCATTCCGTCCGCATTTACCTCTTTCAACGACTCCGCATCATGAACCGATTTTGCACTTTGATCGCATCGGCCGCCGCATTGGCTTTGGCCACGGCCCAGGCCGCCGACTGGCCCACCTACCGCGGAGATTATTCCCGCAGTGGTGTCTCCACCCAGAGCCTGGCCGGCACACCCGTGGTCTCGTGGACTTGGCAATCCCAGCACCCGCCGCAACCCGCGTGGCAGGGGGAAGCCAAGTGGGATGGCTGGAACAAGGTCTTCGACTTGAAGCCGCGCCAAGCCTTCGATCGCGCTTTCCATGTCGTAGTCTCCGGACGTCGGGCGTACTTCGGTTCGTCGGCAGATGATCAAGTGCGTTGCTTGGACACCCGATCGGGCAAAGTGCTCTGGAGTTTTTTCAGCGAGGGACCGGTCCGGTTGGCGCCGACCCTTCTCGGCGATCGCCTCTATTTCGGCAGCGATGATGGCTGCGTCTACTGCCTCAAGTCAGACGATGGGCAGTTGATTTGGAAGACCCGCGCCGTTCCGACGGATCGACGGATTCCGGGCAACAGTCGCATCATTTCGGCCTGGCCGGTGCGCACCTCGGTGGTGGTCCAAGACGGCAAGGTGTATGTGACGGCAGGGATGTTTCCGGCCGACGGAGTGCACTTGGTGGCATTGGATGCGGGCACCGGAACGGAAGTCTGGCGACAGGTTCAGAATGACCTCCCGGCCCAGGGCTACATGCTGGCTTCCCGTAGTCGCCTTTACGTGCCGGCGGGGCGCAACAATCCGGCCGTTTGCGACATCGCCACGGGCAAGCGCGTTCGGGTCGTTGAAGGAGCCGGCGGAACGTACGCGCTCCTGAGCGACGATTTGTTGGTCTTTGGCCCAGGCAAGACCGGGCAATTGGGAGCGGTGGAGGAGGGGAGTTCGGATCAATTGGCCAGCTTCCAGGGCAACCACATGATCGTCACGGGCGACCGCTCGTACTTGCACTCGGATTCGGAAATCAGCGCCTTGGACCGCGGTCGCTATTTGCAACTGGCGCGTGAGCGGAAATCCATCTCGCGCCAACAAGCTGCCTTGGCCAAGAAGGCCAAATCCCTCGCAGGCAAATCGGGCACCGAGGCCGAGCGGGAAGGCATCAAGAAGCAGTTGGTCGACTTGGGCAAACGCCTTGATGAAGCCACCCAGGCCATGGACCAGTGCCTGCTGTGGAAGGTGCCTTCGATCTGGCCCCATTGCGTGATCTTGTCGGGCGACACCCTCATCCTCGGCGGCTCCAGCGAAGTGGCTGGATTGCCGGTAGCGACAGGAAAACTGGGATGGAAACTCCCGGTGCCCGGCATCGCCTACGGGTTGGCCGCGGCCGATGACGCGGGGTTTGTTAGCACCGATCGCGGTGCCGTTTTGTGTCTTCGCTCTCCGAGTGCCTCGGAACCTTCTGCATCTTCCAACGCTTCGACCTCTTCCCGGCCATGAATTCCGCTTCTTTGATTCGCCTCGGCGTCTCCGTACTTCTCTCCACCGCACTGAGTTTGTGCGCCCAGGAAACCGGCCGCATCGGGCGCTGGGTCTTCGCCCCGGAGTGGGCACAGAACGCGGGTATGCGATCGCCCGTCGGCAAGGAGTTGACCTTCGTGGGCAAACCCAGACTGGTGAAGGATCCCGGTCCGCCGCGGATCGAGCTTCCGGGCCGCGACGAACGCATCGTGGTGGCCAATGCGCCGGATCGGGCGCTGCTGCCCGAGCGCGACATGACGGCCGAAGCCTGGGTCCGCGTGGACCGTGTCACTCCGTGGGGCGGGTTCATCGGACAGGTTCAGGACAATGGCGACTTCGAGCGCGGTTGGGTGCTGGGATTCGTCGAATCCAAATTCGCGTTCGCCCTCGCCTCCGAAGGCGGCAAACGCCTCACTCTTCTGTCTGCTCCGACCGCGTTCCAGACCAACCGGTGGTATCATGTCGCTGGAGTGTATGACGGCGCCGAGATGCGCCTGGTGGTGGATGGCGCGGTAGTGGCGACCAGTCGCGATCAGTCGGGTCCCATTTTGTATGCGCCATCCGGCCCCATGGTCATCGGGGCGTATCAGGACGACGATGAGCACTTCCGTTTGAGCGGCGCCTTGCATGAGGTAGGACTATTCCGTCGCGCCGTGCCCTCGGCGGAATTGCAGTCTCACTACGAGGCCCGGAAACGCCTGTTTCCGGAACCCGCACCCGAGCCGATCTTCGCCAGGCCGGATTTCGGTCCGTTCATCGATTGGGTGGATCGGTCCACGGTGAACGTGGTCTGGGAGACCCTGACTGACGAACCAACCGCATTGGAATTGGACATGCCGGATGGCACGCGACGCCGATGGGGCGTGGGCCATGCGCGCAACCATTCGGTGACACTCACCGGACTCTTGCCCGATCGGGAGTACCACTACCGGTTGATTTTCCCGGATCGCGAGGGGCGTCCGGTGACCAGCCGCCGTTATCTCTTCGACTCGTCGTTTTACTATCGCCCGGCCCAGCCAGCAGCCTCGCTCAAGACGCCGGCGGCCTCCCGTGCCGCACAGGTGATTCAGGCCTCCGGAGTGCGCCAGGGGTATGCGCTGATTTTTGGGTCAACCGATGCTGATCTGGCTATCGAACTCGTCCGACAAAGCGACTTGGAAGTGGTCTTGTTGGAGAAGGAGGCTGCGTTGATCCAGCGCCTGCGCGCGCGTTTGGACGAGGCTGGGATCTACGGTGTCCGAGCGACGGTGATGCAATCGGAATCCGCGCAACTGCCCTTTGGCGGCCTGACTGCCAACCTGATTGTCGTGGCTTCAGGACGGACTCCGGAAGTTCCGGCGGCCGAAGTGCACCGATTGTTGCGGCCCGTGGGCGGGGCATTTATGGCCGAGGTGCCGGCCGACCAATCCGAGGCGTGGGCCCGTTGGACGAAGGGTTCCGACATGGCTCAGTGGACTTCGGTGGCGGGCGGGGGCGATTGGCACCGATGGGTTCGGGGTCGTCTGGTGGGTGCGGGCGATTGGGCACATCAATACGGCGGGTCCGACAATTCCTCCTGCAGTCAGGATGACTTGGTCCGGGGTGAGTTGCAGGTGGCCTGGTGGGGCGACCCGGGGCCCCGACCGATGCCTGACCGCGGCAATCGCAACCCGGCCCCTTTGAGCGTCAATGGGCGTCTGATGATCCAAGGCGACCGCATCCTCTTCGGGTTGGATGCCTACAACGGCGCGATCCTGTGGTCGTTCTCCTGTCCGGAAGTCCGCCGGGCCAATGTCACTCGCGACAGTTCCAACATGACGGCCGCCGGGGACAGGCTCTTCGTGGCCCACGGGCGTCATTGCTTGGGAATTGATGCCCAGACCGGCGCGCGGTCTCGTCGCTACTCGGTTCCGGTCGCCGGTGAGGAAGCCCGTGACTGGGGTTACGTGGCCGCCGAGGGTGGTCTGCTGATCGGGAGTCGAGTGAAGCCGGGATCGGCCTATCTGGGGGATGACGGCGAGTGGTACGAGGAATATGCCGCCGACCAAATCGCCCGCGTGACCAGCGATTTGCTGTTCGCCACAGATCCGGAGACCGGCAAACCCGTTTGGCAGTACTCGGGCGGAGCCGTTCTCAACTCCACAATCACCCTGGGTGACGGAATGCTCTTCTTCCTCGAGAGCCGAAATCCGGAGGCTATCTCAGCGCCCTTTGCCCGGCAGAACCCCAACATCCTGACCGATCAATGGTTGGTGGCCCTGGATTTGAAGACCGGCAAGAAACTCTGGCAGAAGACCCATGATTTCAGCGCCTGCAAGTTCATGACCTACTTGGTCTACGGGAAGAACACGGTCGTAGTGACCGGCACCGATGCCTCCAAGAATTTCCACACCTTCGCTTTCAACGCTCCGTCCCCTCGGGGGAATCAAGACACCGGCGACGACATTATCAGCGCCATCGGTGGCCGCGTCCTGTGGTCGGAATCCCACAAGGAAGACAAGGGACATCACAGCGGGCATCTCCAGCATCCGGTGGTCATCGGCGACACCTATTATTCCGATCAACGGGCTTTCAAGCTCAACTCAGGGGACTTGGTTCGGAAGGACCTGCCGGAGCGGCGCGGGTGTGGAGTCATGTCGGCGGGTCGCAATGCGATCTTCTTCCGCCATCACTTCCATGGCATGTGGGATTTGGAATCGAACAAACGGACCCAATTCGAGGGCATTCGCTCCGGATGTTGGCTCAGCATGATCCCGGCAGGCGGCATGCTGCTAGCGCCTGAAACCAGTGCGGGTTGCTCATGCACGCACGCCATTCAGACCTCCATCGGCTACATCCCGAAGACCTTGGCCGGGCGATAAGCGGCCCAGAGGTTCGGGAGCAGATCTGGGAGGATCTGGGAGGATTGTTGTGCCCCGGGAATCAGACGGTTCGGGCGGGGTGATTCACCCGGTAGACATCGGTGACGATGGCTTCCTTGGCTTTCCAAACCAAGGTCATGGTCAAAGCCACCGGTGGGAGTCCGAGGGCGACCACTAGGAACACCCGGGCTTGTTCCAAGACCTCGACGATGTCTTGGAGGTGATTCGGGAGGATGGGAAATTCACGTGCCAGGGTCCACGCGGCGGCGAAGATCGACAGGGTGCTCAGCAAGGTGGTGTTGACCGTCGTGAAGAGCCGCATGTCCGAGCGCAAGGTTTCGTCGGGGAGCAGTGCGGCCAATCGTCGCAGCGCATGGTTCAAGGTCAGGAGGAATGCCAGTCCGGAAAAGAGCAGCAGCAGGACGCTGGCGCCGAACAGCGCAACGTCCGGACTCCGGCTCCACCACCAAGTGAAGGGTGAAAGGGCTAGATTGAGCAGGGCCAGCAATTCGGCCCGATGCACCGAACGCACCCAGACCCTTTCCTGAGTTTGGAATTGTTCCAGTTGCTTTAATCCAAACCAAACCAATCCGCAGGCGGCCACGGGAAGGCCCAGACCGAACTGCGACCAGAGGTCTCCGAGGGCGGTTCGGGTGCAGGCGAGCAAGGCCAGGGGCAGACCCCAGAAAAGGCAGGATAACCCGCGTACAACACGGGCGAGCGAAGACAGCAAGGAGTCCTGATTCACCGCGGGCAAACGAAACGCTGTTTGGAGGGGGCACCGCAAGGAGGAACCCTAGGTGCCCGATCGACTCCACGTCGCACTCAAAAAATAAAAGACCGGCGGATTAGGCCGGTCTTTTTCTGGAAAGCTGGAGCGAGTGAAGGGATTCGAACCCTCGACATTCACCTTGGCAAGGTGACGCTCTACCAGACTGAGCTACACTCGCATTGACGGAATGAAGGTGCGCCAGAACCGGGTGATTTGGCAAGAGGTGTTTTTGGATTCCGCGCTTCAACCCGTATTTCGGCCGTGGAGTCTCAACGGGTGACGAACCGGTAGAGGCGGGTGTTGACGATGGTTCGGTCTTTGACGGCGGCGAATCTGGAGATGTTTTTCCTGATCTTTTTCTTGGAGCCTCAGATGTCACACCTCGGGTGGTTGTCCCCGTGCGGATTTCGGGGCAGTGTAATGTCAATGATGCGTTCTGTTCGTTCTGTGCTTTGGGTCGCTGGGGTAGGTGGTTGGCTGGTGGGTGCCTGGGGTGGCACTCCACTGATGGCCGATGCGCATCCCCTTCAAGAAGCACCAACGCCGGCATTGGCCTCGGAGTGGGGTGTGGGTCGATGGGTTCCTGATCTGGATATTCGCCCGGAATCTGGGTCGCGGTCGTCGTTGTCCAAGCTTACCCGAGATGCCCGTGCGGTGGTGATCGCCGTGACCAGCACCAGTTGTCCGGTTTCCGGGCGCTATGGTCCGACTCTGGCTGCCCTCGAAAAGGAGTATGCCAGCCGTGGGGTGCGGTTTATTTGGCTCAATCCTGTGGCAACGGATTCCAAGGCCTCCGTGCGGCAATGGATCCGGGATCAGGGAGTCCAAGGTCCCTACTTTCGCGATACGCGGGGAGACATCGCGAAGGCCCTCGGTATCCGATCGACCGCGGAGGTTTTTGTCTTGGATGCCGCCCGCACGGTTCAATTCCGTGGAGCCGTGGATGATCAGTATGGCCTGGCCTATTCCAAGGCTGCGCCCAACCAACGGTATCTTGTGTCTGCGCTCGAGTCGGTTCTCGCTGGCAACGGAGTCGAAACGGCCTGTACTCGTGTTCCGGGTTGCGCGCTCGAATCAGCAGCTCCCGTGGCTATTTCCCAGCCGGTGACCTACCACAACCGGATTTCCCGGATCTTGCAGCAATCGTGTGTGCCGTGTCACCGAGAGGGAGGCATCGCTCCGTTCGCGTTGACCACTCCCGCCGAGCTGGCTGCGCATGCCGGCATGGTCCGCAAGCAGGTGACTCAAGGGGTGATGCCACCGTGGTTTGCCGCACCGCCGACTGACGGCCCGAGCCCCTGGCTGAATGACCGCAGCCTCCCGGCCGCCGACAAGTCGGATTTGTTGGCTTGGATGGACCGGGGCCGGCCCGAAGGGAATGCCGCCCACGCTCCCAAGGTGCGGACCTACCCCTCCGAATGGCAGTTGGGCGAGCCCGATGCGATCGTCCGGATTCCGGAACCGGTGGATGTGGCCGCTTCGGGCGTCATGCCCTACGTCAATATCGAGGTGCCCACGGATTTCGACAGTGATCGATGGGTTCAGGGGTGGGAAATTCGCCCGTCGGCACGGGATGTGGTCCACCATGTCCTGGTGTACGTGTTGCCGCCGGATAAGGACGGGAAACCCCAGAAGAACCGCCGCATCGACGGGACGAGCAATTACCTCGCCGCCTACGCTCCGGGCTATCAGGCGGTCTCGTATCCGGAGGGGTGGGCCAAATTCATCCCGGCCGGATCCACGCTGCACTTCCAACTGCATTACACTCCCAAGGGCAAGGCGACCCGCGACCAGAGCGCCCTGGGACTGAAGTTCTCCAAGACACCACCAAAGCATGAGGTGCGTGTCAGTGCCATCGCCGGCGCCATCGACATTCCGCCCGGCGATCCGGACTTCAAGGTGGAGGGGCAGCTCCCGGTGCCTGAGTCCGCACGCTTGATGTCCTTCATGCCGCACATGCATGTCCGCGGGAAGGCTTACCGGTACGAACTTGAACTGCCTGGGAGCGCGCCCAAGACCCTCCTGGATGTTCCGCGTTATGATTTCAATTGGCAGTTGCTCTACCGATTGTCGGAGCACATCGACTTGCCGGCCGGCAGTGTTCTGAAGGGTACCGCCCGCTACGATAACAGCGCCGGCAATCCGGCCAATCCCGACCCGACCCGCCGAGTGCAGTGGGGTGAGCAGACCGATGAGGAGATGATGCTCGGCTACATCGAATATTACCTGCCCGAGGTGCCTCCCGGAACGCCGGCGGATCCGCGTCCTACTGCGGGGCGTCGAGGAAGATCCAAGGCCTTTGATGCCCTGGATCGAAACCACGATGGCCGGATCACGCTCGATGAATCGCCTTCACCGTCCCAGTTCAAGGCGGCCGATGTGGATGGCAATGGCGAGGTGACTCGTGAGGAATTGAAGACCTTTCTGCAGAAGTCGAACACTCGCGCTGCGGTAGGCTCCAAACCCTCATCGGCAGCACCGTGAGAAGGGGCTCGCGGGGAGAAGGACCTTTCGACGATCCCAGCGTTGCGGGATTGCCCGCGGGCCGTACCGTCGGGCCAGCATGGCGTTTGAATCGTTCCGAGATTGGGTGGAGTTGCTCGAAAAAGCGGGTGAGTTGATCCGCATTTCGCATCCCGTCGCCACGGAGTTGGAGATCACGGAGATCGCCGACCGTGAGATGAAGAAACCGGGCGGCGGCAAGGCGTTGCTCTTCGAGAAACCCACGGTCCGGGGTGTTGTTTCTCCCTTCCCGGTGGCCATCAACACGCTCGGTTCCTGGAAGCGCATGGCCATGAGCATGAATGCCGCTTCGGTGGACGACGTGGCCGCTGAACTGGGTGGACTCATGAAGGCTCGCCCGCCGGCTTCTATGAAAGAGGCGTTGCGGCTCCTGTCGCTGGCCTTGGATTTACGCCATGCGAAACCCAAGACGGTGAAGAGCGGCCCTTGCAAGGAGGTCATCCATCGATTTGATGCCCCAACCAGCCGCAGGGAGGCCTGGCCCGATGCGCCCGACTGGCGAAAGGGAACCGATCCGTTGCCGCCGACGCTGGCCGATCTGCCCATTCTCAAGTGCTGGCCGCTCGATGGGGGACGCTTCATCACGTTGCCGTGCGTGGTGACGCAAGATCCGGACACGGGGGCCCGCAATTTGGGCATGTACCGGATCCAGGTTTACGACGACCGGACGACGGGTGTGCACTGGCAGTTGCAAAAGGTCGCTGCGCGCCATGGCCGTCGTTATTACGAGACCGGTCAACGCATGCCTGTCGCCATCTTTCTCGGTGGCGATCCCATGTTCCCCTTCGCCGCCACGGCTCCGTTGCCCGATGGCTTGGATGAATTTCTGTTGGCCGGGTATTTGCGCAAAAAGGCCGTCGAACTGGTCAAGTGCGAGACCAACGACCTCGAGGTTCCCGCCAATGCAGACTTCGTCATCGAGGGGTATGTGGATCCGATCGAACCCCTGCGAATGGAAGGTCCCTTCGGCGATCATACCGGATACTACACGCTGCCCGAGCCGTATCCCGTGTTCCATGTCACGGCCATCACCCATCGCAAGGATGCGGTGTATCCGGCCACCATCGTGGGCATTCCGCCGATGGAAGATTTCTACATCGGAGCCGCGTCGGTGAAGCTCTTCTTGCCAATCTTCCAGATGAACTTCCCGGAGATCGTGGACATCTCCCTGCCGGCGGAAGGTACCTTCCACAACCTGGTGGTGGTGAGCATTCGCAAGACCTACCCCATGCAGGCCTACAAGATCATGCACGGCCTCTGGGGCATGGGGCAGATGATGTTCTCGAAGTACATCATCGTGGTGGATGCCGAGGTGAATGTTCACGATACCCGCGAGGTGCTCTTCCACCTCTTCGCCGACACCGATCCGCAGCGCGATACCTTGCTGACGCGCGGGCCGTCTGATGTGCTCGACCACGCGACCTCGCACATCGGCATGGGCGGCAAAATGGGGTTCGACGCCACGCGCAAGTTGGCGGGCGAAGGATTCGATCGCCCTTGGCCGCCGATCATCCAGATGGATGCGGCGGTGAAGGCGAAGGTCTCTTCGATGACGTCTTTGGCCTGAAACGACCCATTCAACGCTGGGGGCCACTTTGGACGGGCCCAGCGATTGGATTGGACACTGCCTTGGGGCTCGGACGAATCAGCGAGACCTCTTTTTCTCGAGGGCCGCTTTCGGGCTTTCCAGCGGCACCTCGCAGAAGGTCAGGGCGGCGATGCCATTGAGGCCGCGCAGCAGGCGTCCCGGATCCCAAGACGCGCTGTCGAGGTAGGTGATCGTTTTAGCCTCGTGAGGTTTGTCCAAGGTCAGGATCAACCGGTTGCCGTCGGTCCTTCCGGAGGCGATGCGATCCTTGCTGCCATCGAGCCAGAAATCGCGGATCAGAGCGGGATCCCAGCGCACGGGTTGGTCGAACTCCAACACCAGTTGGGAGTGGGTTGAATCCCCATAGGCGGCCCGCAACAAGTGGGGAGCCGTGATGGATTTCTTGGGATCCAGCCTATGCAGATCGCGATCGATCAACGGGGCGATGAGGCGTGCCATCTCGGCATAGCCTTGGGCCGGATAGTGGCATCCCCCGGGAGGTTGGATGCCCAGAGTGGACATCACCGTCAGTTGCGACACGGCCGAGGGGAGATTGCGCTGCACCTCCCGAAGTCGATTGTCCGATCCATCGGTGCCCATGGAACAGGCCTTGGGCCAGATCTGGAAGGCGTAGTGGTGGCGCAGGTTCGGGTAATCGGTGGCCCAGGCCGCGGCGAGGTCGATGAAGAGCGATCGGTACGTTTCCCAGCCGTAGCCGCCACTGGGGCCGTCAGCGCCTTGGTCGTTTTCGCCTTGATGCCAAATCACGGCGCGGATGCCGTGGGTCAGCCTCGCGGCGCGCGCTCTGGCCAACAACCGACCGTAGATGGTGGCTGGGTCCGTTGGATGGGTCGGGTTGCGTTGGTGTTGATCAATACGGCTACCGCCCACGGCTCCATTGAGCAAGCAAACGGGGATCTGGTGGGTTTCGACCAGATGGCGGCCCAATTCCATGGCCCAATAACCCACCTGATGGCGTTCGTTGTCCCGCCCGCGATGGACGGCCGTGCCCCAGGAAGCTATTTCGGCGGGTTCATGGCCCATACTGCCGAAGGATCGGATCCAATTGCTGCGGAAGTCGGGTTTGTCCGGACCCCAATCCGTGGCGACCGCATTGGATTGCCCATCGATGAGGTAGGCGTCTCCGCAGGCGATATTGGTGGCCAAATGCACTCGTGTCTCGCGGCCCTCATGAAGGCGTGCCAATTCGAAGCGGTATGGGATCAGCCCGGGCTTGAGGGGCAGATCGAAGCGAAAGGAGCGATCCGCCTTCAACCGTTCCCGGCGTTGCATCACGAGCCTGTCCCTAGCCCCACCGGCATTCCCCGACTTATCTTGGGCAAACAAGCGAACCACCACCGCTTCGGCGGGTTCTTGAATGGAGCCCGTCGCAACCAGCGTTCCCTCATTGCGGTCGTTTCGGGCGTAGAATTGGTTGTCTTGCGGCAACTCCGCGGATTCGGGTGATCGCTGCACCCATCCGTCATGGCTCGGGGGCTGAACCGTTAACGTTACTGATTTGCGGATCGGCGTGCCGCCATTGTCGAGCGTGGCGGCCACCGTCAGTTGGCCCCCATGAAGTGCCCGTTTTAGGATGAGGTCATGGCCTCGGATTTCCCGAACTGTGGCCAGTGGCTCCGCGGACCAGGTCACCTTCATTTTTGAAGCTCCGGCCGCGACGAGAGCCTCTTCGTTCGATTTCATTTGGGCTTTTAATAACAGCGGACTGCGCCCGTCCCAGCGACGGGGTGCCTTGAGTGAGAACTCCGGATCCGGGATGGCCTCCCGGATGGTCACAGGGATCTCCTGCTGGCGAATTCCTTCTGGGTAGGCCGCATGGAAAGTCTGGGTTACTGACGAGTCCCCTGAAACCCGACCTGCCTCGAGCTTGTAACGGAACTGGTTCACCGCCACCACCACCGGTGCCCCTGCAGCATCCTGCCGAGTCCACCAAACCCGCTGTGCCCCACCGGCCTGTGCCATCAACCCCAGAGCCTGTCCCTCCTCCAAGACAACCGGAACCGGAGCCTGTCCCTTGAAGACAACCGGAGCCTGTCCCTTGGAGGTAGCCTGTCCCTTGGAGGTTTCGGACGTTACATCCAGAGTGACTTTGAAATTGCGACCGGGTTGAACGATGGGTCCGACGACGGTTTGTAACGGCTTTTGATTCTCATATTCCAATCGGATCCAATCAGGGCTGCGAACCCGGTTTGAAACGCGAACTTCATCGATAACGCCCTCAAAATCGAAGTGGTCGTACCAACCGCCAATCCACAACCGGGCGGGTTGTCGTAAGTTCAATGGAGCTCTCGGTGTCCGCGACACGCCATCCAGGATTCCATTGATGTAGACCTTGGATTCACCGGCTTCCCAGGTGTGGACGACATGGTTCCATTGATGGGCGGGAACCGGATTCTGGGTTGCGACGTTGGCTCCAGAAAAATAGCAGTCCAACCGGACCTGAGGAGGGCTGGTGTAGTGGAGGACCACCTTGCCTTGGGCGTGTTCATTGCCCCAGGCGAGGATCCGGCCGTTGGGTTGATCCGCCCGGAACCACGCTTGTGAGGTGTGCGGGCCAGCGCCGGCAGGATAGCGGTTGGAGGTATCCCCTCCAAAGACGCCATGGCCTTCCTTGAAGCGTCGGGCGGTTCCGATAACTCCGGGCATGGGGGTGGTTCCACGGTTTTCGGAAACCAAGGTTCCAGTGGTATCCTGGATCGACTCTCCGAGGTGCCAGGTTCCGATATACCCATGGGATGGGTTGAAGACCTGAGAGCCGCTAGAGGCGGTTTTGGCGGTCGGATTTCCCCAGTGGACGCGGAGTTCTTGCCGCTGGTTGCCGCGGATCTGGGGAATCAGCACCCAAATGGCAGCGGAACCGTTGTCGGTGTCCCAGGATTCGATTTCGAAAGGCAGAGCCTGTCCCTCGGGTGTTGAAAAGCGCAGGTCCTCCCCATGGGGACAGGCTTGTGAGAAGTCCAAGTCGTCGCGGCTGAGGCGGACGAGGAGGGGGAAAGACTCCAGCGTGACCCCATCCGGAAGGTGGGCACCATCCGGTGTCGTGAGGACAAACAGAGAGGCGGAATGTTTCCATTCTGGAAACAGCGAGGAAGCGTTGGGGCGGGCCTTTGCCGTGGCCGCATGCGATGCCGTCATGGACTCCCACCGCGCGGCCATGGCCAGAACCTGTTCGGGATGTTTGGAGGCCAGATTGATCGTTTCAGACCGATCCCGACCGAGGTTGTAGAGTTCCCAAGCGCTGTTCGTGCCGGAGGCCACGATCTTCCAATCCCCCTGTCGAAGGGCTCGATTACCCTCATGTTGCCACCAGAGGGCTTCCCGCTTCAGATCGGTGTCTTGAGCAAAGGTCCGGACCAGGCTGAGGCCGGGCGGCTTCGGCATTTCGGGGGGGTGATCCTTTTCTGGCCAGTTTCCTCCGGCCAATTCCAGAACCGTGGGGACCAGATCAATGAGATGGCCCGGCGTCTTTCGCAACGTGCCCCGTTGGCCGATGCCCCTTGGCCAGTGCACGATGAATGGCGTGGCGATGCCCCCTTCGTGCACCCAGGTCTTGTGACGGCGAAACGGTGTGTTGGCCAAAGAGGACCAACCAGGGCCGATGCTGAGAAACGTCGCCCCGGTTCCGCACAAGGCATCGGATTGATGTCCGTCACCGCGCACCATCATCTCGGCGCTGGCACCATTATCCGAAAGGAACAACAGCAACGTGTCGTCGAAGTGGCCCATGGTCTGGAGTTGGCGGACGATCCGGCCGATTTCCTGATCCATCCGATCCACCATGGCCGCGTGGACCGCCATTTTGTCGGCCTGAAAACGGCGTTGGCTGCTGGAGAGGTCCGCCCACGGCATTGGCCGGTTCACCTCGTTGGCTCCCAGAGATTTCAGGGCATCGGGAAAGTCGTAGGGCGGCCCGATTTCGCGTTCCATTGGCGGCAATGTTCCGGAGACCACGCCGGATGATTGGATTCGATTCCAGCGTTCCTCCCGGAGTTGATCCCATCCGCTCAGGTAGCGATTGCGATGGCGTTCCACGTCACTGGCCGGGGCCTGAACTGGAAAATGCGGCGCCGTAAACGCCACGAAACTGAAGAACGGCCGATCTTGGAACCGGGTTGCATGTTCTTTTAGGCACCGGATCGCGTGGTCAGCGATCGCGGTGGTGGCGTAGTAATTTGAGTTGGTAGGGACAGGCTCCAGGGCGACGTCCTCTTCCGAATGGAACCGGGGAGCGAAATACCGGTCGTGATCATCCAATCGATAGGAGTGCTCAAATCCATTGGCCAGCGGCTTGCCATCGACATGCCATTTCCCGGAATGGTAGGAGCGATAGCCCAAGTCCTTGAGGTATTCGGGCAGGAGTTTGGCCCAGGATGGGCGTTTTCCGTTGGTGCCGCTCGGGACGCCGGGGACGGTATCGCGTCGCACCTGCTGCGCGTAGAACCCGGTCAGGGCGGCGGCGCGGGAGGGCCAACAGCGAGCCGTATTGTAAAACTGGGTGTAGCGAAGTCCGCCCGAGGCGAGGGCGTCGAGGTGGGGTGTTGGGATTTCGCCTCCGTAACACCCGAGATCGGAGAACCCCAAATCATCCGCCAGAATGAGGACCACATTGGGGCGTTGGGTCGGGGTGCTAGCTACTGACGTTCTGGAAGTCAAAAAACAGCCTGCTCCAAATACAACAATCAGGATGCAACGTACGTATCTTCGCAGGTTCATGATAATTGGGGACAGGCTATTGGTGGGAAGGCGGACTGAGGGAAAGGCTGTCGCGCGATGGAACGGTCGAGCCGGCACGATAGAGAAGGTCGGGCCGGATCGTCAGAGTTTTTTCTTGGGCGTTTAGAGGGCCTTTAGGGACATGAGCCTTTAGGGACAGGCTCTTTTCACCACGACGAGCGCTGGTTGATCAATGATCAATGACGGCCGCAGGAAACTGCTATTTAGGAACCAGTCAGGGTTTGCGGGGGGTTAGAAAAATGTTGCCGGCATTCAGACTGGGCCGACTGGGGTCTTTTTCCAGTGCCGAGACGGGGTAGTTCGTCGTCCAGGAGGAGTGCCGTGAATGACTCACTGCAAGTCGCAGATTGGGACGGGTTTCTCCCAGAGAAAGCAGCAGGGCCACCCGCTGTTCCGGAAGAACGAAGCGTCCATCGGAATCACTGACCGCGAAATCCTGTCGCAAGACCTGTTCTTCGGCTGCCTTCAGGAAACCGCCCGTGCCACGGCGGTGGGTCCAGAGAGTTCGCCCGACCATGGCATTGGGGACAGGCTTTCCAGTGACCGAATCAGAGACTCGGCCGCTGACCCGGGCCGCTGTGTAGGTCACAGCGGGTCCGCTGAGTGAGCCGCATCCACAGACAACGGCGGCTGTGAGCGAAAAAAACGAGATTTGTAATCCAGTCATGCAGCGACTGGCGCTCCTCACTGACCTTCAGGGGCTGCCAGAAGGCCCTGAAGCTCTCGGATCAGCCGGCTCATGGCGAACGGTTTTTCCAAGACCACATGTGCACCCGCCTCGGTTGCTAATTCCAGGGAACGATCGTTTCGCAGATCCGCATCTGCCGACATCGCGATGATCGGCAGTGACGGGTGGTCGTGCCGCAGAGTGCGTATAAGCTCGAACCCAGAAAGTTCAGGCATCATCAGGTCGGTGAGCAATAAGCCAACCCGATGGTTCTCCACCAGTTCCAAAGCTTCTCGACCGTTGCCCGCCGTCACGACCGAGTATCCTGATCGTTCGAGGAATCGATGCAGGATGCCGCGCAGGTTGATGTCGTCATCGACCAGAAGGATTAGACCTTTGGATTGTTTGGCGGTGGGCACCTGTTGATTGTGGGGGGATATCGGTCGTCCGATTCTAGGTCTTGAGCCATTTGGGGAGACTCCAGTAGCGATCGATGCCGCTCTTTACAGTGGGTTGGAATCCCAGGGCGATACCATTCGGCGCACGCCGCGCGGTGCGCAACAGCGGCTCAAACAGGGTTCTTCCTATTTTCCTGCCGATCTTTAACCTTCGGGGCCTGTTTCCGGGGCGTTTTAAAATCCCCGATCTGCATATCATGACGTCCGCCCAGATCCGCCAGTCGTTCTTGGACTTCTTTCATTCCAAGCAGCACACGATCGTTCCTAGTTCCAGCCTATTGCCGGACAGCCCCAACCTGCTGTTCACCAATGCCGGCATGAATCAGTTCGTTCCGATTTTCTTGGGCGAACGAAAAGCCGATGTCTCCAAGTGGGCCGGTTCGGTGCCGGCACTCGATACCCGGGCCGCTGACACCCAGAAGTGCATCCGCGCCGGTGGCAAACACAATGATTTGGACGACGTCGGCCTGGACACCTATCACCATACCTTTTTCGAGATGCTGGGGAATTGGTCCTTCGGCGACTACTTCAAGAAGGACGCCATCGATTGGGCCTGGGAGTTGGTCATCGAGGTCTGGAAGTTTCCGCCGCAGCGGGTCTACGCCACAATATATCAGCCCAATGCGGCCAAAAAGGATCCCGCAGAGCGCGATCAAGAAGCTTGGGAATTGTGGGCCGCAAAGTTCAGGTCGGTCGGTTTGGATCCGGAAATCCACATCGTCAACGGCGGCAAGAAGGACAACTTCTGGATGATGGGCGAAACCGGTCCTTGCGGCCCCTGCACGGAGATTCATGTCGATCTGCGTCCGGGCGCTCGTGAAACATCGTTCGAGGAGCAGGCCGAGGGGGCCAAGCTGGTCAACGGTTCAGATGCTCGATGCATCGAGATCTGGAACAATGTGTTCATCCAGTACAACGCCAATCCAGATGGCACCTTCACACCGCTGCCGGCGCAGCACGTCGACACGGGCATGGGCTTCGAACGGGTGACTTCGATCATCCAAGGCACCCGAGGCCTCACGGATTTCCAGAACGCGAAGATCTCGAACTACGAGACCGATATCTTCCGACCGATCTTCGACGAGATAGAACAGCTCAGTGGCCAGAAATACGGTTCTACGTTGCCGAAGCAGGGCAGCACCGGAGACACCGAGCAAGAGAAGGTGGACGTGGCCTTCCGGGTCATCGCCGACCACATTCGGACTCTGAGCTTTGCCATCGCCGATGGCATCCAACCGGGCAACAGCGACCGCAATTATGTCCTGCGTCGCATCCTGCGCCGCGCGGTGCGCTATGGGCGTACGCTGGGGTTCCACGAGCCGTTCTTCTACAAGCTTGTCGACGTGTTGGCCCGGACCATGGGCGATGTGTTTCCGGAGATCCGCACCCGCAAGCAGCAGGTGAAGGATGTCCTGCGTCTCGAGGAAGAGGCCTTCAATCGCACTTTGGATCGAGGCATCGAGTTGTTCGAAAAGGAATCATCACAGGCCGCCTCCTCGCAGATCTCGGGCGCGTTCGCCTTCCGGTTGTACGATGAGCAAGGTTTCCCACTGGACCTCACCGAACTCATGGCCCGCGAGCGCGGACTGTCGGTGGACAAGGTGGGTTTCGAAGAACTGATGGAGGTGCAGCGAGCCCGTGCTCGAGCCTCTCAGAAAAAGCAGGTCATCGAACTCTCACAGATTGAGACCAAGTCTGCGACGCGGTTCCTCGGGTACGACGCATTGGAGATCGGGGCCCAGGTTTTGGAAGTGGTCGAGTTGAAAGACAAAACCGCCATCATCCTCGATGCCTCCGCCTGCTACGCAGAGATGGGCGGGCAAGTGGGTGACACCGGCGAGATCATTGGATCCGGGCATCTCTGGCGCATCGCCAGCACCCAGAAATCCGGCAACGTCTGGCTGCATTTCATTGAAGGTGGTGATGCTCCGTTGGTTGGTTCATCGGTGAGCCTCCGCGTCGATGCGGACCGTCGGCGAGCCATCGAGCGTCACCATACGGTGATTCACCTGCTGCATTGGGCAATTCATGAAGTGGCCAGCAAAGAAGCCTCGCAGAAAGGTTCCAACGTCACTCCGGAGAAGCTGACCTTCGACTTCAACAGTGCCCCTCTGACCCCTCAGCAGGTGATCGACATCGAACGGCTGGTCAATGAGCGCATTCTGGAGAACGCTCACGTGGGGTGGGTCGAGGTTCCTCATGCCGAGGTCAAAAATCGCAAGGATGTGCTCCAGTTCTTCGGTGATAAATACGGCGACATCGTTCGTGTCGTGCAAATCGGCGGACAGGCCGCCCAGCTCAACGGGTATTCCATGGAGCTCTGCGGCGGAACACATACCCGAGCCACGGGTGAAGTCGGAATGTTCCGCATCTTGGGCGAATCGGCGGTAGCCGCCGGAGTCCGTCGTATTGAGGCCATCGCCGGGATGCCCTCCCTCGAAAAATCGCGTGTCGACGAGACTCTGATCCGCTCATTGGCCACCAAACTCAACAGCCCTCTGGGTGAACTGGAGAAAAAGCTAGAGGGGCTCTTGGCGCATAGTCGCGAGTTGGAGAAATCCCTCAAGGCCGCCTCCCAGCGCGAGGCGGCTGGCAAGGCTCGGGACTTGTTGGCCAAGTCCGAGACGCTGAATGGTGTCCCGGCGTTGATCGCGAATCTGGGTGAGGCCGATGGCGAAACCCTTCAGACCGTGGTGGATGTGCTGAAGTCCCAGTTTAATGGCGTCATCCTTTTGGGAGGTCATTCGGCCGGCGCCGTCGCCTTGGTTTCCGCAGTGACTCCGGAGTTCACTGCCAAAGTCCAGGCTGGCAAGCTCATTCAGGCCATTGCCCCGATCATTGGTGGTAAGGGTGGAGGGCGTCCGGATGGGGCTCGTGGTGGTGGTAAGGATGTTTCCCGACTCGAGGAGGCCCTAGCCAAGGCCAAGACTCTCCTCTGAAGCATTCCTTAGGATCTTTTGAGGTCAGCGCAGTTCCCAACGTTCATCAAAGAACCCTGCGGCGGAAATTCTGCCCGGGGTTCGGGCATTGGGCTGCTGCCGAAGATCGATGATGGCCCAGTCCGGAAGCTTTGGGGTTTGTCGTGCATTGTTGAGATAGTCGTAGTCCCGGAAAGTGAATCCGCTGTTTAGCACGATGTAGCGGGTGGGATTCAAGGGGTTCGGGAACACCAGGATCGGAACGTGGGTGTCGGTGGCAAAGGATTGGCCTCCCACCACGATTCGATCCTTTTCCCACCGAATGGGGAGTGACGGGGCCAGTTTGGCGAGCAGTTGGTTGCTCGAAGGGTCTCCCCACAGAACGAGGTTGTGATCGCGGATATCCGCTTCCGAGACATCCTTGTCGGACTTCTGTCGGGCATCACCGCGATAGTGACGCCGCCAATGTTCGATGGCTCGGGCTGACTCGCTTGTCACCCAATTGCCGGCGGCGGTGTTCAGTGGTGTTCCAGTTGGTAGCACCATCATGAAAGAATCCATGAAGGCGTCGTCGATGGGCCCTTGGAGTCCGTGACGTTTGCGCAGCCCTGCTGTCAGATCTGGACCCGTCCTCCAGACCCCGTTTTTGCGGTGGAAGCTGGCCTTCCAAGAACGATCGGTTCCGGGTCGCGTGGATTCCAGGATCACCGTGTTGTCCGTTCCCGCGAAAGCCACCCGAACGGGTTGGTGGACTGGAAATGGCGCATCGCCCGGGCCGAATTCAAGAGTTAGAGCTTCCACACCGTCGGACTCGACCCGAAGGAGCCTGTCCCCATCCGGGAGTTGCGCTATCACGCGACCTGGCTCCCAGTGTTCAGTCAATGCGTCGACGGTCACCCACGCCATCTGGGGGTATCGCAGCGAATGGGTCACCATGCGAACCTCACGCGGCACCCGGGTGCGACCTGCTGCCGCCAATGCATCCAATCGACGATTCAGTTCTGCCTTGGCCCCTGCCTCGTATTTGTGACCTGTCCTGGGTCCGATCAGATGGGTCAACTCGATGCCCTCGGCCCGCAATGCAGATCGCATCGCGTCTGCAGCCTGGATCTGGCGATCCTCTTCACCGCTGTAGGCGATGAGCGGGACCATGGATACATTCACTGCATTTGCCGTCGCGTCATGCAGTCGCCAAAGCTTCTGTTCCCACACAGCGGGGCGGAGTTGCTCCTGTTGGAAGACTCGGAGAAATTCGGCCGTCTCGCTGAATCCGGCGCCGGGAGCGGCAGCGGCCCATCGGGTTGCGTGGTGCACGGCGAAGTGCCAAGCAGATGCTCCACCGAGCGAAAACCCTCGAACGATCAGGCGGTTCTCATCAATTGGATAGCGCCGTTGGACCTCCTTGAAAGCCTCCCAGAAATCGGTTTCTCCGGCGAATCGGCTGCCGTTGCAATAGCGCCCGTAGAGGTGCAGGACGAACGCATCTGGAGGGGCGAATTCACCGACATTCCTCATTCTGTCTGCGATGAAGGCCAGTTCGCTCAGTGTCTCGCCCCGTCCATGGAACCAAAAATCAAGGCGCCACTGTCTGCCGGAGTTGGGGCGCCAACCTTGCGGGATCACCAATCCGAACGGTTGTACGGATCCATCAATCCGGGACACATATCCGCCAACCGTGGGCCCAGGAACATCCGTCCAAGGAGCCTGTCCCTTGTCCAGTGCCTGCAATCGTTCGGTAGCTGTCTTCAACTGCAAACGGGCGAAATCCACCTCGTTGGTCTTGAAGATCTCCTGATAGCGCAGCGACCAGTCCACTGACTTGGCGAAAACTGCGATGTCCGCCCAATGATTCAGTTGCTGTGGATTACGGGACCAGCGTAACCGAGCTTCGGAGAGATTGGTTTCCAGCATCTTTGCCTCGGCACTCAGTTCTTGCTGTATCGATTCTGAGATCGCGATCCCCACCGGTGGTACACGTCGAACAGATTGAGACGAATTGTCCGATGGACCATCAGCCAAGAGGCTTCTCGTCATCACTTGGGCCGACGCAAAAACCAAAACCAGGGACAGGCTTGGCAACCAGTGCGATGGGCGCCTTGAGGTGGGCATCAAGAAATTCATGGTGTTGCTATGAGGAGACTCTGATCTGAATCACCGGATCAAGCGCCCCGTCTGAAAACACCGCTGTTGCCAGCCTTGGAAACCGATGCGCTGGAAAGTGTTCAGAGGTCCATGACTTTTTTTTGGCAAAAAGCCTCAGCTTGCCGATGTTGGCCGGTAAGGACGAGATGATTGGGGCACTCGTTCTCTCGTTCTGAAGCGCGAAGCGAAGCATTCAGTCGAAATCCTTAATCGATGGTAAGATCGGCGGCTACATGGGGAGGATTCAACTGCCAGCCAGAATCCGCGATGGGCGGAGACTGAAGAGTGAGTGTGTTTCCAAGTTGGACACAGGATGAGGGGAGGGCTGGCGTTTTCGTTGGAGCCAATGCTGGTGATGGAGAGCCATGGATTCGACGAAGCTGCGGGTGCCGATGACGGCGCCGTTGGTGAAATAGCTGATTCGATGGAGCAATTGGCCGACCAGGCCAGGATCCCTGAATGGTTTATGCGGACGGCGAGCCGAGGTTGAGGGCATGGCCGTGTTGTCGGTGTTGTTGCCGGAGCGGTTGGATGAGAAGACGCCCTTTCGTTCGGCGTAATCAAAGAGCCCTGCACGATAGTGTTTGAGGGCCTGAGCAGGATTGAGGCTCAAGCCGTCTCGAACTGCCACCAGGGCCTGATAGCCCCTCAAAGCCTCGGGGCGTCCGGCCATGGCCTGGCCGTAGCCGCTCCAACGGTAACGGGCCGGATCGGCAACCAATCCGGCACGGACGGGGTTGAGGTCGATGTAGGCGGCGATGGTGG
>CAMCYJ010000036.1 GCA_945883815.1 Akkermansia muciniphila | reverse complement strand
GCTCAAGAGGTGCGAGCGCAGGTATTCGAGGGCCACCCACCCCAGGGCGAGGGTCACGAGTTGCGAAGCCCGCAACGGCCAGGGTTGCCGGGCATAGGCCCGAGCCCCGACGAGCCAATCGTGCCAGCCCCCGGCCACCGGGTTGGTCTGCGGGTTACTCTGCGGATTGTTGGCCTCCCGGTCGCCTTGGCCGCCGATCCTTGGGTTCATTTGGAGTCCGAGCCGGATCCAAAGCGCCGGGAACAAGGCGCAGTAGGCGCTCAAGGCCACCCAACCGGCGTAGGCCCCGACCGGAAAGGGGATGTGCCGCATCCAGCGCAGCAGTACCAGGAAGTGGACGAGTCCCGCGACGTAGCCGTAGCGAAAACCTTCCGGCCCGCGCAGTCCGCAGGCACCGAACCACAGGAGCGCGGGAGCGATCCAAGCCAGCCCGGCCCAACCCGGAGTCGGATGGGCCAAGGCACCTGCCAGTCCGGCCAGCACTGCCACCGGGTACCGCTGCGTCTCTCGGTTGATCCAAGCACTCATCACCCCTCCAACGTACCGCCACGGGGTTGTCTGCGGCGAGGAACCCTTTTGGGAGGGCCAGAGGCTGTTGGAGTCGGATGGATCGTGGCGGGTTGGATCGGATTCGAAAACGATCCTGATCGGGGCTCTGGGATTGGCTTTCGCTTCAATCGCAGTAACCGTGGGGACTGGTTGCAGGCCGGTGTGGCCCCTTTGGAGATCCCAATGACCGAATCCCGTGAACGACGACTCTTGCTGCTGCTGGCGGCCGTGCAGTTCACCCATGTCTTGGATTTCATGGTCATGCTCCCGCTGGGGCCCCAGTTGATGCGGGAACTTCACATCGGTCCGGCGGGATTCAGCGCGCTGCTCGGATGCTACTCGGTGGCCTCGGGTTTGGCGGGATTCTTCGGGTCCACCTTCATCGATCGGTTCGAGCGGCGTTCGCTGCTGGTACTCACCTACCTCGGTTTCATCGTTGGCACGCTCGGGTGTGCGCTGGCCCACAGTGCTCCGGTGCTGGCCGTGGCCCGCTCGATTTGCGGTATTTTCGGCGGCCTGTGTGGTTCATTGGTCATGACGGTGGCCTCGGATCTAGTGCCGCCCCAGCGGCGGGCGGCCGGCCTGGGCTTGGTCACCACTTCCTTTTCGGTGGCGGCGGCCTTCGGAGTTCCCCTGGGTCTGGCGCTGGCCAATCGCTTCGATTGGGAGGCTCCCTTTTGGGGAGTCGCGGCCCTGTCGATGATCTTGTGCGGGTTGATTTTCGTGACCTTGCCGCCCCTCAAGGACCACCTGCATCCGGGGTCCCGTTTCGGTTTTGCCCCGATCCTGGAAGTCCTCCGGGATGTGAATGCCCGCCGGGCTCTGGCCTTTTACGGGATGCTGGTCTTCGCGCATTTCACCATCATCCCGATGCTCGCGCCCTACCTCATCGGCAATGTCCATCTGGCGGAAAACCGGCTGTTCTTGGTCTACCTCGTGGGAGGTTTCTTGAGCCTCTTCTCCACGCCCCGCATCGGTCGCTTGGCCGATGATTTGGGTCGGGTCCGCGTTTATGCGGTATTGGTGGGATTCGCCATCCTGATCACCCTGGGCATCACCCATGCCCGTCCGATGCCGCTCTTCTGGCTGGTGCTACTGGGGGGCTCGTTCTTCGTCTTCGCCAGCGGGCGGTTCATACCGGCCCAGGCAATCCTCAGCTTGGCGGTGCCACCCCGTCGGCGCGGGGCGTTCTTGAGTCTGAGCAGTTGCGCCCGTGACATCATGGCCGGCCTTACCACCGCCGTGGGCGGTTGGTTGGTGGTGAAGACCCCGACCGGTGAGATCGTGGGCTACGATCGGCTGGGCTGGATGGCGGTGGTGTCCGGCGTCTTCAGCCTGTGGCTGGCCAGCCGGGTCCAGAATGTGGAGCACTCGATTCCGGTGGCAGCGGCAACTGCTGTCGCGGCGGGCGATCAGGTGAAGCGGTCCAACGGGTGACCGGCCAGAAAGGCGGCGGCATCCATGCGTCGACCACCTTCCGGCTGCAGGATCAGCAGTTCCAGGGCCCCACTGCCGCAGGCCACCACCACGCGTCCCTTGCCGCAGTCGAGTCGTTCTCCGGGCCGGCCAGAACCCTCGCACGGGGTGGCGGCATGGACCTTTACCAGACGCGTCTTGCCGCCCCCTTCGGCGTGGCAGAAGGCCCCGGGCCATGGGGTGAACGCCCGCAGGCGTCGCCAGAGTTCCACAGCCGGACGCTCCCAGATCAGTCGGCCGTCCTCCTTGGTGATTTTGCGTGCGAGGCTCACTCCGTCGACGGGTTGGGATCGGGGCGGAAAACGGCCGGCGAGATAGTCGGGCAGTGAACGGATCAGCAGTTCGCCACCCAGATCGGCCAGTCGGTCGTGGAGTGTCTGGCCGGTGTCCGCATCCTGGATCGGGGTGGTGGCCGTGGTGACGATGGGGCCGGTGTCCAAACCGGCATCCATGCGCATGAGGGTGACGCCGGTTTCCTGCAGACCATCGGCCAAGGCCCATTGGATGGGGGCGGCCCCTCGATAAGCCGGCAGCAACGACGTGTGCACGTTGAGGCAACCGTGACGGGGGACATCCAGAAGCGCTTGCGGCAGCAGTTGCCCGTAGGCGGCGACCACCATGAGATCGGGTACCAGCGAACGGAGGCGTTCGATGAAGACGGGATCCCGGGCTTTGGCCGGTTGATCGACCGGGATGCCCAGCTCGAGTGCGGCCTGCTTGACCGGGGTGGGCTGCAGTGCCAAGTCGCGCCCCTTGGGTCGATCCGGCTGGCTCACCGCCAGGATCACTTGCCAGCGCGGGTCGGCCGAAAGACGTCGCAGCACCGTGGCGGCGAGGTCGGCGGTTCCCATGAAGACCAGTCGGGGCAGTGCGGACATTGAGACGTCAGGATCCGTCACCACCACCCGGGGAGCAAGTGAGGCGAATCGGGGTCTTTTGGCTCTTTGAAAAGGCCTCCGGTGAGGCGGAGCAGCGGAGCAAGCCTCGGATCGTGCACGGGTTGGGATGAGTGAGAACGCCGGAGCGGCCGGGGGTTACCAAGGGAGTCGGTGGTGTCGCCACGGGATCGGAGCCGGGCTCTCCGGGTCCCATTCGGCCGTGAGCCAGCCGCCATCTTTGAGCGCCTCGACTCCGGTCGGCGACGGACAAAGGCGTACCCGGAATTCCTTCCAGGCCCGGGCCCTATGAAGGGCGGTCGAGTAGCGTTTCACCGAAGACCCCAGCCCCCGTAGGATGGGCATGCCTGCCAGCGACGTGGCCAAGCGCGCAATGGCCGGCGAATGCAAGTGTCCGATGATGGTGGATTCCCACTGAGGGAGGCGGTCCCGAACCTCCGGCAGCTCCGCCAGAAACGGCAGGGCGGAAGGATCGTGGCAAAAGAGAATGATTCGGCGGTCGGCTTCAAGCGAAGTCAGTGCAGCCCGGATCTCGCAGAGGACTCGTTGTCGCTCCGCCTTCCAGACGGGCACCTCCTCGGGCACCAGCTCCGACTCGAAGGCGGGCAGCGCCACCAAGGTCGACGGGACGGCGATGAGGCGATGACGGCCGATGTCTCGCTGCCACCAGGCGGGAATGGACAAGCGGGACTCCAGTCGCAACCAACTCTCCCAGCGTGGGCCTCCCACGCCGCCGAAGAGGCTGTGTTTGCCGAGTTCGTGGTCGCCGATGACCGGAAGCAACCGCTTACCATAGGCAGCCCGCAGCGCGTTCAAGCACCGTTGGGCACTGTCGCAGGCGGCATCGTCGGAGATGCCCACGAAGGCTGAATCCACCGAATAGTCCCCGTTGGCGACCACCAGATCCGGATCGGGATTGAGGGCCAGGATGCGGTCCAACTTGTCGTTGTGGGCCATGGGGTCGGCCAGCCAGAAACCTTTGCGCCAGGCCGCTGCCAGAATGCGCTGCATCGGATGGGGCATCGCGCGCGCCTCGTATCCGCGTCGGGGCAGTTCGGCCGGTCCGGCCCAGTGCGGGTCACTGACAACGAGGAGTTTCATGGCACGGGCGGTTTTCGCGCGGCCGCACACCACCCTCAGCGGACCATCCAGTCGACAATGGCCTTCTGGGTGTGGAGACGGTTCTCGGCTTCCCGGAAAATGGTTTCGGCGTGGGCTTCGAGGGTTTCCTCGGTGATTTCCTTGCCGCGATAGGCCGGCAGGCAGTGCATCACCAATGCTCCGGGGTTGGCCCGGCTCACCAAGGCGTCGTTGATTTGGTAACCGGCCAGATCCTTCAGGCGTTGAGCACCTTCAGCCTCCTTGCCCATGGATACCCAGACATCGGTGTAGAGCACATCCGCGCCGCTGGCGGCCGCATCGAGGTCTTCGGTGCAATGAATGGATCCTCCCGCCTTGCGGACGAGTTCCGCATCGGGTTGGTAGGCCTTTGGTGCGGCGATGCGCAGTTCAAAGCCCAGGCGCGCCGCGGCCCAGATCCAGCTGGCAGGCACGTTGCAAGCCCCGTCGCCCACGAAGGTCACCACCTTGCCTTGAATGGATTGGCCCCGCTGCTCTTCGAAGGTGAAGATGTCGGTGAGAATCTGGCAGGGGTGTTCTGCATCGGTCAGCGCGTTCACCGTGGGGATGCCCGAGAACTGGGCAAAGTCTTCGACATCCTGCTGGGCGAAGGTGCGGATCACTGCGCCGTGGATCATGCGTCCGAGGACGCGGGCGGTGTCCTTGATGGGTTCGCCGCGGCCGAGTTGGATGTCTCCGGAATTGAGGAAGAGCACTTCGGCACCGAGTTCCCGCAGACCGACTTCAAAGCTGACGCGGGTCCGGGTGGAGCTCTTGCTGAAGATGAGCGCCCAGGTCTGGCCGGACAGCGGTCGGTCATGCTGACCCCGGCGGTTCTTGAACGCGGGAACACGGTTCAGGATCTCCCGCATTTCAGTGCCGGACAGGGCCTCGAGGCTCAACAGGTGTTTCATCGTACGCGTCGGTTCCGCTCGGGACTGACGGGTCGGGACGAGCGGAAAGGCGATTGCCTACACCAGCGTAGGCCATCCCGTCACGTAATAATCTGGAGACGGTAATCCCGAATCCCGAGTTGATCCCCACTCGGCCTCATTTTGCCTCACTCCGCTTGGATTTTGTAGAAGGCCGCGCCGTCGGGAGGGATCGGATCTTGAAAGGCCTGGGATCCGGAGGAGCCTCCCAGGCCGGTAGCGATGGGCGCGAAGGGTCCCTCCAGGCGATCGGCCCGGAGGATCGAATAGCGGCGGCCGGTCTGGCCCATCCAGTGCAATTCGGCGCCGAGTTGTCCATTGATGCCAAGGGCCGCCGAAAAGCCCAGCAGCCTCAAGGGAGAGGTTCCGTCCGTAGGATTGAATCCGAGTTGCAACTCCTCCCGGGTGGAGAGGCCGTCTCCGTCCGGATCGGAGTCTGCGACGCTGCCCAGTGTGGGGAAGTATTCGAGTTCTTGCGCGTCGATCAGACCATTGCCGTCCTGGTCTTCGGAGGCGGGGTTGAGGCGGACCACCTCGGCTTGTGAGCCGAGCGGGTTGTGGAGATGGAGCAGCAGGGCTTGCACGATGGAAGTGCTGCGGGCCACGCGGAGGCGCAAGCGTTGGCCCTCCTGAAACCAGGGCGAACCGTCCAAGCCGGGGGTCTCGGTGGCGACCTGGGGAGCGGCTAGGTCGAACGTGGCCCAGGCGGTGGTCTCGTTGGCGCCCTCGGTGGCCGCTTTCACCCGGTACCGGAAGGAAGTTCTGCGCCCGCCCAGGCCCAATGCGGAGGCTGGGATGGAATGCACCAGAACGCTGTTGTGGAAGAGTGCGGTATCCCGGGAGCGGGGATCGAGGACGTTCAGGGTGCCGCCTTCGATCCAGTTGGTGCCACTGGTGCGCATCACTGCGGAGACCAGAAAGTCGTTCGAGAGCGAGTCATCGGTGATGTCATCCCGGTTGAGGTTCCCGGCGGTGGTATTGACCACCCGGGCATCGACCGAGCCGTTGTTGTCGAGGTCGATCTCCACGTCGAGGGAGGTGAAGGCCCGTTGGGGTGTGATCCATTTGCCGGCCGTCGCCAGTCCGAAGAAGACCCGAGCCGAGGCGATGTCCCCGCCCGGTTGGTCGGTGGCGGCCCCGTAGGCCAGCAGGTCGCCCGCTGCGTAGGGGAAATCCAGGTTGCGGGAGAGGCTGATCCCACCCAACTGAAACACCCCCACCAGTCCTGGGGTCTGCTGACCGTCTCGAATGGTGGGCAGCGGCAGCGAGATCATCCCGGACCCGGACGGAAGCCCGACGCGCAATGCCCCGATGTGGGCCGGTGCCAGCGGGCGGACAATGGCGTGCCAGGGCACGTGGATGGACACCGCCCCCCCCTCGAACCAAAGTTGGCCGCTGGCCTCAGGCATCTTGGGCCGGAAGCGGGTGCCCTGGATGTCCGCGGTGGTCGGGTCGTCGCCGACTCCGACGGGGTTGGCCTCGAAGCGGAAGGGGATGGACTCTTCCTGGCCCGCGGACAGGGTGACCTGAGTCCGCAAGGGCACCATCCGTGCGGCGGTGACGCCCACCGTATTGCTGGCGGAGATTTTCAAGGTGACCGGTTGGGACCCCTTGTTGGTGAGGCGGACTCGACGCTCTTCGGTGTAGGGGCTGGCGATTTCCAGCGCCCCCATCGAGATGGAGACCTGATCACTCGCCGAGGCGTTGCGCGCGATTACCGTGGTGGCCAGAGCGTCGATCACCGCCAACCGGCCCGCACCCACCCGGGACTCCGGATAGGTCACGCCATCGCCATTGGCCGTACGGGCTGCCGTGTTCATGAGGGCAGCCTTGATCTCCAAGGCACTCCAGGTGGGGCGCGCCTGCCGCATCAAGGCAGCAGCCCCGGCGACATGGGGCGCAGACATCGAGGTGCCCGTCATGGGAATGGATTCGGTGCCATATCCGGCCCGGGTCGAGGGGATGGCGCTGCCGGGTGCGGCGAGGTCTGGTTTGAGGCGGCTCGTGTAGGCCACCGGCCCGCGGGAGCTGGAATCATTCACCCGGTCGGCCAGCTCGGGACGCACTGTGGCGGAGCGGGGTTCGAGGGTGATGAAGACACCCTCGGCGAGTCGGCGGCGAAGGATGGCACCGTCGGTCCGGGAGATCATCACGCCGGGGATCTTGATGTCGGAGGTGTCCCCCGATCCGCCCATCGGAATGGGGAATCCATCCACATTGTTGACCATCACCACCGCGACGGCTCCGGCTTGTTGAGCCGCTCTCACCTTGCTGGAGAAGAAGCAGGTTCCCCGGTCGATGAGGGCGATCTTGCCTCGGACCTCGGACGGATTGGAGACCTTGCCATTGTCCCCATCCTGGCAGGCATTCAGGGGTTGGGTGGCGACGACTTGCGCGGAGATTTTCCCCGCCGAGGCGATGGGGAAGGTGAACACCCCTTCGACAGCCGCGTATTCTCCCACAACGGCCGCCGGGGCGGTGACACTGATGGTGGAAGAGGTGGAGCCGTCGTCGTAAGTGTTGGCCACTGTAATGGCTTCGCTGGAGGCCCCCGGAGCACCGATGACATAGTGGGTGTTGCCGGAATTGCCTGCCGAAACCACCACCACGGTGCCGAGATTGACCAGTCGATTGATGGCGGCGGTTTGAAAGGTCTCTGCGTCGGTGGCGAAGTAGGTTCCGAGGGAAAGGTTCAGCACATCGACCCGGTCGGCGGTGTTGCCGTCGCGGTCCGGATCCGCCGCCGCATCCAGCGCCAGTGGAACAAGGGCGGTGTTGCCTCGAACGCCGAACACCTTGTAGGCGATCAGGGAAGCCTCGGGAGCCACGCCGGGACCCACCTTGAAGTCATTGGTGTAGACATCGGGGCCATAGGGGCCGGCAAACGGTTGGCCCGCGGCCAGCACGCCCAGGCCCGCAGCAATCCCAGCGACGTGGGATCCATGTCCATTTGAGCGTGGGTCCAGGGGATCGGCATCCGGACTGGGAGAGGTGCTGCCGAACCCTCCGCTGGCGTCATAGTCGTCACCTGCGAAGTCCCAACCACCGATCACTTTGGTGGTGGGGAACGTGCCTGGCTCGAGGATGGCCGGATCATTCGCGGCGTATTCGGCCGGGTCGCCCGAGCCGCCGAACTGGGCGTGCAGATAATCGATGCCGGAATCCACGATGGCGATGCGCACTCCGCGTCCGGTGAACCCGGGATCGCCACTTCGGGGAAGCCACACGGAGGGTGCCCCGATGAAGGGGACCGACGTTCGGGTATGGCGTTCGAGGGGTTGCACCCGTTCTACCGAGACGACACCGGGAAGTGCGCGCAGTTGTTCCACCGAGGATGCCTCCGCCGTCACCAACAGGCTGTTGAGGAGGGTGTAGGTGCTGCCCAAGACGACGGTCCCGGAACCCGCCAGGCGCTTCTGCAGCAGCGCATGCTCCCCGATTAGCGCACGCCTTCGGGCTTTGCCGGCATCGACCACGGCCTTGGTGGTGCTGCCGGACTTCGCCGCGGTTTCGCGTGCATCCACGACGGACTCGCCCCCGAGAATTAGTTGGTAGGTATCGGGCGCAGCGGACAGCAAAAGGGTCCAGCCAAAGCAGAAGCCGAGGAGGATCAGGCGTAGGGGCCGGGTCATGGGATTGCGGATGAGTATCCTCTTTCCAAGTTGGATCGTGGAAGCGGACTGCGCCAGCGGTTTTCATGGGTCCAAGCTGATCCGGGTGATTCTAGTTTCGCCGCCGCCGAAGATCTGTCGACAGTTCCAGGGTGATCAGGCGGCAAGCAATTCCAGGTCGGTTCCCGGAGTGGAAGAGCGGCGTCTTCGGCCGTGACAGCGTCCAGACCGTGCTGCATCGGGCTCGGTGGGCGGACTTCCCAACCCGCCCCGACCCGACTAGCGTCCTTGCGCCATGTTGCTGGTCATCGACAACTACGACTCGTTCACGTTCAACCTCGTCCAGTACCTCGGCGAGATGGGCGTGGAGATGCAGGTGCATCGCAACGACCAGATCCGCCTGGAAGAAGCGCTGGCCCTGAAGCCTGATCGGGTGCTCATTTCACCGGGCCCTTGTTCGCCGCGCGAGGCGGGGCTTTCGAACGACCTGATCCGAGCCTTTGCGGAGCGTCGGGTGCCTATTTTGGGCGTCTGCCTGGGGCACCAGTGCATTTGCCACACCTTCGGCGCGACGGTGGAGGTCAACTATCGCATGATGCATGGCAAGACCTCGCCCATTTTCCACGACGGGAAGGATCTGTTCGAAGGAATGCCCAATCCGTTCAACGCCACCCGTTATCATTCGCTGGTGGCCCGGCGCGACACCCTGCCTCCGGAGTTGGTGGTGACCGCCTGGACCGCAGAAGGGGAAGTGATGGGGGTTAAGCACACCTCATTGCCCATCTGGGGAGTGCAGTTCCACCCGGAGAGCATCCTCACGGAGAACGGCCGTACCATCCTCGCGAACTTCCTTCGCCTGAAATAGTCCCGAGGCTCGCATTGGGCGGGAGAAATCTCTAATTTTCTAATTGTGAAAGCTGCCGTACTTCGAGGGGTTCAGGAATTGGTATTGGATACCGTCCCCCAGCCCACCCCGCACGTCGGTGAGGTCGTCGTCCGCCTGCATGCGGCCGCTTTGAATCACCGCGATGTGTGGATCAAAGGCGGACACTATGCCGGGCTGAAGTTCCCGGTGATCCTCGGTTCCGACGGTGCGGGCACGGTGGTCGAGGCCGGGCCTGGGGTGGATCCCTCCTTGGTGGGCCAGGAGGTCATCCTCAATCCGTCCCTCGACTGGGGGCATGCCGAAAGGGCCCAAGAACCCCGGTTCTCGATTCTGGGATTGCCTCGAGACGGCACCTTTGCCGAGTTCGTTTCGATTCCGGCCACGCAGGTGTTCCCCAAGCCGACCCACCTGTCTTGGGAAGAGGCTGCGGCACTTCCCTTGGCTGGGCTCACCGCCTATCGGGCGGTCTTCAGTCGGGGTGGGCTCAAGCCCCATGAACGCATTCTCATCAATGGCATCGGTGCCGGGACAGCCCTGTTTGCCTTGCAGTTTGCGGCGGCCGTGGGGGCGGTTCCTTGCGTGACTTCCAGCGCGCCCTGGAAACTCGAGCGGGCCCGTGAGCTGGGTTCCAAGGCGAGTAGTCTCTACAATCTACCCGACTGGCATGTAGAATTCGGCAAACATCACGGCCCCTTTGACGTGGTGATCGACAGTGCCGGGGGCCCCGGCTTTGAGACTCTGGTCGACCTCACCGCTTCTGGTGGACGGATTGTCTTCTTCGGAGCCACCCGCGGAAATCCGCCCGAGTTGCCAACTCGCAAGCTGTTCTGGCGACAAATCTCCCTCTTGGGCACGACGATGGGCAGTCCCGCGGATTTCGCGGCGATGGTCGACTTCGTCAAGACACACGCCATCAAGCCCGTGGTCAGCGAAGTCTTCGACCTGGACCATATCGGAGCCGCCTTTCAACGCATGGAGCGGGGAGAGCAGTTCGGCAAGTTGGTGGTGCGTTTGTCGACCGAGCCGTGATCGTTCGAGGTTCGGCGGTCGTTCCCTCCCAGAAATCCTTCGTTCGGAAAACAAAACGGCCGCGTGGGGTGCCACGCGGCCTGTGTCGTTTCCGAAGGGATTGTCCGGAGTGATTTTCAGCCCCCGACTCAGCCCCCGACCTCGGCGCGCGCCTCGGCGGCCAAGGCGGTGGACAAGTAGCGCTCACCGGTGGAGCAGCCGATCGTGACGATGGTCTTGCCCTTGTTTTCGGGTCGCTTGGCCACCTCGATGGCCGCCCATACGTTGGCACCCGAGGAGATGCCGGCGAGGATGCCCTCTTCCTTGGCCAGTCGGCGTGCGATGGCGAAGGCGTCATCATTGCTCACTTGCACGGCCTCGATGATTTGAGGATTTCCGGCTGCGTCTTTCAGGCGGAGGTTCTTCGGCACAAAGCCGGCCCCAGTTCCTTGGATCTTGTGCGGACCCGGTTTCACCGCTTCACCGTGCAGCGTCTGGGTGATGACCGGAGAATCTTTGGGTTCAACTGCGATGGCTGTGAACGACGGTTTCAGAGGCTTGAGGTACTCGTAGCAGCCCGTGATGGTTCCGCCGGTGCCCACTGCGGAAACCAAGATGTCCACGGCGCCGGCGGTGTCTTCCCAGATTTCCGGGCCGGTGGTCGAGGTGTGGATGGACGGATTGTCGCCGTTCTCGAACTGCTGCGGGATCCACGCATCGGGGATTTCCTTGGCGAGCAGCTCGGCCCGGGCGATGGCTCCGCGCATGCCCTCGCTGCCGGGGGTGAGCACCAACTTGGCGCCCAAGAGTGCCAGCAGGGTGCGGCGTTCCAGCGACATGGTCTCGGGCATGGTCAAGATGACCTTATAGCCCTTGGCGGCAGCGACGAAGGCCAGGGCGATGCCGGTGTTGCCGGAGGTCGGCTCGATGATGGTGGTGCCCGGCTTGAGCACGCCGCGACGTTCAGCCTGCTCGATCATGGCCATGCCGATGCGGTCCTTCACGGATCCCAGCGGGTTGAAGAACTCGCACTTGAGCAGGATCTGCGTGGACGGATCCACACCGAGGCTGGCGGGGATGCGGTTCAGGCGGACGAGCGGCGTGCGCCCGACGGTCTCGATGATGTTGTTGTAGATGCGGCCCATAAACGGAATATGTGGAAGCTTGCAATCAGTGTGTCGGGGGAATGGATCGCGGCAAGTCCGGGTTTTGTCCTCGCCTTCACTGAAGTTCCAGGGCCGCTGCTGATGGGTCAGCTGGCAGGGTGTCCCTGTGCCATTTGCTCATGAAACAACCCTCGATGATGTTCCGCGTGTACCTGCTGTGAAACGCGCCCTTCTCTTCATCTTGCTCGCGAATCTCTGGTTCCCCGCTCAGGTGATCTTGGCCCAATCGCCTCCAGACCTGGAGTCGCTGTTGAACGAGGGTCAGCGGTGGTGGGATCAGAACATCGACGAGGAGGCGCTCCCGCCTCTGCCAGAACTCGACCTTGAGCAGGTGGAACCGCTCTTGAAACAAGTACAAGATCGCTTGCAGGCCGAGAACCTCCTCGATCTGGCCGAACTGCGTCGGGTGGCCGACGCCCTCCTTCCGTGGTTGGAGCGCGAGACGGCATTACGCCCGTACGTGCCTTGGCTGCGGGCTCGATTGGATTACTTCAAGGCGGCGGAAGTCTTGGCCCGTCCCGTGCCGGGGCCGTTGACCGTTCCGACGCCGGAGGTGCCCCACCTTCCGCTACTGCCGCAAAAACCGAAATCGCCTGAGAAGCCGAAATCGCCCGAGCAGCCACTGCGGCCACCAAATCCCATCACGGTGCCCAGTCAGCAAACGCCGGGGCCGTTGCAGCGAGTGCCGACGGAGGCCCAGCAGCGGAAGGTTTGGTCTGACATCACGATCGTCGAATCCTGGCCCACCGCGGCCCGGCGGAGGGTTCCTCAGCTCAAGCCGATTTTCCGCGAAGAGGGCGTGCCGGAGGAGTTGGTCTGGGTGGCGGAGGTGGAGTCGTCGTTTGATCCTGAGGCCCGCAGTCCAGCCGGGGCGGCCGGCCTTTACCAATTGATGCCGGAGACGGCCCGCGCCCAGGGGCTCTCCACCTTTCCGTTCGACCAGCGCTACCGTCCGGAGAAGAACGCCCGCGCCTCGGCCCGATACCTTCGGGCGCTTCACCGCCGGTTCAAGGACTGGCCTCTGGCCTTGGCCGCTTACAACGCTGGCGAGACCCGGGTCGCCAATCTCTTGAGCCGCCACCGCGCCAAGACCTTCAGCGACATCTCCCGCTATCTTCCGGCCGAGACCCAAATGTATGTGCCGCGCATCGACGCCATTCTCCAGCGTCGCGAGGGGCGATCACTGGCCCGGCTGCCGGGCCCGCTCGTTCGACTATAATAGAAGGCGCAGGGCTGCCACCCAGGCGAAGATCAGGATGAAGGTGTCGAAGGTGCGCTGCGGTAGGCGCGAAACCACTGCCCGGCCGATGAACAGCCCGGCCACGACCAGGGGCAGCAGTCGCACGTTGAACGCCAGCGAGTCGGGGTGGATGAGTCCCAGTTGCAGGCTGAAGGGAACCTTGAAGAGGTTGATGAGCAGGAAGAACCAGGCGCTGGTCCCCACGAACACATTCTTGGGCAGCGATACGGCCACAAGGTACAAGGCCATCACCGGCCCCGCGGCATTGGCGACCATGGTCACGCCGCCGGCCAGCAGTCCGATGCTCCAGGCGAAGGCGCGTGTGTGTGGTAGGTGGGCCAATGTCTCGGGCCGCCAATGTCGGATGAGCTGAATCACCGCCAAGGCCAGCACGATGACCCCGATGACCGGCCGGAAATCTGCCTGTCCCCAAAGGTTCATCACGCCCCAGCCGGCAATCACTCCAATGCCCGCGGGCGGGAGGGTTCGCCGGATGTGATGCCAATCGGCATGGCGTCGGAAGAGCAGCACCGCGCCGATGTCGCCGACGACCAGCATGGGCAGCACGACGCCGGTGGATTGCAGGCCCGGGAAGAGTTGGGCGAAGAGCACCACATGCAACAGGCTCACCCCGGGCAGTCCACTCTTGGAGACGCCGATGCCCACCGCGGCCAGACAGGCCAGTGCCCACTGCTGAAGGGTTAAGTCCTGGGACATGCGCGGGGGTCGATCAGCGGGCGGTCATCTAGGGATTAGCGAGGGATGAGCAGGCGTCGGATCAACCGGTCTGGCGCAACAACTGAAGGGTCTTCATCACCGAGCCCTCTTGCAGGAGTTTCTCCGCCAAATCCCAGCCTTGCCCCATGCTGCGAACTCGGGCCGCGACAAACAGGGCCGCCGCCGCATTGAGCAGTACCGCATCCCGTCGGGGACCGCGATCCGCGCCTTCGAGGATGCGCACGATGATCCCGGCATTGTCGGCGGCGCTGCCGCCTTCGAGGTCGGCCAGCGTGGCCGGAATGAGCGGGAAGTCGGATGCCGATCCGGAGGACGCGCTGAATCCGCGGTCTTGGTAGAACTCCGCCACGTGGTTGGTCCCGAGCGTGGACAGTTCATCGAGGGTGCCGTGGCCGGGGACTTCGCCCGACACCACCATGCCTCGCCGCAGCCCGAGGGCTTGCAGCGTGCGCGCCATCGGCTCCACCCATTCGGTGCGCGAGACGCCGAGCAACTGGGCGCTGGGCCGTGCTGGATTGAGCAGCGGGCCCAGTCGGTTGAAGACCGTGCGCTGGCCTCGTTCGGCGCAAAGGGCTCGCACCGGGGCGATGCCTTTGAATGCCGGGTGAAACCGCGGAGCGAACAAGAACGCGAAGTGCGCCTCTTCGATGGCCTGGGCCGCCGCCTCTGGGGACAAGTCCACCGGGATGCCCAAGGCCTCGAGCACGTCGGCGCTGCCCGACTTGGAGGTGATGGCGCGGTTGCCGTGCTTGGCCACCGGAACGCCCGCCGCCGCGCACACCAGCGCCACGGTCGTGGAGATATTGAAGGTGTTGAGCCGGTCGCCGCCCGTGCCGCAGACGTCCAGGATTTCTCGCGATTGCCGGAACGATTCGCTCAGGGGCACCGCCACCGAGCGGTTGCGCAGCTCACTCGCCAAGGCAGCCACCTCGGCTGGCGTTTCGCCGCGGATGGCCCAGGCGATGAGGAAATCGGCCCGCTCGCCGACGGGTTGAGCGGCGTCTCCCAGGGCATCGACCAGTCCGGGCATTCCCTCCGGGCCCAGTTCCTGGCCGGCGGCCACCGTGCGGGCTAGTTCGCTGAACATGGGGACAGGCTAATGGGCCTGACCGCGCCCGGCCAGCCTGCAACCGGAGAAGCCAACGGGAGGCGGCCAACAGGAGCCAACAGGAGCCTGTCCCTCAACGGTTAGAAAATTTCAGAAAAATAATGCCTAGCGCTTGCGTGCATAGAAACGCAATGCATGGTAGCGCCATGAAGATCAGCAAGGACCTCAACGCCGCGAGCGCCAGCGCCATTGTCTTGGGCATCCTTCAGGCTGGCGAAAGCTATGGGTACGCCATCGTTCAGAAGGTGCGCGAGCTCTCGGGTGGGGAGGTCGAGTGGACAGATGGCATGTTGTACCCAATTCTCCATCGACTGGAGGCCGATGGGCTCATCGTCGCCCGCTGGGGCGAGTCGGAGACCGGTCGCAAGCGCAAGTACTACCAACTCACCGCCCAAGCACGCCCTGTGATGGAAGACGACCGCCGGCAATGGCAGACCGTGAATTCGATCCTCCAAGGCCTGTGGGTCACCGGAGACGCCCAACCCAACACCCACCCTCACGAAGCGGTCACCGCTCCGGCCCCGGCTCGCTAACCGACTGCTCCCCCCGGCAACGCCCAAACCGCCCCACCGCGATGAACTCCAATCCCTTCAGCTCCGAATTGGCCGGCCTTCCCACCCAGCTGGCCGCCGAACTGGAAGACCATTTGATGGAATCCCTCGAGGCTGGCCTCCGCTCCGGCATGTCTGCCGAAGAGGCCCGTCAGTCGGCCCTCCGATCGCTGGGTTCGCCTCTCGAGATCGCCCGGCGCTGCCTGCGCGAGTCCGATCCCCGGGAGCCGCATCGCGTTCCGATGACACCGCAACAGCGGGTGGCCGTGGTGGGTTGGCTCCTGTTGGCCATGGGATTCGCCTCCCGCGTCTGTGAGGCCAACGATCCCAGCCACGAATCCATCGCCGCCTGTCTGGGGTTTTCGGGCGGTTCGCTGGCCATGGCCTTCCTCATTCGGCGGGCGCGGATTCCGCGCGGTCTGGCCATCGGACTGTCGCTGGGCTTGACCGGGGCTGCGGTGGTGGCGTTGCTTCAGGCTGCTTGGCATCCGTGGATCCAGAGCAGCCTGGCCCTGACTCCGGCCGCCTTGACGGTCCTGGCGCTCTTCGGAGCGTTGTCCGGAGGAGCCCTCACCGCCGCCCCGCGCCGGACTGCCTGAGCGGTCCCGATCGCTGTTCGGCGTTACCGCTTTCCAACAAAGATGCCCTCCGGAGCTCACTGTCTGTTTTCAATAAGCAATAACAGTCCAATAGATTAGAAAAAGACTGAAATCCAGAGCCATGAGTCCTCAACGTATGCGAAAACCGTCGTTCCTTGCATGTCTCCTCACGGTGCGGTTCCTGTGGTCCGTGGTCGTCGCCTCCGCTGCCCTGACCAGCCCCTCCCTGACGGCTCAGGTCCGACCGGTGCCGGACACCAACCCGGGGCCTCCGTCTCAACAAGTGGAACAGCCGGCGGAGAAGCCGACACCTCCGATTCCCCCCGTCGAGCGGGAGGTTCCGCCGGCCCGCCCGGAGTCCGGGGCCGCCAATGGCCTGCAAAGCCTGTCCCTGAAACTCGACTATCCGAAGCTCGAGATCGCCGAGGATCGGGCCTACATCCCTCTGTTTTTCACGATCCTGGGTGATTATCAGGGTACCAATGACATCACGGTTCGCGCTCGGTTCGTCAGCGGCACCGCCACTCCGGGCCAGGATTTCGATACGAATCAGCCCGTGAAGGTCGTGCCGGCTATGGGCGGGCTCGGTTCCATGAACTGGCTGCCACTGCCCACAATCCTCGACGAGATCAACGAGGGCACCGAAACAGCCGTCTTCGAGTTGTCCATTGACGGCAGCACCAACGCGCCGGTCCGCATGGAAGTGAGCCTCCTCGACGACCTGAATCCGGGCGAGGTGGGCTTCGTTTCGCCCCGCTTCCAGATCAACGAGGGGTCCGCCAACGGCTACGCCCAAATCCGCCTGTGGCGTACCCTCAACACCCGGCAGGCGGCCACGGTGACCTACCGGCTGGAAGGCCCGGCCTCTGCGCTGGCCGTCTTGGGCGGCCAGACCAACCGCACCGCGACCTTCGAGCCGGGTCAGTCGCAGATTTTCGTCCAAATCCCGTTGGTGAACAACACCGAGGCCCAGGGCACCCAAGATGTCATCCTCACCCTGGAGCCGAGCGGTGCGGGTCTGAAACTGATGAAGGGAGCCGAAAGCACGGTGTTGACCTTGGCCGACGACGAGACGCCCAGTCCGGCCGAGCCGGTGACCCTCTCTGAGTATGACAACGGGGGCGGCCAGCGCGGCGTGATGCTGTCGACCCGGGTGGCCCGCGGATATCAAGTGCGGCTGGAGTCTTCCGACGCGGGCGCGGCGGGTCCCTGGCGGACCTACTGGATTTTCGAAGGTGCCGATACCGAGCGCTACGCCTTCGACTCCTACGAAGCCTCCGTGATGCGCATGTACCGGATCCTTCCCCCAGAGCCCCTCGTCTACACCTTCCCCTGGTGAGGCGGGCCGGAACGGTTGGTGTTCCCAGGAATTACGCCTCATTTGGCCTCGCAACGGCCGGAGGAACCGGATGCTCACCCGGGACTCCGGCCTTTTCCTGCTGATCCAGAAGCGACACCGGCGGGATTCCCAGCGGGTCGGAAGCGCCCGAAGGCTTTCCGAAAAGGGGCTTCGGTTCGGATCCTGGGAAAAATGCCCGTTGACCGCGGGCAAATCTCACGCATCATCGGATCCTGATTCGTTAATACGTTCAATTCTGACAGCAAACCACCGTCTTCAACGTTCATGAGCAACCGCTTCATCTTCTCGTCCGAGTCCGTCGGCGAGGGCCATCCCGACAAGGTCGCCGACACGATCTCCGACGCCGTTTTGGACGCCTGCCTTGCGCAGGACAAGTTCAGCCGCGTCGCCTGTGAAACTTACGTGAAGTCCAACATCGCCGTGGTCGGCGGTGAGATCACCACCAAGGCCAAGCTCGACTACGTGAAGCTGGCCCGCGAGGCCATTCGCGAAATCGGCTATGTGAACGACGACGACGTGTTCCACGCCGACAAGGTCATGGTGAACGTGTACGTCACCCAGCAGTCGCCGGACATCGCCCAGGGCGTCGACGCCAAGGCGGCCAAGGGCAAGAAGAAGTCGGAGCAGGGTGCCGGTGACCAGGGCCTGATGTTCGGCTACGCGAGCAACGAGACGCCTGAGCTCATGCCCGCGCCGATCATGTTCGCCCACCATCTGGGCCGCAAGCTCACCCAGATTCGCAAGGCCGGAAAGCTTGCCCCGTGGCTGCGCCCCGACGCCAAGTCGCAAGTCTCCGTGGTGTACGAGAACGACCGCCCGGTGGCCATTTCCAACGTGGTGATCTCCACCCAGCACTCCGCCGATGTGGATCATTCCACCATCGAGGAGTTCTGCGTCGAGGAAGTCATCAAGAAGGTGCTGCCCAAGAACCTCCTCACCAAGGAAACCCTCTTCCTCATCAACCCCACCGGCCGCTTCGTGGTGGGTGGGCCTCAGGGCGACACCGGTCTGACCGGTCGCAAGATCATCGTCGACAGCTACGGTGGGTTCGGCCGCCACGGCGGCGGCGCCTTCTCCGGCAAGGATCCCTCCAAGGTCGACCGCTCGGCCGCCTACATGGGCCGTTATGTGGCCAAGAACATCGTGGCCGCCGGCCTGGCCGACCGCGCCGAGATCCAGTTCGCCTACGCCATCGGATACCCTGATCCTGTCAGCGTGTACGTGAACACCTTCGGCACCGCCAAGGAAGGTCTCACCGATGCCGCGATCACGAGCGCCGTCGAAGAGGTGTTCAGCTTCAAGCCGGCTGACATCGTCAGCCAGCTCAAGCTGCTCCGCCCGATCTATTCCAAGACCACCAACTACGGTCATTTCGGCAAGGACGACAAGGACCTCACCTGGGAGGCTGTCGACAAGGTCAAGGCCCTGCAAAAGGCCGTGAAGTAATCCCTGCCTTCGTCCAAGACATCCCTTAAGAAACCATTCCATGGCCAAAGCTAAGAAATCCGCAGCCGCAACCGCCCTCGCTGACGTGGCTGCCGCGCTCCCCAACCTCGGCGCCTACGCCGCGAACACCCCCTCCGGCAAGGACTACATCGTCCGCGACTTCGCCCTAGCCGACTGGGGCCGTAAGGAAATCAAAG
Source organism: Akkermansia muciniphila (assembly GCA_945883815.1). Lineage (GTDB taxonomy): Bacteria > Verrucomicrobiota > Verrucomicrobiia > Limisphaerales > UBA9464 > SXXZ01. The sequence goes on along the minus strand of CAMCYJ010000036.1, from coordinate 14,048 downwards.
TCGCCGAGCACGAGATGCCCGGCCTGATGTCCGTGCGTAAAAAATACGCCAAGCAGAAGCCCCTGAAGGGTGTGCGCATCACCGGATCGCTGCACATGACCATCCAGACGGCGGTGCTCATCGAGACGCTGGTGGACCTCGGCGCCAAGGTGCGTTGGGCCTCGTGCAACATCTTCTCGACCCAAGACCACGCCGCCGCGGCCATCGCCGCCACCGGCACCCCGGTGTTCGCCTGGAAGGGTGAAACGCTGGAAGAGTACTGGGAGCTGACCCTCAAGGCCGTGCTGCACCCGGGTGACCAAGGCCCCGAGCTGGTCGTCGACGACGGTGGCGACGTGACCCTGCTCATCCACAAGGGCTATGAGCTCGAGCAGGGTGACAAGTGGGTCCACAGCAAGAGCGGCTCACACGAGGAGCAGGTCATCAAGGACCTCCTCAAGCGCGTGGCCCAGGAGAAGCCCGGCATTTGGACCAAGATCGTCCAGGCGTGGCGCGGCGTCTCCGAGGAGACCACCACGGGCGTGCATCGCCTCTACAAGTTCGCCGAGCAGGGCAAGTTGCTGGTTCCGGCCATCAACGTGAACGACTCGGTCACCAAGTCGAAGTTCGACAACCTCTATGGTTGCCGCGAGTCGCTGGCCGACGGTCTCAAACGCGCCACCGATGTCATGATCGCCGGCAAGGTGGCCGTGGTTTGCGGCTACGGTGACGTCGGCAAGGGCTCGGCCCACAGCCTGCGTGCTTACGGCGCCCGCGTCGTGGTCACCGAGATCGACCCCATCAACGCCTTGCAGGCCGCGATGGAAGGCTTCGAGGTGAACACCATCGAGAGCACCCTGGGCGTCGGCGACATTTATGTCACCACCACCGGCAACTGCGACATCATCACCGTGGACCACGTCCTCAAGATGAAGGACCAGGCGATCGTGTGTAACATCGGCCACTTCGACAACGAGATCCAGGTGGACAAGCTCAAGACCACCAAGGGCGTGCGCATCGAGAACATCAAGCCCCAGTACGACCGCTATCACTTGCCCGGAGACAAGAGCATCTACCTCTTGGCCGAAGGCCGTTTGGTCAACCTCGGGTGTGCGACCGGCCATCCGTCGTTCGTGATGTCTACCTCGTTCACCAACCAGACGCTGGCCCAGATCGACCTTTGGCAGAACAAGGACAAGTACGAGAAGACCGTGTACCGCCTGCCCAAGAAGCTCGACGAAGAGGTGGCCCGCCTGCACCTCGAGAAGATCGGAGTGAAGCTTACCAAGCTCACCAAGGCCCAGGCCGAATACCTCGGCGTGGCTTCGGACGGCCCGTACAAGCCAGAGCACTACCGGTACTGATCTGGCCCGATCTCCATCAGAGATCTCCCTCACACGGCGGCGGGACGTTGTATGTCCCGCCGCCGTTTGCTTGTCCTGGCGGGGCCGGGTGTCAGTCCTCGCCCTGGGCCTTGGTGAAGGCCGGCCGACCGTCGAAGGCCTGGAGTTTTTCGATGTGCATCCAGCGCAGCCCCAGCCGCTCGAGCCCCGACAGCAGCGCTCTCACCTCATCGTTGCCGACGTCGAGGGCGGGGTTCCGGGACAGGAAGCGGCACCGGTGCTGGTCCACCACATCGGTTCGGGTGCCCGTGAGGGGGAAGACCACGGTGCCGCGGTTGGAGATCATCTTCAGCCCAAAGGCCGTGCCTTCGGCCGCCGCTTGAACCTTCGGGCCGAGTTGCTCGGGCTGCAGCGGCGACTCCACGAACACGTCGATGCCCACCACCTCGCGCTGGGTCGGGCGGACCATGTCCACCACCGTCGAGGTCACCGGCAGGACCAGTTTTGACCGGGTCCTGGCCGGGGTATGCTGGGGTGTTTTGCCGAGGTTGCCCAAGATGGCGTCGGTGAAGGCCCGAGTGCCGCAGGATCCGGCGTCGCCGGCAAAGTCCCGCGTCCGGTGCCGGCCTTCTTCGAAGGTGAACAGCACGGCGTTCTCCAAGGTGTCGGCCTCCGCATGGGCCCCGATGTGCCGCAGCATGAGCACGCCCGAGAGGATCATCGCCGTCGGGTTGATGACGTCCTTTCCGGCGTACTTGGGTGCGGAACCGTGGACGGCCTCGAAGATGGCCACCTCGGAGCCGATGTTGGCCGACGGTGCGAACCCGAGCCCGCCGACCAGGGCCGAGGTGAGATCCGAAAGGATGTCCCCGTTCATGTTGGTGGTGACGATCACCGAGAACTGCTCCGGCCGCCTCACCAGCTGATGGGCGCAGTTGTCCACGATGATGTGCTGGGCCGAGATTTCCGGGTACTCCGGGGCGATCTCCTCGAAGGTTCGTTTCAGCAGGCCTTCGGTGAACTTCATGATGTTGGCCTTGGTTGCGCAGTGGACCATCTTCCGGCCTTCGGCCCGGGCGACCTCGAAGGCCAAGCGCACGATCTTCTCGCAACCCTTGCGCGAAATGATCTTGAGGCATTGGGCCACGCCGGGGGTTTGCATGTGTTCGATGCCGGCGTACAGGTCCTCGACATTCTCACGAACGACGACCAGGTCGATGCCGCGACCCGCGTAGGGCGTGGGTACGCCGGGCAGCTCGCGCACCGGCCGGATGTTGCCGTAGGTCTCGAAGAGCTTGCGCAGGGTGACGTTGGCGCTCTTCTCGCCAAAGCCAACCGGCGTCTCGAGCGGCCCTTTGAGGACCAGCCGGGTGCGGCTGATCGAGTCGAGGGTCTCCTGCGGCACGCCGGATGCGATGCCCTTGCGGAAGATGGAGGCGCCTGCATGGGCCTCCTCCCAAGCGATGGGCACCCCGGTGGCGTCGACGAGGCGGCGCGCCGCGTCGACGACCTCGGGTCCGATGCCGTCGCCGGGAATCAGGGTCACGGGGATGGGGGCTGTTTTCGTGGAATGACTGGGATTCATGAAGTAATCGTTTTGACTGGGTGTTTCAGAAGTCTTTTGGGTGATTGGATCCACGCCCTCAGGCGGCGAGATTTTCCGTACCCGCATCCGGAGAATCATGGGTCTTCAGGCCTGCCGGGTCCGAAGCGCTCTTCAACAGCTCCGATGCCAACCAAAGGCGTGCCGACTCGGGGGAGTGGAACAGCGGAGCCGCGACTCGGCGTTCGCCTTGTCCGAGCAGTCGGATCCGGGCTTGGCCGTCGGTTTCAAGCCAGGCCCCCTCGAACGCCATTTCATCTAGAAGCGGTCCGAGTAGGGATCGCGGATTGATGAGGCTGACCCACAAGGTCCGACATTCCGCGGGGGATTCGACGGCGTCCCTGCGATCCAAGTGCTCAATCGCGATGACCCGGGAGGGGCATCCCAGATTGGGGACGGGGATCGACTCGTGGGGACTGTGTGGGGCGGCGTACCGTTCTGTTGTGTTGGCTCTGTTGAAATCCATGGCAACGGGATCCTAGCGTAGAACTGTTATTCAAAAATATCGAAAGTCAGAATGGAACGTGCGGTAATTCCGAAGGTATGGATTTCCCAAAAACGGTGCGCGAGACAGGGGATTGGCTGAATTACCATCACTTGTTGAGATTCCGGGCAATAGCCCGCGAGGGAGGCGTAACCCGCGCCGCCCGTGTCCTGAGGGTCTCGGCCTCGGCCTTGAGCGAGCAATTGGCCGAGCTGGAGGAATGGCTTGGAGAATGCCTGTTCGACCGGCGAGGCAGATCCATGGTTTTGACCGACGCGGGGCGCGCGGTCTTGAACCATGCCGATGCGATCCACGAATCGGGGGCCGAACTGCTGGATTTGTTCCGCAGACCCGGGGCGCAGAAAAAGCGCCGAGCGCTCCGAATCGGTGCGGTGGCGCCGTTGTCCAAGAACCTCCAGTTCGACTTCATTGAACCTTTGCTGACGCGCCCCGACGCGGCCATCTCAGTCTCCGCCGGATCCTTCGACGACCTGCTGGTTCGTCTCCGGTCTCATGATTTGGACGTGGTGTTGTCGGAGGCTCCTGCGCCACCGGGCGGGTCTCCGGAGGTGTTCAACCAGGTGCTCGGGGAGGTCCCGGCCTATCTGGTCGGTCGGATGCGGAGGCTGGACGAATCGAAGGGGTTTCCCGCCTGCCTGAAGGACGTGCCTCTGTTCCTTCCGGCCCGACATACACCGCTGCGTGAACAGTTCGAGTTGCTGCTGGCTCAGGCCGGGGTGGAGGCTGAGGTACGCGGTGAGGTGGATGACATGGCCCTCCTGCGCTTGCTGGCCTTGTCGGGAAAAGGGCTCGCGTTGACCTCGGCGATCGTCGTCGAGCGGGAGTTGGACTCCGATCGGTTGCGTCAGGTGATTCCGCTTCCAGGGCTTTCAGTCCGCTTCCACGCGGTGACGGTGCGCCGCCGTCTGCCCAATCCGTGGATCGAAGAGGTCGTCTCAGGGATCCAAGAGCGAATCCGGAAGTTCATCCAGACGGTTGAGGAAACTCAGCCACAGCGGCAGTCGCTCCGTCAGGTTTCCAATCGGACATTGCCCAATGCCAAAAAGGTGAGACCTGAAACAGGTCGGCGTTCCCGGCGTCCGTGACAACCGCTCCACAGTTGGTGCGTTGGGCGATAGAACGTCGGGCCGCCCAGTGTCCTACCGCCGTTGTTGCGGATGCCCCCCAAGGCCAACAAGTGGCTCGATTCGCGCCTGCATCCGGATGCGTGGATGCACCCGTGCGGTCACGCGTTGCCTTCGGGAGGCGGGGTTCCCGGCAATTCGATCTCGGGCGGGGTCAAACCGGTGCGCGTGTAAAAGCGGGGGGTGTTCTTGTCGCGTTTCAGGCTGACTTCGAATTTGAGGGCTGCCTTGCGCGAAAGCTTGTCGTGCCGCCACACGACGGGCCAGGGGCCCGGTTGACCGGTCCATTTGGCCACCTCGGTGTCGGCCGTGAGGGCGAATTGATCGAGGTGCTCGGTGTGACCCACGAAGCAGCGCCCCGCCGGATTGCGGAGGACGAAGACGGACCAAATTTCGGACGGATCGGACGGAGCCGAAGCAGAAGATTCCACGACGTGAGCATGGGGCCTGAGGCTCCGAAGGGGGAGCAGATTTGTGGGTCATGCGGGCCCGCGTTGCGGTGACCAGCGCCAGGAGTGTTGGTTCCGATGGCTCAGCGCCGCATTGAGGCCGAGGCACCGTCGGCGAGGGCCTGGATCTCTGCGGCACGGAACTGCGAGGTGTCACCCCGGGTGGTGTGGACCAGTGCGGCATAAGCCAGGGCGAAGTCCAGCGTGCGGCCCAGCGGCAGGCCGGACAGGAGTCCGTGCAAGATGCCCGCCGAAAACACATCACCCGTGCCGACCCGGTCCACGATCTCCAGGTCGCGGTACTCCCGGCCCTGCCCGAAGCGCTGGCCGATGCCGATGAATCCGCCCAGGTCGTGCCGGTTCCCTTGATGAACGGTGCGTTCGGTGCCGGCGATGAGTTTTAGCTTCGGGAAGGCCCGGCTCACGGCGGCCACCAGTTCGGCTGTGCCGGATCGCGGGTCTGGGGCGGCCGAGTGGAGCAAGGCCCGGAACCCTTCCGGACTGCCGATGAGCACATCGCTTTGCTCCACGAACTCCCGGTTGATTTCCGCCGCACGCTCCGGCGTGGCCAGAGATGCCCGGAAATTCAGGTCGTAGCTCACCAGCGTTCCGGCCGTCCGGGCTGCGGCGACGGCGGCTTGCAAGGTGGTGCGCGTGGATTCGGAGAGGACGGCAAAGATGCCGCCGCTGTGCAGCAGTCGCACGCCTTCCTGCTGGAAGACCTTCGTCCAGTCCACGTCGCTCGGAGCCATTTGGCTGGCGCTGGAATGCCCCCGATCGAAGAGCGCCATGCCCCCGCGCACGCCCACTCCGATTTCAGCAAAATACAAACCCACGCGATTGGCTCGGCCCAGTCCGTCGTGGGGTTCCAACGCGACGTGGCTCACATCCATCCCAGCAGCCCGGGCGTGGTTGAGGACGATGTCGGCCAAGGGATTGTCGGGCAGCTTGCTGGCGAAGGCGGTCCGCCATCCGAGGCGCGCCGCCGCGTAGGCCGCATTGTATTCGCCACCACCGACGTCGATCTCCAGAGACCGGGCGAACTCGATGCGTCCGTGGCCCGGGGGCGACAAGCGGACCATGCACTCGCCCAGGGCCATCAGGTCGTGACGGACGGAGGCCGCTGCTCGCCAAGGCAGGTGCAGGGGTTGTTCGAGGAAGTCGAGATCAGGGTTCATGCCTTGGGGTTTCAACCATTGGGTTCATGCGGGCGGAGTTGGGTCGGCCTGAGACCGGCGCCAGCGTCGTCGCGGTTTAGAGTCTGGCGGCCCAATGGAAGGCGACCAGCGAGAAGAGCATTCCGGCGATGCCGACGATGGTCTCGCAAACCGTCCAGGTCTTTAGGGTCTGACCCACGCTGAGCCCAAGGCTGTCCTTGACGATCCAGAACCCGGCGTCGTTGAGGTGGCTCAGGAAGAGCGATCCGCAGCCCACGGCGCAAATGATGAGCGCGACCTGATGGGGATTCATCTCCGGGTGCGCTGCCAGCACGGGCACCAGCAGGCCGGAGGCGGTGGTGATGGCCACGGTGGCCGAACCGGTCGCCACGCGGATGAAGGCCGAGACCAGCCACCCGTAGAGCAGGGGGCTCAGGTGGGCCGCGTCGCCGGCACGACCGATGGCCTCGGCGACCCCGGAGTCGCGCAGCACCCGGGCGAACCCGCCGCCGCCGCCGATCACCAAGATGGTCAGGCCCACCGCACCAATGCACTGCTCGGTGAACTTCAGCACCTCGGCCCGGGTGTAGCCGCAACGGGTGCCGAGCGTCACCGAAGCCAGCAGCACGGCCAAGAGCAGCGCCAGCGTGGGGTGACCGATAAACTGGGCGGCTTCGCGAACGGGATGCCCCTTGGGTAAAAGCAATTCGGCCACGGTGGCCAGGAGCATGAGGAGCACCGGACTGAGGATGCTGAAGAGCGTCAGGCCAAAGCCCGGCAATCGGAACCGCGGGTCGGTGGACGTGGCCTTTTTTGTGATGGGCGGCGGGTTGGCCTGGACGCGGCCGACCACGAATTTCGCGTAAATCGGTCCGGCCACTGCAGCGGTCGGTATTCCGATCACAAAGCCCCAGAAGAGCACCAGGCCCATGTTGGCTTTGAGCGCCTCAACGGCCACCACGGGGCCCGGATGCGGCGGCATGACTCCGTGCATGACCGACAGGCATGCCAGGAGCGGCAGCGCCAACCGCAGGAAGGGTTGGCGGGTCTCATGGGTGAGGGTGAGCAGGATGGGCAGCAGCAAGACGAGGCCGACTGCGAACCAAGTGGTCAGGCCGATCGCCAACGCCAGCGCCATAATGCACCATTGGATTCGATGAGGGCCGAAGATCCGCGCCATTCTTGAGGCCAGTACTTCAGCGCCACCGGACTCGGCCAAGAGCTTGCCCAGCATGGTTCCCAAGGCGATGACTCCTGCCGTCCCCGCCAAGGTGGCCCCCAGGCCGTCGCCGAAGGACTTCATGACACCCAAAACGGTGTAGGCGGCCGTCTTGCCTTCTGCAGAGGTCAGCACCTTGCCGGTGGCATCGCGTGTGGGGACGTCCAGTAGCAACACCGCACCCAGTCCCACGATGAGTGAGGCCATCAACAGGGAGAGGAACGCGTTCACCTTGGCCTTGGTGATGAGCACGATCAGGGCGGTGATCGCGATCAACGCGAGAAGGATGAGTTTCCAGTCCTGTGGATTCATGGGCTTGGCCTGGGAGGCTGGCAGGGAACCGGGACCGCGGGCAAGGGGACGATCATGGGCCGTCCATGATCGAAGGAATCCCGGGGCATTGCGAACCGCGGTTCTGCCCCTTGTCATCGCGACGTCTGCCGGTAGTCTGTCGCCCGACGTGCCGGACCGCTTCCAACAACTCTATCCCTGGTTCTTCGCCCTCGTGGTGGCGATGAGCCGTTGGCCCGGTTTGTTTCCGCCCAATTTCAGCGTCGTCTATTCCCTGTGCCTGTGCGGCGGGATGTTCTTCCCCGGACGTCTGTCGGTGGCGCTGCCGCTGGGGACGTTGTTGGTGAGCGATGTCGCCCTCAACCTCTGGTACCAGTTCGGCAAGGGGTATGATGTGTGGGATCCGGCCTCCTTGCTCTACATGGCGGGCAACTACTCCGGCTATTTGGCGTTGTGGTTCCTGGGTCGGGGCCTCAAGCCTTGGGTGCCGGGCGGTCGTTGGCTGCGACTGCCTCCAGCCATTTTGGGCAGCCTGTTGGGTGTGCTGCTCTTCTACGGGGTCACCAACACCCTCTCGTGGCTGCGGGACCCGGCCTACGCCAAGACCCTTGCTGGTTGGTGGACCGCATTGACCACCGGTTCGGTGGGTTGGCCCGAAACATGGACCTTTCTTCGCAACAGCTTGCTGAGCAGCGCGTTGTTCAGCGCTCTCTTTGCCGTGACCTGGAATGAGGCTCCCTCCGAGTCTCCGCAGGAAAAGGGTGAATGCGCCCCACCAGCCGAGGCGGAGGGCGAGGCCGAAGAGCAGGTCGCTTAATCGACGACGCCATGACTGTGGGACTCATTTCCGACACCCACGGATTCTGGGACGACCGCATTCCGACGCTGTTTGCCGGGGTGGACCATATCCTCCACGCCGGAGACATCGGTGACCCTTCGATCCTGATGGGTTTGGAGCGGATCGCCCCGGTCACGGCCGTGATGGGCAATTGTGATGGCCCGCCGCTGGATGCCCGTGAGATCGAGGTGGTCGATCTGGCCGGGTATCGCTTTCTGGTTCACCACATCGTGGATCCTCGTTCTCCGCACGACCGTTTGGCCCAGAGCATCGCGCATCACCACCCCTCTTTCGTGGTGTTCGGACACACCCACAAGTCGCACGACTCGCGGGTCGATTCCATCCGCTACCTGAATCCGGGCTATGCCGGGCGGATCCGCTTCAACCAACCCCGCAGTCTGGCCATCTTGGATCTGGCTGATCCGGCCCTGGCGATGCGCTGGATCGACCTTGGACGGGGTTGAGAATCCAGGGCTCCAGCAGGACTGATTGAATCGCTTTGACGCCCCCGCCGTCCGCTAGCAAGTTGATTGCAGTTCAATTCTTGGAATTATGAGCCTGAAAATCGTGATCGCCGCTGTTCTGTCCGCCGCCTTGGGTTTGTCGGCCGCCGACTTCGATGCCAGCAAATTGCCGCCCGTGTCCGCCAAGCAGGGCGTGACCTACGAGAAGGACATCAAGCCTCTCTTCGAACGCTCCTGCTTCAAGTGCCACGGGCCCGAGAAGCAAAAGGCCAAGCTGCGGTTGGACTCCCTGGAGGCTACCCTCAAGGGCGGAGCCGACGGGGCGGGTTTTGAGAAGGGTGCCAGCGCCAAGAGCACCTTCGTCGCCAGTGTCGCACGATTGATGTCCGACGACGAAAACATGCCTCCGGAGGGCAAGGGTCAGGCTTTCAGCAAGGAAGAGGTGGGTCTGCTTCGCGCTTGGATCGATCAGGGCACGAAGTGAGGCGAGTGGGTCGGTTGTCGATTGGGCTTCGGGTGGCCGGTGGTGGGGTTTATACCACTTCGCGCCGGCAGTCGGTTGCTTCCATCCATCCTACGACGGATTCTTTGCACGATCTTCTGCCAGATCGTTCGCACGCACTGCCGTCCACGCCATTGTCTCTTTCAGCCTGACAAACCCATGCTCGCACTTCGGGAATTCCACGCCGAACAAGGTGCCGTCTTCACTGAACTCCAGTCCATGGAATCGGTGGCGCACTACGGCGATGTCGCTGCGGAATACGCGGCCCTCAACCATTCGGTGGGTTTGATCGACCTGAGTTTCCGGGGGCGCTTGTGCCTCCTGGGAGCCGATCGGGTGCGACTCCTGCACGGTCAGGTCACCAATGACATCAAGGCTCTCCAAGCGGGGCAGGGATGCTACGCGGCCTTCACCTCGCCCAAGGGGCGGATGCAGGCCGATGTCCATGTCTACGCCCTCGCCGAAGAGTTGCTGCTCGATTTCGAGCCCGGCCTGACCCAGAGCCTCATCGAGCGGTTGGATCATTACATCGTCTCCGATGATGTGCAGGCCGTGGACGTGGCAGAGCACTACGGATTGTTTTCCCTGCAAGGCCCCCGGGCTCTGGAGGTGCCTGGTCTTCTAGATGCGGGTTTGACCATGGCTCCGCTGAGCCATGGCATCGTTCATCGTCCCGATCCGGAACTTGGGGATCTTTACTGGGTGAACCACGCCCGTACCGGCAGTCAGGGCGTCGACGTGTTTGTTCCGACGGCGGCCATGGGCATGGTTTGGGACAAGCTCTGTTTGGCGGTGCGATCCCTGGGCGGGCGGCTCGTGGGTGGGTCCGCACTGGAATTGGCCCGCATCGAGGCGGGCATCCCTCGCTTCGGCGTGGACATGGACGAGAGCCACCTGCCGCCGGAAGCCGGCCTGGATCGCAATGGCATCAGCTACACCAAGGGCTGCTACATCGGCCAGGAAACCATCGCCCGCATCCGGACCTATGGGCAGGTGACCAAGGCCCTGCGAGGGCTGCGATTTGATCCGGGAGCCCCGATGCCCGTTCGGGGCGACAAGGTGTTCCACAACGGTCGCGAGGTGGGTTCCCTCACCAGTGTGATCCTGTCGCCGCGGTTGGGATGCCCCATTGCCTTGGGGTACGTCCGCAAGGAATGCAACGCACCGGGCACCGCACTGATGGTCCGCTCTGCATTGGGTGCCGACGTCCCGGCAGTCATCGTACCGCTGCCGTTTGCGGCCTGAATGGCTCCGGTGTTCGATCCCAGGCGCGCGAAAAACTTGGGGTTGTACACGCCGCTTCGCTTGACCCGGCGGCTGGTTCTGGCGGAAATCTTCTCCGATGCCTACTCGTTTCCTCCTCCGCGCCGGTGCTCTGGCCCTGGCGGTCGCTTCCTTGGCCTTCACCGGCTGCAAGGCCACCATCAAAGATCCGAAGACCGAGGGCTATGTTCCGATCTTCGACGGCAAGACCCTCGCCGGCTGGGCGGGACGTTCGGACCTTTGGACCGTCAAGGAAGGTCTCATCACGGGCACCACCCACCGCGATCATCCGATTGCTGGAAACACCTTCTTGGTCTGGACCAACGGCACCGTTGCCAATTTCGAACTGCGCTTGCAGTACCGCATCTTCAACGGCAACTCCGGCATTCAGTACCGCAGCAAGTTGGTGGACGCCGACAAGTTCGTGGTGGGCGGATACCAGGCCGATTTCGAGGCCGGCAAGACCTACAGCGGCATTCTCTATGAAGAGCGCGGCCGTGGCATTCTGGCCGAGCGCGGTCAGCGCACGGTCATCACTGACGAGGGTGGCAAGACCAAGGTCACCGTGGTGGGCAAGCTCGCCGACTCCAAGGACCTCCAGGCCAGCATCCATGACGAGCAGTGGAACGACTACCTCATCGTCGCCGATGGCAACCACCTCATGCACTTCATCAATGGACGCATGACCGTCGATGTTGTCGATCAGCAGTCCGCCAAGGCCGCCAAGGAGGGCATCCTCGCCCTTCAGATCCACGCCGGCCCGCCCATGGTGGTGCAGTTCCGCGACGTGAAGATCAAGAAGCTGCCGTAAGACGGGCACGTGCGCGGGGAAACTCCCCGTGTCATTGGAATTTCAGTCATCGGGGCGAGGAAAACCTTGCCCCGATTTTTTTCGATGCTGCGGGTTTTTTAAAGAAGGAAGAGTGGTGGGCCCAACAGGATTTGAACCTGTAACCAAGGGATTATGAGTCCCCTGCTCTAACCGTTGAGCTATGGGCCCGACCGTGAAGCGTCCGGTCCAGGTGACGCGGGGTGTGAAACTCTGGACCGCTCTGCGGCCGGCATAGGTATCCCAATGTCCAGCGCCCCCGCAAGCATCCCGTCCGGTCGCAGGGTCCGATAGGCCAAGGTTCAGGGATTCGGAGAGGTCGGGTTCGACCGTGTATCGGGCCTGCCGGTTTGGAGCAGGCGATGCAGCAATGCGCCGGCCCCGAGGGTGCCCAAGGCGGCCAGCAGCACCGCGGGGCGTTGGGCGATGACGAAGACAATCATCCAGCAACTCAGTGCGGCGAAGAGCAGGGGGGTGGCCGGATAGAACGGAACGCGGAAGGGCCGGTGCAGTTCCGGAGCGATTTTCCTCAAGCGCATCACGCCCAAGATGGCCAGGAGATTCATGAGGTTCAGGACCACTCCGGCATACGCGAGGACTTGCTCAAAGGTGGATGTGGCGATGAGCACACCGATCAGTGCGATTTGGAAGGCCAGCGCCGGCCGGGGCACACCATCGGCGGACCGGATCGCCAGCCAGGCCAGTCGGGGTTTGTCGGCGGCGACGGCTTGTGTCACCCGCGATCCCGCCAGCAGGAACCCGGAAACCGTGGCCACCAGCACCGCGGCGATCATGGCGCTCATGATCCGCCCGCCGATGGGGCCCAGGATTCGTGATGCCGACAGCGAGGCGACTTCCACGGTTCCCGACAGGGCTTCGATGGGCGTGGTGCGCAAGAACACCCAGTGCAGGAGCAAGTAAAGCGTTCCCACAAGCAGCACCGCCCCAATGACCGCCCGGGGAATGACCCGCTGGGGATTCTGGACATCACCGGCGACATACCCCACGGCGTTCCAGCCGTGGTAGGCGTAAATGACGTAAATGAGCGAGATGGCGAAGGGCGCGGCGATGATCTCGCGCCAGGCTGTGGCCGAGGGGGCGAAGGAAATGGGTTCCACCGGTCCGATGGCCAATCCCGTGGACACGAATGCAACAATCACGGCCAGTGTGATGGAAGACGTGGCCAGTTGGAACAGGGCCGCCCCACGCGCATGGAGGAATTGGACGCTTCCGACGAGCACCAGCACCCCCACGGTGGCCGCCAACGGGGGGATCGGCACGACTTGGGCGGCGTAGCGCCCGAAGGCGATGGCTGCCAAGGCCACGGGGCCAGCGAAGCCCGCGGTGATGGACACGAAGCCTCCGACAAAGCCCAAGGTCGGTGACCAGGCGCGGGAGAGGTACACGTACTCCCCGCCGGAATGAGGCAGCATCGCTCCCAGTTCGGCATAACACAGGGCACCGGCCAGCGAGAGCAATCCGCCGACCGCCCACAGCGCGAGCAAGGCGAAGCCACTTTGCGTTCCCGCCACCTGGAACCCGAGGCTGGTGAAGACCCCGGTGCCGATCATGTTGGCGACGATCAACGCCGTGGCGCTGGCGAGACCGAAGGGTGCTGGGGCCTTGGAGGACATGCTGCCGCCCACCATGCCGCGCAGGTGCTGCGGCGCAAGCCGTGGGGTTTGCGGGGTTCGAAGATCAGAGGTGCACCGGTCGAAGCGGCTCAGAAGACCGGGCCCAAGGGCCAGGGAGCGAACTCCTCGTCACCGAGTCCGGCCTGCTCGCTCTTGGTGCGCTCGCCATTGGCCGCAGCGAGGATGGCTTCGAAGATCCGTTGTCCCACTTGGGGAATGGTTTCCTCACCATCCAGAATGGTGCCGGCATTGAGGTCGATGTCGCCTTCCATCCAGCGGTAGAGCGGCGTGTGTGTGGACACCTTGATGCAGGGAGCCGGCTTGCAGCCGTACACGCTGCCGTGACCCGTGGTGAACACGCCGACATTGCAGCCGCCGGCCACCAGTCCGGTCATGCTCACGGGGTCGTAGCCCGGGGTATCCATGAAGCACAGGCCGGGCCCCGTGACCGTCTGGGCATACTGCAGCACCGACATGAGCGGGGCTTGTCCGCCCTTGGCCACGGCGCCCAGGCTCTTTTCAAAAATGGTGGTCAGGCCGCCCTCCTTGTTGCCCGCCGAAGGATTGTTGCTAATGGAGGCCCCGTGTTTGCGGGCGTGGTCTTCCCACCAGCGGATCCGCTCCAGCAGCGCCTCGGAAACTTCGCGGCTGATGGCGCGTCGCGTGAGCAAGTGCTCGGCACCATAGATTTCAGGTGTTTCGGCCAGGACCGTCGTGCCGCCGTGGCGGATGATGAGGTCACTGGCCCATCCCAAGGCTGGGTTGGCGGTGATGCCGCTGTGGCCATCGGAGCCGCCGCAGTTCAGCGCCACGATCAGTCGACTCAAGGGCTGTGTGGATCGCCGCTG
>CAMCYJ010000035.1 GCA_945883815.1 Akkermansia muciniphila | reverse complement strand
GCAACCACTCCGCTCAATGCGTAGTTCTGCGAGGTCGCTCCATCGATCGGCTCGTCATTCAACAACCACTGGTAGGTGAACGGCCCCGTCCCGCTCGGACTCACCGACAAGGTCGCATTGGCACCCGCGTTCAAGGTTTGCGTCGTCGCGGTGGTCGTCACCGTCGGCGGCTCGATCACCGTCAAAATCGCCTCACTGAAAATGCTCCCGTACGGCGTCGTCGCCGTCACTCGGTACGTCCCTCCGTCAGCCACCGTCGTCGAGGCAATCGTCAAGGTAGCTCCCGTCTGGTTGGCCAAGGCCGTTCCGCCCCGGGTCCACTGGTACGTGATCGGCGCCACGCCATCCACCACCACCGTCAGGCTCGCTGCCTGACCCAACTGCACCGACTGCGCCGCCAAACCGATGGAAAACTCCGGAGCCCGGTGCGCCAGCACCACCGTGTGGAACCCACCGGCTGCCACTTGGGCGGCCTTCAAGTCCGCCGGCACCATCGACTGCCCAAAATGCGGCCACGCCGTCGCCGCCGCACTGCTTCCAGCTCCCCACGCCACCACTTGGTTGGCCGACCCCAAAACCACCGAGTGGTAGTGACCCGCCGAGACCGCCGTCATCGCCAAGGGCAACGACGTTGTCGGGATGGCGGTCTGCTCGAAGCCACCATCGCCCCAGGCCACCACGTTGGCGCCCCCGCCGGAGACTCCGAAGCCATGGGCCAAACCCACCGCCGCGTGCGAGAGCCCAGCTAGGACTCCTTGAACCACCGGCACCGCACGCCCCTTACCTCCGACACTGGACCATATTCCGGTGGCGCGCAGACGCCCCAGCAGAGCCGTGGGACCGGCAGCGAGGGATCGGTACCGAAGCGAAGATTCCGAAGGCACGGTGATTCCGGAAGCGGATCCACCAGCGATTTGCAGTCGTCCATCGGCATCCAACCAAGCTGTATAGTCCGCTCCCGCAACAACCTGGAACACTCCGCCCGATCGGGATTCAGCTGCGGTCACTGCCGGCGTGGTTGTTCCCCAGGCGCGGATCGTGCCGTTTTCCAACAAGGCCACCGCATGCTCACCGCCGGCCGCGACATGCACCACTCGAGCACCGAAAACTGGAGGCTGACCCAAGGCGCCATTGACGACCACCGACCCATCGGCGCGAAGACCCACCGTGAACCGTTCACCCGCCGACACTGAAACTAGGTTGGTCCACGAGGGATCAAAGACCAACTGCCGGAATGAGTTGTCACCCCAGCCCCGGACGTCGACCCGGGGGCGTTGTACCGTCACGAAAACGGGCCCACTGCGAAGGGTTGCCACCGAGTTTCGAACCCTGAGTTCGTAGACTCCTGCGTCGGTGGCATTCACCCAAGCCCGATTCCACACTCTGCCCGTGAACACCAACTGCCCCTCGCGAAACCATTCGTAGATCAAAGGCTCTCCACCGATCGCGTCCGCCTTTAACTCAGCCGGGCTTCCCTCCAAGGCCCAGATGTTGACAGGGGGGCTCAGAAATTTTGGAGGATCCACCATGACCACCGTCGCCAAGCCGGATTCATGCTGACCCAGATCATTGGAAACAACCACGGAGTACCGACCCGACCGCTCAGAACCGGCAGGCGAGACATTCAGCATCGGGCCATCGGCGCCCTCCACTCGGACGCTGTTGTGGTACCAGACGTAGGTGAATGGGGCTGTCCCCGTGGCTTCGATGGTGAGTTGCAACGTGCCGCCTGTGGGAAACTCCCCGCCCACCAGCGAGCTAACAATTCGGGGCGGAGCCTGAATCACCACATCGACCGCACGGGAGGTGGAACCGCCGGCGGCATCAGTGACCGTGACCGTGACCGGAACCGTTGCAGTGCCATCGGTATCCGGAACGACCGAGGAAACCTCTAGGAACCAGCCACCCTGATAAACCGCCCGAATCGCAGAGGTCGGAACCACGGCGGTGTCGCCGCTGGACACTGTTACCCCCAAGGATCCATCGACCACACTGTCGATATCGGAGATTGGCAATGCCACCCGACGCGGCAAATCCGCAGGAAGCGCCCAATCCACACCCACCAGTCGAACAATCGCCGGATCTACTGCGTCGATGACCGGCGGATCGTTCATCGGGGTCACAGTGATGCCAACGGTGTCGGTATCGCTCAAGCCACCATCATCGGTGGTTCGGATCGTGAGGGTGTCGGGGCCGAAATAGTTGAGCGTTCCCTGATAATTCAAGGTCGCAAGCGTTTGGTTCAAAGCAGTCCACTCGCCGCTGAGTTTTAGCACTGAACTGCCGATCGCTCCCCCAGATAACGTGACACCTTCTGCGGGCAACACGACTTTGAGAACACCTTGAAGCACCGACAGTTCGACTTCAAATAGAGTGCTGTCGATGTCCCCCACGGTCATCGTTGCGGCCTCGTTGAAATTCAACAGAGCATCCTCTGCCACGACCTGAACTCCAGGCACCGTGTTGACCGGAGCATCGTTGACGGGAGTCAAATAGATCGTGCTCGTCGTGCTCACCGCGACCGACAAATCGACGCCGGTTGCTGTCGGAGCGTTACGGAGCCATTTGTTCTTGAGGTAACCCGCGGCAACCGACAGGGCCGAGTCGGAAAGGGCCGTGTTGTAGTAAAGGATCTCACCGATCATTCCGTTGGACGCCTCAGCAACATCCGATGTTCCGACGTAGAGGGTCTTCGAGCCACTGGTGATGCTCTTGGGTCCTAGATCGGCATTGAGCAGAACGAATTCGTCGCCCGTCGCGGGATAAGCCCAATAATCCACCAGACTGTTGCCCGTGCTAGTTCTCAATCGACCGACCAAGACATAAGTCATGTCGTTGACGAGCGAGTTCATGACCCGGTGGTTGTCGTTGTTTGTGTGGAAACCGATTTTCCCCACGGGATCCGACCAGTCGGATTTCCGCATGGACCAATCGTCATCGTGCTGACCGTGATGCATGAAATTGCCCCAGTTTCCGATCGCTGAGGAGTATCGTATGGCCATCAAAACCGTGACCTCCGTATTGAGGGGCACGCCGGCACGGAAGAATCCCTTGCCCGGATTGAAATTCATCGCCGGCAATTCGTTGACCTGCCCAAGACTCGGGCGCCCATTCTCGATGGCGCTCAGGTGGAAACCATTGCCCGAGAGGTCCGCCCACTGCGAAACTTCCGTTCCAGTCTTAGTGAGAGAGCCCGAGTTGGATGCGTCATAGCGGGCCTGCAAGGAAGTCAATGGGTAGGCTTCGAATGTCCCATCGACCACTGCCGTCGTCAGGGTCCGGCTCGTCGTGTTGTTGAGCGGACCTTGGTAGGTGATATTTCCCGCCGTCGTGAAGTACGTGTTCAACGCAGCCACCGTTCCGGCGAAGGTCCGCGCCGTCGCCGTCCCGCCCACCGTAATTCCCGTGACAGCGCTGCCCGTGATCGTCCCGTCCGTTACACTCAACGTGACCGTCAGACCCGCGCTGTCTACGTCGGCAAACGGCGTGCCGAGGTAGACCAAGTTACCCGCCACATCCTCGGTCAACGCGAAGCTCGCCGGTGCCGTCACGGTGGGCGCATCGTTCACACCCGTCAGGTGGATCACCCAGTTGAACGGGGTCGTCGCCGTCCCATCGCTCACGGTCACCACAAACGTCTCGCTGGCGCTCGTGCTCAGCGCGTTGATCGCCGCTTCATTGGGCATGAACGAATACGCACCCGTCGCCTCTGTCACTCTCAAGGTGCCGTAGGTACCGGTCTTGGTGACCACTCCGCTCTCCAGAATTCCTCCGGTAATTCCGTAGGTCAGCGTTGTTCCCTCATCCACATCCGTTCCCGCAAGGGTCCCCGAGCTGACCGCAAAGGTGTCGGCCACCGCCCCATCCACATAGTTCAGGATTGGCAAACCAGTGAGGCCTGCCGAACTGTAACGCACGATCACGATTCCGGAACCGCCACGAGCACCAAGGCCACCCGCAACACTTCCGCCCGCTGCTCCACCGCCGCCACCAAGCCCATCCGTTCCTGGCGCTGGAACCTCATCACCTCGACGGCTTCCATTTCCGCCGCCGCCTATTCCACCCGTTCCTGCCGTGTTGCTATCGCCGCCACCACCACCGCCGCCCGCGTAATGCGTGACCATTCCAGAAATATCGCTGGATCGCCCAGCCCCGCCATTGCCTCCGATGTTTGAGCCACCATTGGTGCCGGCCCCTCCGGCGCCGCCTCCACCTCCGCCGCCAAATCCCCCTAGATTCTTTCCTCCCCCATCGAAGCCTTGTTCGGGTGATGTCGTCACCGTGGCATTCTCCGCCCCGCCCCAACGGTTTGCCGCCCGCCCGCCCGCAGATCCACCGTCAGCCCCAGCCGTCAGGTCGATGCTCCCGCCACCACCGCCGCCGCGAGCGGTGAGCGTTCCAAAACTCGAATCCTCGCCATTCGAAGCAGTGGAGGATGCGTTGGGGGCGCCAGCCCCCCCGGCACCCACTTTGACCGTGATCGGTGTTTCCGCAGACACCGACACGGATGAACCAATGACATATCCACCGCCACCGCCGCCACCGCCATTGTCAGACCCGCCACCACCGCCGCCACCCACGACCAACACCTCGACTGTGCCCGAGAAGTTGGGAGTAAAGCTTCCATCCGTTGTAAACGTGTGAATCGTGTAGCCGCCCGCACTCGTTAGCGTGCCGCCCACCGCCGACCCTCCACCCGAGGCCAACGTCGGAGCATCATTCACCGCCGTAATAGTGATCGATACCGTGGCTAAAGCGGAATCCACCGTGCCGTCATTTACCTTGAAGGTGAACGAATCGCTCCCGTTCACGTTCGCAATGGGAGCGTAGGTCAGTTCGGCACCCGTTCCGCTCAAGACACCCTTCGTCGGTTGTGTCACCACCGTGTAGGTGAGCGTCGAACTTTCCACATCCGTGCCTGCTAAGGTGATTGCCTTGGCCGTATCTTCGGCCGTCGTCACCGTCTGCGCTGTCGCTATCGGGGCATCGTTCACCGGAGCCAAGGTCATGGTGACCGTGGCTGCCTCAGACCAATCGATGCCATCCGACGCTTTCACCGTGAATGTCGTAGGCCCGTTTTCGTTGGCGGCCGGTGTGTAGAACAGATTGGCCAGATCCGCTGACAGAATCACTTGCCCCTGAGTCACGGCGACTCCCGACAGTTTCAGAGATCCAGTGCTGGGCACGGTGAACACCGTGATGCTCGAGAGAGCCGCACTCTCGGGATCGGAGTAGACCGCACTGAAATCTGTCACGGCGAAGGTCACCACGGCGTCTTCGCTTCCGCTCTTGGCGATTGCTCCCAGAGACGGCACATCATTGACTGGGACAAAGGAAAGGAGCCGAGATCCCGTCGCCGTGGCGCTCCCGTCGGAAACGCCCACAGTTAGCGTGCGATCCGTTGAATTGTTAGCAGCCCCGAGATAAGTCACTTTCCCGGCCGTCGCGAAGTAGGCGTTCAGATTCGCTGCCAAACCTGCGAAGGTTCGTGCAGTGGCTGTGCCTCCGACAAGGACCCCATCACCCGCAAGGCCCGTGATGACGCCGTCCAAGGCCGACAGCGTCACTGTCAGTGAACTGCTGTCCACATCCTGCACCAACGGAGATTCAAACAGCACATTCCCCTCAACGTCCTCCGTCAGCATCGAAGAGGACACCGGTCCGCGCACATACACTTCAAATTTCAACGGGCGATTTAAGCCAGTGGAGTTCTGACAGCAGCCGATGTAATCACCCGCTGACCAATTGACACGGTCCAAACCCAAACCACCAGAAACGTCATTGGATTGCTCATTACCACCGGGATAAAGATCTCCTCCGTTTTCATTCCAACCGAAACCAAATCGAACCCGGTCGTTGCCGACAGTGCTGACGTAATTGAAGCCAAAAAAACGCACGTCGGTCTGGGCGGAAAACACCCCGGAACCGGCGGCCCGATATGGAGTCGTCGAGACCGCATCTCGGATGAAAATCTTCTCTTCGCCAGCAAAGAGTTCTCGAAGGGTCTTGCCTGTGTAATCGCCCTGTGTCGGCCGCCCGGAATAGGAGGCCGTGTTGGCCGGTGTCGGCATGGATTCCTTCCAAATGAATCCGTAAGTCTGATTGGGAATGGCCCCACCCGCCGCGGCTTCTGGAAAGACCACCAGAATTTCGCTGGCCGGCATGGAATTGAAGACCTCGAACTTGGCATCTTCGTTGTAGGTATCGTTCCGGCGATCCGCTGCAGTATTGAGGGTTGTCGCAGTGGTCCAGTGCGCCGAGGAATAATTGAAAGTGGAGCCGGTGTTGGCGCCTTTCATCGCCAGCATCCATCCGCCTCCGGCAAGAGCATCATTCATCAAGCAATACACCGGGGTGGAAACACCATTGAAGAAGAGGGAATACACCCCGTCGGCCGTGGCTCCGGTCGAGGCCTTCAAGGTCGATGCATTGAGGACCGCTGAACTTGTACCTGAGACTGTGAGCACCGGCGCGTCGTTCACCGAGGTGACGGTCATGGTGCCGGTGGCTGAATTGGCAGAGAACGACGCATACAAGGAACCGGGCGCGACATCGAGGTAGGTGGTTCCGATGCCGGCCAACGATCGATTCCCGGAGACGGTGACCGGCACATCCGCCAGCCCCTGGATCTGCGCCTCGGTCAACCACACCCACAGCGCCATGGTGGACGGCACATAGCTGTTTTGAACCCCGCCCGCGCCACCCATCACCAGACCTGGTCGCTGATCGGATCCGGTTCCATGGTCGAGGTAGACGGTCTTGAACTGCTGAGAGTCCGGAATCTGCCCGTAGTCGAGAGCCGGGTTGTTCCCGTCGTTCATCACCAAACCATACACTCCACCGTACCCCGCCCCGAAACTCGTGTTCCTCAAGTACATCAGCGCGGGCATGCCGGGTGAACCGGTCAGCGTTCGCACGGCCACCAACGATTGGTCCGGATGGGTGCTGCCCACGGCAAAGGAGATCGCAGGGTTTCTGGAAATGTGGAAATCTGGCGGACTAGTGCCCGTGCCATCGAAGGACATCGCCGAGGCTTGGGGCAAAGGGAACGCGATGGCATGGGAGTAGGAGGCGATACCCCCCACCGGAAAGCCTCCACCTGCCACCGTCCAACTCATGGCCAACTCGGAACTGCTCTTCAGGAGACTCAGCGCCGGCAACACCGCAGAGCCGGACCGCACTGCTGATGAGAAGGTTCCGGAAGCGGAGTTCAAGAAGCCCCCGAGGCTGGCATCGGCCCCATAGGCCACCAACGCCCAGGCTCCGCCGCCCGTCCCGGTCAGATCCAGCAAGGTCCCGTCGGATCCCACCACCTGATCCCAGGCGCGATATTGGATGGTGGCAGTCCCGTTGTAATGGGGGTTCGGCAAGAACCGCACCCGATGAAGCTCGTCCCCTTGGAGCAGGCGCGCCGAAGCCGCGCTGACGCCGGACAACGAACTCCAGTTCACCCCCCCGTCGATGGTGTATTGCCAAGAACCATTGCTCGCATCCGTCGACGTGATCGCGATGCCCTTGAGAGCGCCGGAATCGACGTCCGAACCAGCATTCGCAAAAACCGAAACCGCCGTGCCTGGATTGTCCGCCAAAGCCGCGTCTTCGGCGATCGCGGTGAACGATGCGGCTCCAGCCACGGGGGCATCATTCACCGGAGCCAAGGTCATGGTGACCGTGGCCGGACCCGACCAGGCCGACCCGTCGGACGCCTTCACAGTAAAGGTCTTGGCCCCCGTTTCGTTGGCTGCAGGCGTGTAGATCAATGTGCCCAACTGGGCCGCCGGGATCACCTGGGCAACGACGACGGCGGAACCGGCCAACGTCAGTGTTCCCGTCGCCGGCAGGGACACGATCTGGATGTCGGCCAGTGGAGCCCCTTCCGGATCAGAAAACCCGGAAGCGAAATGGGCGGTCGACAAGGTCAGCGGCGAGTCCTCGGTACCGGAGACCCCGACAGCAGCCAGGGTTGGCGGCTGTTGAACGGTGAACCCGGCACTGAAGGTGGGGCTATACAACGGAGCCATCGTGAAGTCCGCCCGCAGCGCGTATTCTTCCCCACCGGAAAACATCAGCCGCGATTGGGGATGGGTGGCGACGTCGGCCAACGCGGACTGGATCTCGAATTGTGCCCAGTAGATATCGGCCCCGAGGAATACCGCGGCCCCGTCGTAGAGGTTCAACAACTGGATCGTCTCGACCTGATTCGGTTGGATTCCTGAGCCGGTGAATTGCCGCTGATCGATCGCGAGCAGACTACGCCCTTGGCCCCGAGCGTTTCGAACCACGTAGGCCCACTCGGCTTGGCCTCCGGTGGACGAAGCCTTGTAGCCGCTGCTGAACCTCAATCGGTAGGCGGTGCCAAGGGTGCCCGTCATCGACAGATTCGAAAAGGTGGCGATGCCGTTCACGGCACTGACGGTTTGGGAGCCGCTCAGGGCACCGCCGGTCCCGGAATCGATGGACACCGTCACGGTGCCCGTACTGGCGGTCCGGTTGCCCTGGCTGTCCCGGATCTCCACCACCGGCGACGGAGTCATCAGGACCCCGCTGACCACGCCCGTGGGCTGCGTCGTGATCGCCAGTTGTGTCGGAGAGGGCACATCGATCTGGACGGTGAGGACCCCACTGGCCGTCGACACCCCGTCCGACACGGTGAGGGTGTAGCTCTCGGAAACCGAGGCTTGGAGCGGATTGATGCCTGCCGCCGAGGGTGCGAACGAATAAGCCCCGGTCCCGGTGTTGAGGGTCAGCGTTCCGAAGGAGCCCGTCTTGGCCACCTCGCCCGAGGTGGCGGTCGCCGCACCGCCCTGAATCCCGTACACCAGCGTGGTGTTCAGATCGGGATCGGTACCACTCACCGAACCAGAAATCGCTGCAAAACTCGTCTGGGTGGCGGAGCCCGTGACGGTGAGGGTTCGAGCGGATTGCGTTGAGCTTGCAGTGTAACGAACGATCACCACGCCGGATCCGCCCGCGCCACCCAAGCCTTCCGCGTCGCCACCACCGCCACCACCGCCGGTATTGGCCGTTCCGGCAACGCCTGGGCTTTTATCGGAGCGGGCACCCGCTCCACCGCCCCCAGCACCTCCATCACCACCGAACGCGGTCGGAGAAAGCGTGTTGTTGTTGGCTCCACCGCCACCGCCGCCACCGTAGTGCGTTGCTGTTCCTGAAATGGAGTGGAGGACCCCCGAGCCTCCGTTGCCACCCGGAGAGGAAGATGTGAAACCGCCGTAACCATCGGCCGAATAAAGCCCCCGAGTACCCACCGCACCAGCGCCACCACCGCCGCCGCCGGCAACATACCCTTCGTTGGCCGCACCATCGGCCCCCCGAAAGCCTTGGGTCGCTGTCCCAGAAGCCGCAGTGGTGTCACCTCCAGTGCCACCACTGGACGCCCCCGATCGGCCAGCTCCCCGGAATGCACCACCACCACCGCCACCCAAACCCACCAATGAACCAAAACTGGAAGAACCTCCATCGCCCCCGGCGAGAACCGTGCCGCTCAACGTCCCACCGGCTCCTCCGGCACCGACAGTAACAGCGACTGGTTCAGAGGCCGTCACAGGAAACGCGCTCTGATAAACGACTCCGCCGGCACCACCACCGCCACTGCCGCCACCGCCACCACCGCCCACCACCAGAACTTCCACGGTTCCCGAGGTGGACGGCACAAAACTCCCGCTCTGCCGAAAGGTGTGGATGGTGAAATTCCCGACCTGAGTCACTTCGCCGCCATTGCCGATCGTCGGTGAGACGAAGGCCAGTGAAGGCGATTCGCTAATCCCGGACAATTGGATGACCCAGTCTTGAGCGGTGGTGACGACTCCATCGGACACCGACACCACGAAGGTCTCCGAAGTGTTGGCGTTCAACGCATTGATGGCAGCCGCGTTGGGAGTCACAGTGAAGGCCCCAGTCTGTGAATTCACAGTCAGAGTCATGTAAGTGCCAGCCTGGGTGACGGTTCCATTGGAGGCCGTTCGCCCTACAATCCCGTAGATGAGCAGATCCCCATCGGCATCGGAACCGATGAGGTTTCCGGAGGCGGTTTGAAATGTGTCCGGAGCCACCGTGTCGGTGAAAAACACTCCGGGAGCCGATAGGATGGGCGCTTGATTTCCCATCACGTAGCGAATGGAAACCACCACGTTGTTGAGTGTCACCGGGTTCCAGGACGACCCGAACGTCCACTGATTATCGCCCGCGACGCGGTAACTGGCCAGAGATCCGCGATAGTCGCGGATCAATGCCGTCGAACCGGGGTAATTCCCGGAAGAGGCCCAGCCAAAGGCAGGAACATCGACCCCGTTGAGGCGGACGTAATTGCCCGCAATGGCTGAGTTCGCCGAGGACCAGTAAGTACTGTAATCTAGGGACAAATCCGCTCCGGTGACCACCGCTCCGACTGGCAAAGCATCCGCGACTGTTGAACTGACTTCACCGTTTACTCCGATCTCAAGACGAGAAAGCGCCAATACGGCCACCCGAGTGCTGCGGGTATCGGAACCCGACGCTAGGCCCGTGAACGCCGTCAACCAACAGCCCGCGACGCAAGCCAACAGCAGCGCCCAAATTCGAGGCAGGCCAACCAGCCGAGTTCTGACCGTGGCGGCAAAGCATCGCCCTCTTCCCTGCGCTGAATCAGGGAATCCATCGGTCCTCAACCGGTTGGCAGGGCTGGATGACATCCAAACGCCCGGGAAGTAACCACCACAAATCATTAAGGTCCCGGACAGCTGGAACCGTTACAAAATCCGATCAAACCATCAAAAGAATAGTTCGATTCGTTTTTATATTGTTTCAGATTTTTTATATTAAAATCCATCAGCGCTGGAGCCGTAGACCGGCTCTTGATTCGAACTCTGGCGGAAATTGGGAATCGCCTCACAGATTCAGTCCATGGCCATGGCCTGGGCCCGCCTAGTTTCTTTCCCCATCGACATTCTCGAAGCATCTCTCTTCCGTCCTCATCCGCTCCGGGCGTTGTCAGCCCCATCGAGCGCGACCGATCCATCGGAATCGTTTCGGCCAAGGCTTGCCGAGACCGGATTGACAGGAAGACTCCTTCCATGTCGTCCGAATCTCCACTGCCCACAACCCCACCACGCCCGATGGGCATCCGTTGGTGGCCTGCGGGAGTGATCCTGGGCCTGATGGTCTTGGCCATGGGAGGGGTGCAGTCTTGGAGCGAGTTCCCTTTCCAGCGTCGCAATCTGATTTGCCTAGGCATCGCGGGCGGGGCACTGGGCCTGGGGGTATTGTGGTGGCTTTTCCTGTCGCGGGCTCGTTGGACTTTGCGGTTGGCCGGAATTGCCGCAATCGCACTCCTGGCAGGAATGGCCCGCCTGACCCTCCGCATTCGCGGGGTGACTGGAGACCTGATCCCGATCGTGGAGACTCGCTGGGCGCGAACCGCTGCTGCGCCGAGGGGCTCCACCCCAACGCCCGGAGCTTCTGCCGCCGTTTCTCCGCCAGCCTCATCTCAGTCTCCGGGCTCACGATTTCCCGGAGATTACCCACAATTTCTCGGTGAAAACCGAAACGGTATCATTAACGCCGTTTCATTGCACACCAATTGGACCGCGCACCCACCCCAACTCTTGTGGCGACAACCTGTGGGAGGGGCTTGGTCGGGTTTCTCGGTGGTGGGCAATCGGGCGGTCACTCAAGAACAGTCCGGAGATGACGAACTCATGGTTTGTCGAGATGCGATTATCGGTAACGTCATTTGGAAAACGACCAATTCGGGCCGTTATTTCACCCCGATTGCTGGAGAAGGCCCCCGCAGTTCGCCGACCATCACGGACGGGCGTGTCATCACCCTCGGAGCTCGGGGTTGGCTTCAAGTCTTGGACCTGGCCACAGGCCAACGGCTTTGGGGAACCAACATTCTAGAATTCGCCCAGGCGGGAATGCCCGAGTGGGGCCTTTCGGGGTCACCATTGGTGATCTCCAACCGGGTCGTGGTCAGCGCCGGAGGCCGCGACGGACGCTCGCTGCTTCTGTGGAATCTTCAGTCAGGACAACTCATCGCCTCCGGCGGCTCCTCCTCGGCCGAATACAGCTCGCCCTACCTGACCGAATTGGCCGGGGTGCCTCAAATCCTCCAGTTCAATCACCGGGAAATCAGCGCCCACGACCCGACGAGCGCCCGGGTGT
Organism: Akkermansia muciniphila; assembly: GCA_945883815.1. Classification (GTDB taxonomy): domain Bacteria; phylum Verrucomicrobiota; class Verrucomicrobiia; order Limisphaerales; family UBA9464; genus SXXZ01. The sequence continues at coordinate 21,198 of CAMCYJ010000035.1, read as the reverse complement.
TGTGGAGCCGACCCTTCGGTGTCCAGTTCCCGCTGGTGGCCAACCCGGTGCGGGTCTCCTCCAATTCGGTGTTCTTGAGCGCCGGCTATGGGGTGGGAAGTGAATTGCTGGAACTGTCCCCGGCGGCCACGGGCTCCCTCGAGGTCCGATCGGTTTGGACCTCCAAGCGATTGAAGGCCAAGTTTTCCAATCCCGTGTTTCGGGATGGATTCATTTACGGCTTGGACGACGGAATCCTGGCCTGTCTGGACGCGAAGGACGGTTCGCAGCGTTGGAAGGAGGGACGGCACGGACATGGGCAGGGGTTGCTGGTCGGTGAGCTCTACCTGCTGATGGCCGAGAACGGCGAGTTGGTGTTGTTGCATCCCACTCCGGACGGACCCGGGGAGCTGGGGCGCTTGAAGGTCTTCAACGACAAGACCTGGAACCCCATCGCCTTGGCGGGCGACCTCTTATTGGTGCGCAATGACCGCGAGGCCGCTTGCTACCGATTGCCCCTGCGGTAAAGCCAAGGCGACGAAGACACAGGACCGACTGCTCGTCGCCCTCGGTCACGAGGGAGAATCGGGGACAAGGCCCCGATTGACAGGGACCTCAAGGCAGGCGGATGCCGTAGAAGCACTGCCATTGGCTCTGACTGGATCCCAGCGTCACGTTGCGGGATAGGATCCATTGAACATGGCCGTCCTCGAAAAGGAAATTGCCCCCGGTGGGAACGCCGCGCGCACCCGCATGATTGGCCGTCTTGGTCGGGCGACCATTCTCGGGCATGATCCACTTGATGCCGGGGTTCAGCAGGTTGGTGGAGTGCGCGCCATGGCCTTGGAGGCGATCGATGAGGATAGGGGCCGCGGAAAACTCTCCGCCGAGCTTCTTGCGGTAGTGCCAGTCGCCCAAACCATCGGAGTCATAATCCCAAGCCCCGTTCACACGGCCCGGCAGGAAAAAATAACCGATGAACACCGGGCGTCTCGCGCTCGATCCATAACTCCAGGCGTCGGCCTGTCGATTCCATTCGTCGGTTGGACAGAAGAGTACATGATTGGCCGCCTTGCGGTCGTTCCGCGACCTCGGAGCCGCATTCTTCATCAGGTACTTGTCGGTGAAGCTGCGGGCGCTGGCCCCGAGCCAACTCAGGCCGGTGCCATCGGTATTGTCCGGGAATCGGTCCTCGTTGTCGTTGGCGTAGAGATTCACCGCGATGCCCCATTGCCGCTGGTTGCTGCTGCACAAGGCCTTGATGGCCGATGATCGGGCCTTGGCCAGCGCCGGCAACAGCATGCCCGCCAAAATGGCGATGATAGCGATGACCACCAGCAGCTCAATGAGCGTGAAGGCGGTCGATCGTGGGGCAGAATTCCGGCGAGGAGTCATTGGAAGGCTTATCTGGACTTTGCTCCAAAGGACCGATGGGGGTCAATGGATCCCACAGCCCTCCGCCGGAATGAGTCATTCGCCCGCAACGATCACCCGGTAAAACCGGGTCGGCCCGTCGGGCAACGGGATGGAGGCCTCGCTGTCCGACGACTTCGCTCGGGGGTCGTTCTCTTCGACCTCCAAGCGGCTCCAACGACCGGCAGGCGTGAGGTCGGAAGCCCACTGCACTTCGAAGCGCCGGCCGGCCCATCGATTGAATCGCAGGAAGAACCGGGAACCCTCGCGGCGAATCACCGGTTTCCACTGGCGCTGTGGAGTCAATGGGCCCTCCTTCAGAAGGTACTCGGTGAAGTTGTCGAGCCCGTCACCGTCCGCATCCAGGGCCTGCGACCGCAGGGACTCCCAGGGCTCCGGCAACCACTGAGCCGCCCACTCATCGTAGCCCTGCCGCCGGGGCAAATCCTCGACGATCCAACGCCGGATTAGCTCCACGGCACCCGTGTCCAACTCCGACGAGCCCAAGGGAGGCATATGAAACGCTCCCAACGTGGAAATTCTGAGGAAGAGGGAAGAATTCTCGGGATGCCCCGGGGCGATGCGAAACTCGCCCAGCCCCATGCTGGATAACGAAGAGCGGACCCCAATCAACCCCATCTGATCCAGAGCCGTGCCGATGCGGGCATCCCAAGGCGTGCGAGTCAGCCCCCCGGGCTGATGACACGAGGCGCAGTTGGAGTCCAGATAGGCGCGAACCCGGTGCTCCAAGGTCTGGGTCTCATCGGTCGGGGACACCAGTGCAGGCATCTGGTGGGTCCGGACCAAGGGCTCCGAGAAGTAGCCGGCCGCCGACCAGGCATCGAGTTGAGAAACGATGGTCACCCCCTCGCGGGTTCGTCGGTTGAGTTGGGCGGTATTGAAACCCGCGGGTCCGCCATTGGCCGAGGTGTGGCAGGACAGGCACTCACTGCGACCCGGAAAACGCCAGTTCTGGGTGACCAACTGGGTCGGGGTCCACGCATAAAATGTCGCGTTGGCTCCTTCGTCCGGAACCAGATCCGCATCGTTTCCCGCATCGTTCCATCGGTAGCTCGCACCAGAAACCCCGTTGGTCGTCTGAACCAGGATCCGAGTCTCCATGGGAAACAGCAGGGTGCTCGGACGGTAGTAAGGACGCTCAAAGTGCTTCACCCAAACCGTACCGGCCGGGAAGGTCCAGGCTCCGTCGCGGCGAAAGGTCATGGTGGAGTCCTCGCCCGGCAGCGCAAACCATCGCCGCTTGATGGCATGGTCGGACCAGAAAGGGGCGTTGATTTCGTAGGGCACCAAACCCGGCCGTGGGGTGAGCGAAGGCACGTGTTCGAAGAGCCCGGTCTCAGACAACTTCTTGGGCCAGACCTCTCCCGCTACCGGACGGTAAACCAGTCGGTAAATACGTCCTGAACCGGAAGTCAGCAGCAGCGAGCCATCCCGAGGATCCGCACCAAAGGCCACCACGCCGGGCTGGTTGGCGATCCAGGTGACCTCCGCCGTGTCGGATTTGCCCGGTTCGCCGGGACGCAGCACGGCGATGTCTCCAGACCAATCGGCGAACAAATAGGCGCCATCGAGCTCCGGGTAGAACGAGCCCCGGTAGAAATGGCTTCCGGTGATGGCCGTGCGACCGGAAAAATGGGAGTACTCGAACTCGGGCAAGGCAGTGCCTGCGACCTCCGGATCGGTGGTAGCCAGGGTCCCTTCCCACCAAGGCCAGCCGTAGTTGGCCCCGCGGCGGATCCGATTGACCTCTTCACGCGAGCCATAGCCAACATCGTTGCACCAGAAGTCACCGGTCTTGGGATCGAAGCTGAACTGCCAGGGGTTTCGCATCCCCAACGCATAAAACTCGGTGCGCAAGGATTGAGGATTGCCACCCTTCCAAATCACCCGATCCCCAACGCCGTACTGAAGAGCTCCGACAAACGGATTGTCGGCAGGCACGAAATAGGCGTCGGGATTGACGCCAAAGCCCGGATTCGGCGGAAGATTCCCCGGTTTGCGATCCACATCCAGACGGAGGATCCCCCCAAAGAATCCTGCATCCAGACGCTGTGTCACTCGATCGGAACCCAGGCTACCATCTCCCACCGACAGGTACAAATACCCATCGGGGCCGAAGGCCAAGCAACCGGCGTTGTGATTGGGCCCTGGATCTTCCTGATGGAACAAGACCACCTCGGAGGCCGGATCCGGACGTCCGTCACCCCCGGGTGGAACAGTGAAGCGGGAGAGTCGATTGAAAGACTGAATCAAACCACCGGCCCCTTCCTTGGAAGAGTAATAGACGAAGACCCACCCATTGGTTTGAAACCTCGGATGGAAGGCCATTCCTAAAAGGCCCGCCTCCTGTTCGAAGAAGACACGCTCTGAGAGGTCCAAGAACAACCGACGGGATGGCTTGTCGGACAGGGACACTTCGTAAGCCAAGCCTCCCATGCAAACGAGGATGATCCGTTGGGTTTCCCCAGGCGGGACGGCAAAACCGAGGGTCCCTGGTAGCGGTCCCAAGGAGGAAAACGCATCTTCCAGCGACCAGGATCCTCGAACCGGATTGCGAGGCACCGTGCCTCCATCCCAGAACTTCCGATCGAGAGCTCGCAGGGGGGGCAGAGTCGTCCAGAGACAAGTCCACAGGACCGCCAGAATCGGCAATCGCCAGCATCGCCCACCTCGGAAAAACGCTCTCGGGATATCCCCCATTATCCCCGTAGACGCCGCCAGAGCACCGCAGGTTTCACCTGAAATTTACAAACGTAAACAAAGAGTCTCAGTCACCCGAGTCGTCAATGGGCCAAAACTCCCCAACGTGGACCAGGAGGCGAATCTTCGACCTGAAGGAGACGACTCTAGCCGCCCAGGTAAGCGCTGCGTACTTCAGGGCTATCACGCAAGACGGACGAACGGTCGGACAAGAGAACACGCCCCGTCTCCAGGACGTATCCATGGCTGCTGACTTCCAGGGCCAAGTGGGCGTTCTGCTCGACCAGCAGGATGGGTAGCGATCGTTCGCGGTTGAGTTCGACCAACCGGGCGAAAATCTCCTTCACCAACAGCGGGGCGATGCCCAAGGACGGCTCGTCGAGCATCAGAAACCGGGGACGGCTCATCAGCGCACGGCCGATGGCGAGCATTTGTTGCTCTCCCCCAGAAAGAGTGCCGGCCTGCTGTTCGCGGCGCTCTTGAAGCCGCGGAAACATGCCGAAGACATGGTCGAGCTCCGAGGCGATCCACCGGGCATCCCGCTGCAAATAGGCCCCCATCCGGAGGTTCTCCATCACCGTCAGGTTGGCAAAGACCAGTCGCCCTTCCGGCGAATGGGCCAGGCCCCGGCGAACGATCTCATGCGGAGCCAACCCCGTGATGTCCTGACCGTCGAAGAGGATCCGGCCCGAGGTCGGCTTCACCATGCCGGAAATGGCCCGGAGCGTGGTGGTCTTGCCTGCGCCATTGCCGCCGATGAGGGTCACAATGCCCTGGGCCGGCACGCTCAATGAGATGCCGTGAAGCGCGGTGATGGAACCGTATTGAACGCTCAGATTGTGGACTTCTAGCACGGCGAGAACGGCAAGGTTTGACGTTTATCTAGTCTCCCAGGTAGGCGGCGATGACCTTGGGGTCGGCGCGGATTTCTTCGGGCGACCCCTCGGCAATCTTGCGCCCGTATTCCAAAACATGGATGCGCTCACAAATGCCCATGACCACCTTCATGTCATGCTCCACGAGCAGCACGGCCAAGCGGAAGCGGTCCCGGACGAAGCGGATCAGCCGCATCAACTCGTCTTTCTCGGACGGATTCATGCCGGCGGCCGGTTCATCGAGCAGGAGCAACCTCGGCCCCGTGGCCAGCGCGCGAACGATTTCCAGGCGCCGCTGATCGCCATAGGAAAGGCTTTTGGCCGGGGCCTCCTGGACTCGCTCCAAGTTGAAAAGGCTCAGCAACTCACGGGTGCGTTCCCTCAATTCGGCCTCCTCCGCGTGGAAGCCCCCACCGCGCAGCCAAGACTGCCAGGTCCGATGCTCCAGATGACGATGGAAGGCCACCCGGACGTTGTCGGAGACCGACAAGCTGGGGAAGAGGCGGATGTTCTGGAAGGTCCGGGCGATCCCCCGCTCGGTGAGGTGGAAGGGCTTGGCTCCCGCGGTGCCTGCGCCGGCGAAATCGATGCGCCCCTCGGTCGGCTGGTAGACGCCGGTGATCAGGTTGAAAAGGGTGGTCTTGCCGGCCCCGTTGGGCCCAATGAGTCCGGCCAACTCCCCTTCCCGGACATCGACCGTGACCGAAGAAACGGCCGTGAGGCCGCCAAAGCGAATGGTCACGTCGGTTAGTTTCAGCAAGGAATCACTCATGTGCCTCGCCTCCGGCGTTCGCTCCGATGGAACAATCCCTGCGGCCGCAGCAACATCAGCAAAATCAGAAGCAGGGAGTAGAGGATCATCCGCATTTCTTTGATCCAGTCGAGCGACCAGGCCGCTCCTCCAAAAGGATTGGGCACCGAGCGACTGCCCAATTCGCGGAGGCCCTCCGGCAGCAAGGTCAACAAGATCGCCGCAAAGACCACGCCGGCATGACGGCCCATGCCCCCCAGGATCACCATCACCACAATTTCGATGCTTTTGTCGAAGGAGAACCCACCCGGGTTGAGATACCCCTTGAGATGCGCGTACAAACCACCGGCCAAACCGGCAAAGAAGGATCCGATGCCGAAGGCCGTGATTTTGTAGCGAGTCGTATCAAGGCCCATGGCTTCGGCGGCCACCTCGTCGTCGGCCACCGCTAAGAATCCACGCCCATGGGTGGAGTTGAGGAGCGCCCAGACCGTGTACACGGTCAAGGCCGCGGTGCCGAAGGTCCAAAACAAGTTGGTGTAGGTGGGCACCCCCGTCAGACCACGAGCGCCCCCCACCGCATCGAGGTTCTGGAGCATCACACGAATGATCTCCCCGAAACCCAGGGTCACGATGGCCAAGTAATCGCCCTTGAGCCGGAGCGAGGGCGCTCCGACCGCCAGACCCGCCACTGCGGCGAGCAGGCCCGCAACGATGAGGCTCATCGGGAAGAACACCCACTGGAGGAGAACGGGGTTCCAACCCAACCGCGGAGCCACCACCGTGGTCAACATGGCCGAGGTGTACGCTCCCACAGCCATGAAACCAGCGTGTCCCAGGGAGAATTGCCCGGTGAAACCGTTGATGAGATTGAGGCTGGAGGCCAACACCACGCTGACACCCACCCCCATCACCACGTCCAGAAAGTAGGGATCGATGGAGCCGGAAACCGCCGAGGCCACCCCTGCCAGAATCAAGGATGCGAGCAACCAGCGTTGGGCGATGGGAAACGCCATGGTCAGACCTTCTCCACCTTGAGTTTGCCCAGCAGGCCGGCGGGCCGGAACAGCAGGATGGCGATGAGGATGCCGAAGGCGATGGCATCGCGGAAGGTGGAGAGCCGCGTTCCCGATACGAAGGTCTCCACCAAACCGATGAGCAACCCGCCCAGCGCCGCTCCCGGCAGGTTTCCAATGCCGCCCAGCACCGCGGCCACGAAGGCCTTGAGGCCCGGCAAGGTGCCCATCAAGGGATCGATGCTCGGGTAGTTCATGGCATAAAGGACTCCTCCGGCACCCGCGAGGGCCGATCCCAGACCGAAGGTGAAGGAGATGATCCGGTCATTGTTGATGCCCACCAACGAGGCGGCTGTGGCATTGAAGGACAAGGCACGCATGGCGGTGCCGGTGCGGGTGTGGTGCACGATCCAGTAGAGCAACCCCAGGAGACTGAGGGCGACAGCCAGCACCACCAGCTGGTGGGTTGAGACGGTCAAGGCGCCGAAGTGGAGCTGCTGGGAAGGAAAGAGAGCCGGAAAGGCCCTGGGGTTGGGACCAAAACCGAGCCGCGAATTCTGCGCCACGTTCTGGATGAGCAACGAGACGCCGATGGCGGTGATCAGCACCGTGAGGGTGGATCGCTGACGCAACGGCTTGTAGGCGAGCTTTTCAATCACGACACCCAAGACGGCGCATACCGACATCGACAACAACAAGGCCGCCAACCCACCGCCAATGGACTGGGTGGGCAACCCGAGTTTCTCCACCGAATACCAGGCGACAAACGCTCCCAACATGAACACATCGCTGTGGGCAAAATTGATGAAGCGGAGGACGCCGTAGACCATGGTGTACCCCAGGGCGATGAGGGCGTAAATAGCCCCCAGGAGCACTCCATTGAGCAGTTGTTGCAGGAACTCGGTCATCGGGTTCCGCGGGCCCCGCCCCGCGGACAAGCATTCAAGAAAACCCCAGTCGCGCTCAATGTCGAGCGTGGGTGACAAGCACGGCGCAGGAGCGGACGAGACGCAGGCAGGCTGGACCTCATCGCTGCAAGGAGGCCTGAGTGGTGACTATGACCCGTCGGGCGAGCATTTGAAGGGCTTCATCTCCGGTTAGTTTTTCCGGTCGGATATAGCCCAATCGGCCAAAGCGCAGGACCTTTTCCATGGCACCCTTGAGATCACCCGCCCTCAGGTCGGCATCGATCAATCGGGCCATCATGCCCGCTGGGCACCCGGGATCCTCCGAGAAATCCAACGGCCCAAACCGCTGTTCATCCAGATCGAGCGCTTCCTCGAAAAGCACCCGGGCGCGGGCATCATTGCCCCGGTCCCAACTCACCTCGGCCAACCGGATGCGGTGTATTCGCTGACGGGCAGGATCCAATTGGATGAGCGCTCCCAGGAACACCTCCAACCGGACCGAATCGGGCAAATGGAAGGCCGAACGCCGAGTGCGGTGCTGCAGCAAGAGCAGGTCGGCCAACTGGCGCATGAGGTTCAGATCGCCCAATTGCTTTTCACTGGAGAAGGCCGGATGGCTGACCAACGAGGCCACCTCGCCGTCCGGCGCGGGATTCTGGATGGCGTAGGAGGAAAGCAACCGGAGCACCGTTGGATCGTTCGGTTGAAGCTCCTGCCAACGGCGCAAGACGGAGCGGAAGATCGGGAGTTGAGGAATGCCGATCTTGGCAAATTGCCGGGCCAAGGCTCGGCAATCTTCGGCCGTGAGCGGAGCACCCGCCAGGTGTTCACCGAGGAGCGTCCGCGGCCGAGGATGCAAGGCCTCGTTGAGCCGATAAGGCACCATGGCCATCCCGCGGGCAAAGAAGGCCCGCTGGGCCCGGTACTCAAGCACCGGATGAAAATCGCTGTGGATCGTCGTGCCGTCCGGGGCCAAGAAGAAGGCGTCTCCAAAGGCCACCATTTGCAATGCGAGCACGTTGACCGGCCGGGTGATCTCGATACGCCCGAGGTCGGCCGCGACGGCAGGCTGGGCAAGGCGGCGGGCCATGGCCTGCAAGTCCGGACGATAGGGTTGGGCGGCCCCGATAAGGAGCAGGTCGCTGGTGGATGTTTGCCACAGGCTGAGGTGCGGGAACACAGATCCAAAAGTAGCCACGACGGTGGCGAAGGTCTCGTCGTCGGTCTCGTAGGTCTGGACCCACTGAGCACAAAGCCCCCCGGGCTTTAGGCGCGCCAAACAGTCTTGATAATACTCCTGACTGAACACCGCCGCGACACCCGCCATCCAGGGATTCGAGGGCTCGGTGACGATGACATCGAAGGACTCCGGCGTGGTCTGAAGGAAGGTCTTGGCGTCCTCGATGTGGGTGCGACACCGGGGATTGCGAAGGGCATCGTGGTTGAAGGGCGCGAAATGATCACGGGCCACCTCGGCCACTTCCGGGGAAATCTCGACCAAGTCCACAGACTTCACCGGCACATGTTGCAAAATCGATCCGACCGTCACGCCACTGCCCGCGCCGACCACGAGGACCCTCTCGGCGAAGGGATGGAGCAACATCGGCAATTGGCCGGCCAGAATCTGGGTGCTCATGTCCTCACCGGAACTGGCGTCGGCCTTGCCGTTGACCTTGAGGCTGATGCTCGGCTGACCCGCGCGGTTGGTGACTGCCAGAATCGCAACCGTCGATCCGGCCCCGTCACGGTGGTAGGCCAGGTTGTAGATGTCGGCGCGTTGACGGAATTCAGCAATACTCGCCGGAGGACGAACGTCGCGCCAGAGCCCCAGAACGAAGGCACGCGACCAGCGTTCGCCGAGCGTGAGCGAGACCACAGCGACCAGCACGGCCGTGGCCACCAACCCTTGGATCAGGGCCCTGGTGACACCACCACGCCGGGAGGCCAAGGTGACCCATCCGATGAGTGCGTTGATGCCGATGCCCAGAGCAAGGGTTGAAGCCAACCCAAGGACGGGCAGGAAGACCAAACCGGTGAGAACGGCCCCCAACACCGTGCCCACCGTGTTGACGGCGAACACCCGACCGACCGATCCGCCGGTCGTACGGAAGTCGGCCGTGACCACGCGGCTGGCCAACGGCAGGGTCATACCCAGGCATACGGCGGGCACGAAGAGCACACTGAAACAGACAAGCACCTGGACCAGTTCATACAACGGATAGGCCGCCGGCCGCCGGGCGATGACGTCGGCAAGATGGGCGAAGGCGTACGGAATGAGGTCGTAGAAAAACATCGAGACCAACAGCGTGCCGGCCAGCGCCCATTCGGCGACAGCGAAGGCGACGAGCGTGTCGTAGCGCCGGCGCCAGGCGGACACCAGCGCGCTGCCGACGGCGATGCCACTGATGAACGTGGCCAGCATCAGCGAGTAGGCGTGGGTGCTGGACCCGAGCGCCAGGGCCAACAGGCGGGTCCAAGCCACCTCATAGAGCATGGCCACGAAGCCGGACAGGCCGGCGGCCACCAGCGCCACCCGGCACTCCAAAGGCGTGAAGGACTCGTCGGTCACGGAACGTGCAACCGGCTGAACTGGCTCATCGAGGCCCTCGCCGCTGCGGGAACTTAAGACGTACGCGACCAAGGCGATGCCGAGGCTCAGCGTCGCGCCCAACTGCACCACCGCCTCGAGGCCCAGCGCGGGAATCCACCACCAGTCGGCCAGCAGAATGCCAGCGACTGCGCCCGCACTGTTGATCGAGTAGAGCGCCGCCACCCGGCCACGGAGCTCCGAAAGTGAACGGGTGACGTATTTGGTGAGCACCGGGAGCGTCGCACCCATCAGCACGGTCGGCAGGAGGATGATGAGCACGGCGAAGCCGAACTGCAGGGCCAGGCGCGGAGTCCCCTCGGGATGGACCGTCCGGATGACCGACAGGAAACCCTGTCGGACGGTCTCGAAATACCAGGGGAAAAACACCGCGAAGAGTCCGATCCCGGCCTCCAGACAGGCATAGAAGAACAGCGGTCTCCGGAGCGAATCGGCCCGCGTGCCCAACAGGGCGTTGCCCGCGGCTAATCCGCCCATGAAGGCGGCGAGAACCGCGACCACCGCGTAGCTGGTGCTTCCGAGGAAAAGCGCCAGATACCTCGTCCAGACAACTTGATAGAGCAGGCCGGCGAGGCCTGAGACGAAGAACGAGGCGAGGATGGTCCAGAAGACCCCGCGGGAATTCGACTTCATGGTGTGAAAGCACCCTACACCGAACTCCTAAAAAACCTAGGTCAAGGTCGAAGACTTCGTCGCTTGCAGTCGGTGCCAGATCACGCGGAAGGCGCTGGCAAAGTCTTCCGGACGCCGTGCCACCCACTCCTCGACCGCCTGCAGCGTGAACCACCCGCCCCCGCGGATCTCCGAGGGCTGAAGCACGAAGGGGCCCTCGTGATCGGCCCGGTACACGCCACAGAACTCCCAGCCGGTGGCCTCGGTAGCCTCCAGTTCGAAGATCCTGCGCGGTGGCTCGGACAGTTCGACCCCCAGCTCCTCGGCGACTTCCCGAATCGAGGTGTCATCCATGCCATCGCCAGCGCTGACGTGTCCCGACGAGGAGGAATCCCAGACTCCGGGAAAATCGTCCTTCCAGAGTGCCCGCTGCTGAAGGAACAACTCGCCCCGTTGATTGAAGACCAGCACATGGACCGCCCGATGACGCAGCTTCAGGCGATGCACCTCGCTACGGGGCGCCTTGCTGATGACCTGGTTTTGCTCATCGACCACATCAAACCATTCCTCGGACATACGGCCGGAGGTTCCGACAGGACTCCCAGGGCGGCAACCGTAGATCGCCACCAGATTCCTGATCACCGGTCTTTCCTGTGACTGCCGCTTGACGGATGAGGAGTGGCTTTCGAGATTGGAGCCAGATGTCGCAGGCCAAACAACAGAAGATGGGCAAGCGGGAAACCCGGGATCTCGACGTGGAGATCGGCTTCCTTGAAGGGTTGGTCGGAAAAGATCCCCAGTACGTCGAAGCGCTCCAACTCTTGGCCGATGACTACACCCGACGCGGGCGCATCAACGATGGCCTGCGGGTGGACCACCAACTCAAATCGCTCCGTCCGGGCGATCCAGAGGTGCTCTTCAATCTGGCCTGCAGCCTGTGCTTGGCCGGTGAGCTCGAACCCGCCATTGACGAACTGCTGAGAGCCATGGAAGCCGGATACCGGGACTTCGATTGGATGCTCAAAGACCCCGATTTGGCCGCGGCCCGCAAAGATCCTGCCTTCCGAAAGGTCCGGGACCAGCTGAAGACCTTCAAAGACGGACTCTGAGCAAACCCGATGGCGAGCCAACTCCGGAGCGATCCCAGCGGGATCTCTGATGTGGAGTCCGGCTCCCGGTTACTGGGCTTTACGCCGAGGCACTTTGGGCCTCGGGGCTTTACTCCTTGGGCCTTCGATTGACCACGGCTCCATCTTGCAACGCCCGGGCTTGACGCACCAGTTGCAAGAACTCCGCGCGGTATCCCTCGCGATCCGGCCCTTGGCCTTCTTCCGCCAAAATCTGAACCTTCTCCCAGGTCAGATCACCCTTGAAGGGGGAATCGCGCAACATCAGTCCATAGCCGACCACGGCGGCGGCGAATTTGTAGTCGGCCGTCGCAGCGTCGGAACTCCGGCGGACATCCGGGACACCCACCTGAAGACTCCGGGGGGGGCTGCTCTGGGCCGGGTCTTGGGGCCGCCCGTTCGTGGGGGAACGGTATCCCACCTCCAGGCTGAGCAAATCACTCGGGCCGCCCGAAGGACCCACCGATTCGGGCCCGGAACCTGCCCGCGGCCCATCGGTTGCACGGGTGGGGACGATCTCGTACAACGCGGTGACCGACCGGCCTGCCTCCATCTGAGCGCCAGAATGGGGCGGTGAGGGGTTGGGAGCCGCCGCCGATGCCTGGCTTTCTTGACTGAGCAATCGCCATTGATCGACGCGGGCCGGATTGAACCGGACATCCACCGTCACGTTTTCGGCCACTGCGGCCGGAGTGGGCTGCAACTCACGTCTCAGCACCGCCTGAGCCTCCGACGGGGTCGCCGCGGAGGCGTAGGCCCCCCCTGCTGGCGTGGGCATCCAGGGAGCCTCGGACGATTCCGGAGGCACTTCAGACCCCAGACCCATCACACTGAGGAAGACCCCCCAATCGGTTTGCTCACGGATGAGCGTCGCCAGCGCCTCCCGGGTGCCGGCCTCGGCGGAGAATTCTCCATCCACAATCCAGACCACCCGATTGATGCCCCCGGGAACATGATGTTGGTCGGCCAGTGCGTAGGCCCTACGCAGGCCCTCCAACCCCCGGGGAGCCCCTTCGGCCCGCAAGGCGCGTACCCCTCGAATCAGACTGGCCCGATCGGCAGCGGCGGTCGGCGGGAGGATCAGTCGGCCCTGGGGTCCATCGATGAGCAAGGCCAACGAATCCCGGCCATCCAGCGCCTCGATGAGGGCCTGCAAGCTTCGTTGAGCCCAGGACAGGCGGGCTGAGGAGCCGGGACTGAGCCCGACCAGCACCACCAGGTTGGCCCGAGGACGCCCCGCCGTCTGTGCCGGTCGGGCTTGGAGACCGATCTTCACCAGACGGTGGTTCGGACTCCACGGCGAGTCGGCCACTTCGACCTGAGCGGAGACAGGATCCGATCCGGAGGGCGCGGGGTAGTCGTAGGAAAAGTAGTTGAGCAATTCCTCGAGCCTCACCGCATCGGGCGAAGGAAACTGACCTTCTTGGAGCGCCTTGCGGATCTGGGGGTAACTGGTGTTGCCCGGCTTCAGCGGGAAGGTGGATCGGGGCGCGGTCGCCGCCGACTGGAATGGAATTTCCCGGGTGGTCTGGGCCCGAGGGCGAGGCATGGACGTCTTGGCCTGAGCGGTAGGGGTAACCGGGGTGGCCTGAAGGCCCCGGGACTTTCGGGCCACATCGGCGGCAGGAGTGGCGGCAGGGGCGGCCGTCGGGATAGCGGTCGGGAACGCAGCAGCCGAGGCTGGGCCCGCAAGCGCATCCGCCGAATCGGCCGGCGCCACCAATCCGTACTGCTTGAGCCCAGCCACCGAGGCGGGCGAACCGGGCAATGGCGACGTGGCCGACGTGGCCGTCGTGGTCGACGCGGCAGACGGACCGGGCAATCGGCCAGGGCTGCCCCATGCCAACTGAGGCTCTCCTCGCAAGGTTTCCTCCTGGGGTTGAGCGATGAAGGGGGTATCCGACGCCGACGCCGACGTTGGCATTGGCGTTGGCGTTGATCGGTCTGCGGAAATCGACGGAGAAGCTTCGGCGGGCGCGTTCGACGCCCCGGAACGAACAGCCACCGCTGGGGAAGGCCGGGATGCCGAAGGCCAGGCGCTCCAGAGGGCCAGACCAATGCTGAGCGCTGTCGCCGCAGCCAGACTGTATCCCATGGCCGGGCGGGTGACCCTAGACCAGAGACGGTGCCAGCCCGAGTCGGCCTCCGGAGACGAACCTGCGGAAGATCGCCGGGGAAGACCGCGCCCAGGATTGCGGGCATAGGCCAAGACGGCCTCCCGACGATCGGCGCTCAGGCGATGGATGGCCTCGCGGCTCAGGTCCGTCTCAACGTCATCGGCCACACGTCGAATCTCGCCGATCTCCGCCCGCAACGGAGCCGAGCGCGCGACCGCCTGTTCAGCGGCGGCCCGCCGCTCGGCCCAACCGGGAACCGACGGATCAAAGGGGCCATCCTTGAGAGCAAAGGCGGTCAACTCCGGGGAATCGGGCGTCCAGTCCGCAGGAGAGGGTGAGGATTTCATTGCGGGGATGACGGGTGAAGGGGGGAGCGGGCCTGAGAAAAACCCGGCCCGGCGTCCAAGCGCTCGAAGCGCTGGCGCAGAGTCTTCAGGGCGGTGTGCAGGAGGAACCCGACATTGGTCTCGCTCAGACGGGTCAGGTGAGAAATCTCCCGGTAGCTGAGCTGGTTCTGAAACTTAAGGCGAACCACCTCCCGCTGATTGGGGGGCAGCGCGGTGAGCAGGGACATCAAGTTGCGGACATCGTCCCGCGCCTGAGCCGAGGCCGATGGCGTGGGGGAGTTCCCGGCCACCTGGGAAGCCTCGGCCTCCGCGGCGCGGGGCCAGCGGGATTCGCGGCGATGACGGTCCAGGGCCTGATTGCGGACCACCGTGAACAGCCACGGCACCAGTCGTCCCCGCAACGATTCGGGCTCCTGCTTGCAGAGTTTGAAGAAGGCGTCTTGGACCAAGTCTTCAGCCGAAGGCAAATCCCCCACCAGCGACAGCGCATACCGCAGCAACTCCGCCTCATGACGCTCCATGGATGCCCGCACCCACTCGACCCGTTCATTGGTCTGGTTGGAGGTGCTGGACGGGTTCATAGCGGGTACCGGTTATTTCACCCGGATAACGCGTGGCCGTGAAGTCCCTTAGCAACAAAAACAACGAATAAAAACAGTAATTTATACTGTATAACCCGCGTGAACCACTGGTTTAGTAATTAGCCAACGCGGTTCCAGTTTGGAGCGATCTTGAAGACACGCACCCCGGTTGCAGTGATACCCAAGGAAACCTCCTCCCTCCGGGGCCCAGTGCTTAGATCTCGCGCCAGCGCTGGGCCACGGGTTGGCGCCGACCGACTCCGAACGCGCGGGAAGTGACCTTGAGGCCGGGAGCTGCCTGACGCCGTTTGTACTCCGACAGGTCGATCAATCGAACGACCCGGCGCACATCCGCCTCGCTGAAGCCGGCGGCGATGATTTCGGCTGCCGGGCGGTCCTCCACCACATAGGCCTCGAGGATGGCATCCAAGACGTCATACGGAGGCAGGCTGTCCTGGTCGGTCTGATTGGGCCGGAGTTCGGCACTCGGCGCCTTGGTGATCGAAGAGGGGGGAATGATTTCCCGATCCCGGTTTATCCAACGAGACACCCGGTACACCCAAGTCTTGGGCAAATCGCTGATGACGGCCAATCCCCCGCACATGTCGCCGTAAAGGGTGCAGTAGCCGACGGCCAATTCGCTCTTGTTGCCCGTGGTCAGGAGCAGCGAACCGAACTTGTTGGACATGGCCATGAGCGTCACCCCGCGAAGCCGCGCCTGCAGGTTCTCCTCGGTCGTGTCTTCCGGGCGACCTTCGAAGAGCGGTTCCATTTGGCGCTTCAGGGCCTCGAAGGTGCCTTGGATGGGCACCACGTCGAAACGGATCCCCAAGTTCTCCGCCAGAGAGCGAGCATCGTCGATGCTTCCGGCACTGGAGAATTGGGTGGGTAAGGCCAGCCCCCGAACATTCTCTGCGCCCAGGGCGTCCACAGCCAAGGCGGCGACCAGGGCGGAATCGATGCCTCCGGACAGCCCCAAGACCACCGAGCGGAAACCGCATTTGCCGACATAATCACGCATCCCGAGCACCAGCGCATCGTGCAGCAGGGCCTCGTCGGCGACGGGAGCCAGAGGGCGATCGCCCACCGCCTCGGTGTCCACGAGCAGAAAATCCGAGGCGAAGTGAGCCGCCTCGCCGAGGCATCCGCCCGCGGCATTGAAGGCCAGGCTGCGCCCGTCGAAGACCAGCTCATCGTTGCCGCCAACCAGGTTGCAATAAACGACGGGCACCTGATGACGACGGGCCAGCGAACGCAGCAGGGCGCAGCGGCGCTGCTCCTTGCCGAGTTGCCAAGGCGAGGCACTCAGGTTGATGAGGATCTCGGCACCCGAAGCGACCAGGGCGGCAGCGGGATCCGGACGGTAACGCCGCTGAACCCCGAATTCAGAGTCATTCCAAATGTCTTCGCAAATGGTCAGCCCCAAACGACAGCCTTCCCAGTGGATCACCGCGTTTTCCGAGGCGGGCTCGAAGTAGCGGTCTTCGTCGAAGACATCGTAGGTCGGCAGCAGCGTCTTGGTGCGGATGGCCACCACGCGACCCCGGTGCAGCAGCGCCGCCGCATTGGTGAGTGGACGTCCGGGTCGCAGCGGATTCTCACCGACAAAGCCAACGATCAACCCGACCTCGCCCACGACCCCGGCCAAGCGTTCCAGGGCCGCCTGATTGGCCTGGATGAAGGATTCCCTCAGGAGCAAATCCCGGGGCGGATAGCCCGTGAGAGACAATTCGGGGGTCAGGACCAACTTCGCCTGGGCCTCGACGCCGCGACGATAGGCCTCCAAGACAAGCCGCTCGTTGCCGGCGATGTCCCCGACGGTGGTGTTCAACTGAGCGAGAGCGATCCTCATGGATGGGTTTTCAGATGGACGGGTCGGGGCTCAGTTCAGTTGAGCGATCGGACCCAGAACCTCGGCGAGAGCGCCCCGCTCGGTGGTGATCAGGGTGCCGGGACCGAAGCCATGGCGCGTGAAGTATTCCGGAGCAGCCTCCAGCACAAACTGGATGCGGGAGGATTTGGAGGGAACCCCTTGGGCATCGTTGGCCTTGAGGCGAACGATCTCCTGAATCACCCCCTCGCTGTCGATGTAGGCCACATCGATGTCGAAGGGCACATTCTTCATGTAGAAGGAGCGTTCGCGCGGTCCGGCAAAGATGAAGATCATGGTCTCCTCGGGACCGATCCCGGTGCGGTGCATCAACCCCGTGGCAATTTGCGGCACCGTATGGCACACCGCCGAGACGATTTCGCGGGAGCCGATCCACAACTTCACCTGAGGCAGATTCACCTGAGCGGTGGCCAGGTGGAATACCGGCTCGGTTTCAACCGCTCCGCTCGCGGTGACCGGAGACGCAGCGGACGAGCGGGCCGCGACCGCCGCCTGGTTGGACGGGGTCTGTGCCGTCGGCTCAACCCGAACCGAGGCCGGCGGTTGGGCACCGCAACCTACCCACCACACACACAACAGCAGCGCGAACAATCGCTTCACGTCGTTCAGCCTGACCTCGCACTGCGCCGACGGCAATCGGGAGAATCGGACTCCTCCCCGACGACGACTCAGGCCCGGACGATGCAATTGGGAGGATAGGGATGGCATAGCGGATTCTTTCGCTAGCCGCGGTGAGGGCCGATTGAAGGCCCACAACGAGCGGCCAACAACGCGCTTGCGGAAGAAGACGCTGAGAGGCCCTTGGGGCGACATTCCAGAGTCCTTCCGAAAACTCAGCCTTGCCCGCGCATCTCCGAGGTAGGGCGATTTCTCCGAAAGCGCCATGTCCACAGAGCCGGACCGCTCGGAGATCGGTCCCTACCCCAGAGGCTCTTTGGGCTACATTCCAGAGTCCTTCGACACACTCAGTCTTGCCTGAACACCTCCGGGGCTCTTTGGGCGACATTCCAGAGTCCTTCCGAAAACTCAGCCTTGCCCGCGCATCTCCGAGGTAGGGCGATTTCTCCGAAAGCGCCACGTCTGCGGCGCCGGACCGCCCGGAGATCGGTCCCTACCGGGGAGCTCTTTGGGCGACATCCGGGATCGTACCACAGCATTAGCCAGGACGATCCAATTGACTCGATTCGGCTCAGGCCCGAGCCGGACGCAACGCCGAGGCCGGCGCCACCTCGAGGTGCGCAGCGAAGTCGGCCGGAAACGGCTGCGACTTGAGTGCCCCCCCGGCTCCACGACCCACGCAGACCACCGTCACATGCCCCACGGCCACCTCCTCGGCCGGCCCCGGCTCAATACGCCAGAAACGGATCTGGTAGGTCACGGTCTTCTCGCGTTTCTCCTTCACCAGAAGGTGCATCTCGATCAGGTCCTCGAAGCGCAGCGGCTTGAGGTAATCACAATCGGCATGCACCCGCGGCAAGCCCAGCGGCTCGGCCGCCCCCCGTAAAATGACCGACTGACCGAACGACCGGTAGAAGGCCCCTTCCACCGTCTCCATGTAGCGGAAGAAGTTGGAGAAGTGGACAATGCCAGCGAGGTCGGTTTCGTTGAACTCGACACGGCGGGTCGCTCGGAATTCGAAGAAGGGCATGAGGGCTATCAGGAGTTTTGCAGAGAACCGCAGATCAGAGACGGGTCGACGACGCGGGACTTCGAGAATGGGCCAAGAGGGATTGAGTCTCGGTCAGAACCTCGCGGGCCATGGCAGCATCGCTGAACCGTTCGGCCACCGCCTGCCGGCCACACTCGCCCAGACGCCGCAGTTCCGCGGGATCCGCCAGCACCTCGGCGAGGGTCGCCGCCAAAGCACTGGAAGTGTTGGCGGAGCACAGACGCCCCCCGCCCGTCGCCTCAATGATCTCTCGGAAGCCGCAGACATCGGGTTGGACCACGGGCGTGCCGGCCGCGAGGGCCTCGACGACAAAGAGCCCGAAGGCCTCGCTGAATCGGGACGGCACCGAGAGCACATCCACCGAGGCCAGAAAGCTCAACTTTTCGTCCCGGGAAAGGTTGGGGTGGAACGAGGCCGCCTCGGCCAATCCGGCCTCGGCCAGACGTCGGCTCAACATCGCAACAAAAGCCTCGTCGCCCGGTCCACACCCGCCGCCGACCTTCAGCCGCAGTGTTGAAAACCGCTGCTGCCCTCGCAGCGCGATGAAGGCCTCGACCACAGTGTCCAGACCCTTCTCCGGGCACATCCGCGCAAAGAATCCCAACGTGGGTGTTGGGCCTCGGAATCCGTGATCCGGCCGATGGGGGAGATCCCGGTAGCCTTCGAGAGAAATCCCGCTCTTGGCCACCCGAACACGGTCTGCCGGCAAGCCCAGTCGGTGGATCATGCGATCCGCGAAATAACGAGTCGGAGCGATCCAACCATCCAGCTCCCGCCCCCGCTCCGCCATCAGCCTCCAGGATTCACTCCGGAAGGGTTCCGGCAGCGAATCGAGGAAGGACTCTTCGCTCTGCAGAAAGCTGATCACCTTCGTTCCCAACCCCGATCGCAATCGGCGGGCAAATCCCAAGAGCAGCGCATTGGACAAAAAGACCGCGTCCGGCTGCGGCAACCCGGACATCCAAGCCACCATGTCCTCCAACTCGCGGATCTGAGAACCCTCCTCGCCGCGCAGCATCGACACCGTCAGCTCGCCCACATCCTGGGGCCGCGTCTTGGCGGCCTTTCCGGCGGCCCATTTCAGCAGCCAAGGCGCGTCAAAGGCCCGACGCATCCAGGCCGGAGAGCGCCGGTACCAAGCCATCTTCTGGGACAAGAAAACATTGATCCCCCCGAAGAACGTCGGCGTGGTGCCCACCGTGGGGGCCTCGTCCAGCGTCATCGGCAGATACAGCGGCACCATCACCGTGTCATGCCCCTGCCGGCGCAGCTCCGCCACCAGAGCATTGTCGCGGAAACAGTTCCCGCAGTACATGCCCCCGGCCCCCGGAGTGATCTGGATGAGGTTCACGTGTTGGAGGACTCCTAACCTTGAGCCCCGTCGGTGTCGAGACAGGGAAGGAGAATTGGCAATTGAAAGCAGGAACCTCGTGGCCCCACTCCTGCACCACGCATCGCGCTCTGCCTGCTGACAATCGCCCCCGGATCTGCCACCGTGCCCCATCCGATGAACATCAAGAAGGCTCTGATCACCGCCGCCGGGCGAAACCAGCGCACGCTGCCGTTGCAGACTCTGGTGGGCCAGGACGGCGTCTCCCGCAGCGCCCTGGGCGTGGTGATTGAAGAGGCGCTCTCGGCCGGCATCGAAGAAATCGCCGTCGTCATCCACCCGGGCGACCAAGCCGCCTACACCGAGGCCGCCGGAGCCCATGGGCGCAGACTTCGCTTCATCGAACAGACCGAACCCCGAGGCTACGGCCATGCCGTGGCTTGCGGTCGGACCTTCACCCAGGAAGAACCCTTCCTCCTGCTGGTCGGAGACCACGTCTATGTCAGCGCCACGGCCGTCAGTTGCGCCCGTCAATTGGTGGAAACCGCCATCAACGAACGCTCCGCCGTCTCCGCCGTCCAAGCAACGCACGAGAGCAAACTTCCCTACTTCGGAGCGATTGGCGGCCGTCGAGTGACAGGAAGGGATGCCTTGTACGAGATCGCCGAGGTCCTCGAAAAACCGACTCCCACCCTGGCCGAACAGCGTCTGGTCATCCCGGGCTTGAGAGCGGCCCACTACCTCTGCTTCTTCGGGATGCACGTCTTGACCCCTTCCTTGATGGACCTGCTCGAACGTCAAGTGAGTGACACCACCGGGTCGGTGAACCTCTCCACAGCCCTCTCTGCGCTCGCCCGGAAAGAGCGGTATCTGGCCTTCGAGACCGCCGGACGCCGCTACGACATGGGCGCCAAGCACGGCTTCCTGACCGCTCAATTGGCTCTCAGCCTCGCAGGCCGCGACCGCGAAGAAGTACTGGCCGGCCTGGTCGAGTTGCTGGCGCAGCGTTGCCGCTAAGCCAACGATTCCGTGGGATCGGTCGTGCTGGCTGCGCCATCATTTTCCTCCCAACTGCATCGTTGGCTAAGAACCTGCGTCAAAACCGGCGCAGTCACAGATCGCTCTCCTACTCAGGGGCCCTACTCCAGCACCACCCCAGCCACCGGGCGCCCGCGGGGCCGGGTCGGAGCGAGCATTGGAGGCGAACACCCTTTATCCCCCAGCGCGCAGCGCGAAAGCCCTTCCTCCCCAGA
>CAMCYJ010000034.1 GCA_945883815.1 Akkermansia muciniphila | reverse complement strand
GCGCGAACGGGGGAGGGTGATCGCTTCCAGTGCTTGCTCCGGCCCGGTCCCGCTGCCGCTCGGTGATGTCCGGGGTGATGTCTGTCCCGCTGCCGCTGGGTGCGTTGTGGGCGGATGTGTTTAGGGATGGGGCTCGCGAGGTGGGGGCTCGACAGGCGGGGGTGGTGATAAGAAGGTGCCGGGGAGATGCAGCCGTTCCAGATCATCTTCAATCCGACCAGCGCCGCCGAGTTGTCCAAACTGCCAAAGGATTTGCAGTTGCAGGTGCTGGGGCAGTTCCGGGGGCTTCCTTCGGAATTGATGCGGGAGGAGGGGGCCTTCGGTAGCCTTTCACGACAAGGGCGGACGTTGACGCGCTATCGTCTTGGCGACTATCGGGTCTATTTCGAGCGGCATCCGCTCGGGGTGGTGGTGCACCGGATCCTGAGTCGCAATACGCTGAAGGATTTCCTCTATCGATCCAGTCTGCCGACGGGTGAAGACGAGCAGTTGGAGGGAAATCCGAAGTTCTGGGAACTGATCTCGGCTGCCAAGTCGGTGCGCTAAAGAGTCCAGAGTTTTTGGCCCTGGGTCAGGGTTCAGACGGCCGTGGGGGGGCTTCTCGGCGCTTGAGGCGGATTCAGGAGAGAAACGGCTCTTCAGGAGGCAAACGGCTCGGAGGCGACTCTGCCGAACAAGGCGGGGACTACCCTCAGACGTAGAGCGCCTTGCGCAGTTCGTGGGTGAGCACGGACATGGAGGGGTAGCGCATGGCGGGATCTTGCTCGAGACACCGGAGGACGATTTTTTCCAGCGCGACCGGGAGGTCGGCGTTGATCTTGCGAGGAGGGATGAAGTCGGAACGGTCGCGCTGGGCTCGGAAAACGGCGTCGGCGGAGTCTCCGGGGAAGGGTTTGCGGTAGGTCAGCAGTTCGTAGGCGCTGACGCCGTAGGCCCAGATGTCGGCCCGTTGATCCACGGGTTCCCGGGCCAATTGCTCGGGCGACATGTAGTGCGGCGTGCCGGGGTTCTTGTCGAGTTTGCGGGGCGGATCGGGAATGGGTTGAGCGAGGTCGAAGTCGATGAGCTTGAGCCGTGCGTTGCGGGTCAGTAGTACATTCTCAGGCTTCACGTCCAAGTGCATGTAGCCCCGGTCGTGGACCACCTCCAAGGCCTCAGCGAAGTCGATGAGTACTTGGGCGATGTTTTCGGCCAACACCGGGTCACCGGTGGCCATGCGCAACTTGAGATTTTCGCCTTCGACGTATTCCAGCACCAAGGCCAACTCGCCGCCGATTTTGCCGTGCTCGATGTAGCCGATGATGTGGTTGTCGTCCTGGCAGGCTTGCAAGGTCTCGCAGCCTGTGATGAAGCGCTTGCGCTCCGTAAAGGCAAAGGTCGAGTTGTTGAGCATCAGCCGGATAGCCACGGCCTTGCCTGACGCGTCGGTGCCCAGCCAGATCTCGGACATTCCGCCTGCGTTGATCTCCTCGTGGAGTGTGTAGGGGCCGATTTTGGTTCCGTGTCGTGACATCCGGTTGAGGCCGCGGAGTAGACCCCGGGCCTTTCCTGAAATCAATCTTGCCCCTGAGGTGGCACTACGATTGACCGGGGCGACGAACCGGATTAACACGGAGGGAGACACCTCATGAACCTACCGTTCAACCGTCGCCAATTCGTTGCCACCGCAACCGCCGCCGCCGCACTGGTCGGTCTTTGGGGCTGCTCCAGCCTCCAGGCCCTGAACCAGCCGCCCAAGGGGTTTTCGCAGCTCTTCAACGGCAAAGACCTCACCGGTTTCCGCGGGGGAGACACCTTCGACCACCGCAAGTTGCTGGCCATGCCCGAGGCGGACCGTGCGGCCCAGATCGCCAAGTGGACCAAGACGTTGACCGAGGTGGACGCCAAGACGGGCAAGCCCAACTGGCACGTCGAAAACGGTGAACTGGTCAATGGCGGCAATGGCGCTTACGCCACCACCGAGAAAGATTACGGCGATTTCGAGCTGTTGCTGGAATACAAGACCGTGCCGCTGGCTGACTCGGGCATTTACTTGCGGGGCGTTCCTCAGGTGCAAATCTGGGATTCCACCGAGAAGGCCAAGTTCAACATTGGCGCCAACAAGGGATCCGGTGGCCTTTGGAACAATTCTCCGGGAGCTCCGGGCAAGGATCCGCTGGTGCTGGCTGACAAGCCGTTTGGCCAGTGGAATTCGTTCCGCATCGTCATGGTGGGTTCGCGGGTGAGCGTGTGGCTCAACGGCCAATCCGTCGTCCAACATGCGGTGATGGAAAACTTCTACGATCGCAAGAAGCCCATCCCTGCCCGTGGCCCGATTCAGTTGCAGACCCACGGTGGTGAGATCCGTTGGAAGAACGTGTTCATCCGTGAAATCGGTGGCACTGAAGCCAACCAGATTCTGGCCAGCCATGGAAAGGAAGGCTTCCAGTCCATTTGGAACGGCAAGGACCTCACGGGTTGGAAGGGTGCCGTGGCCGATTACGAAGTGGTGGATGGGTCCATCCGCTGCAAGAAGGGCAAGGGTGGCTGCCTGTTCACCCAGGCCGAATACGCCGATTTCGCCTTCCGCGCCGAGGTTCAGGTGCCCAGCGCCGGGAACAATGGCTTCGCGATCCGCTATCCGGGTTCGGGCGATGCCGCGTATGTCGCCATGACCGAGTTGCAGGTGCTGGCCGAAGACTACGAGGCCAAGACCGGGTCCAAGCTCGATCCCCGTCAGGCCTACGGTGGTGCTTACGGGATGGCCGCCGCTCATCAGGGTTATCAGCGCCCCAATGGCGAGTGGAATTTCCAGGAAACCACCGTTCAGGGCAGCCGAATTCGCACTGAACTCAATGGTTTCGTCATCCTGGATGCCGATCTTTCCACGATCACCAATTACATGGCCAACAGCCCGCATCCGGGCAAGACCCGCACGAAGGGACACTTCGGCTTCGCGGGTCACAACGACCCCGTGGCGTTCCGCAACTTGAGCGTCAAGCCGCTCTGAGCGGTCGTTTCGGGTCTTTGGTCCGATTCCAACACCGGAGAGTCAGAGTTTCACTCTGGCCTCCGGTGTTTGTCTGGAGATTTGCGTAACCGGCGGCATGCTGTGAGGGTCTTCGCCGTCAACGAGCCACGATGGAATTTCGTCTGTTTGCCAGCTCCTGTTTGCCCATGAATCCGTTTTCGCGCCTTTTCGCCCATTGGCCCTGCGCCGGTTTGTCCG
Organism: Akkermansia muciniphila; assembly: GCA_945883815.1. Lineage (GTDB taxonomy): Bacteria > Verrucomicrobiota > Verrucomicrobiia > Limisphaerales > UBA9464 > SXXZ01. Next base: position 30,194 of record CAMCYJ010000034.1, on the reverse strand, counting down.
GTCATGCACCATTGAAATCATTGCCGGCGGTGCGAGGGCCGGTGGTTTTATTGTCGGCAGTCCTGCTGCTGGTCACCGGTTGCGATCGCTTCAAGAAGCCTGCGCCCGTGGAGTTCAAGACCGAGGCAGCGGTGCGCACCAACATGGTGCAAAGCGTGAGCGCCAATGGCGGTATTGCCCCCATCCGCCAAGTCCAGGTGGGTTCTCAGATCTCGGGAACCATCACCGAGATGAAGGTCGATTTTAATTCCATCGTGAAGGAGGGGGATGTTCTGGCTCACATCGATCCAGCCACCTACGAGCGCGCGCTGGCCCGGGCCAAGGCGGATTTGGCCAATGCCACCGCAGGTCAGGCCATGGCCGAATTCAATTCCAAGCGTGCCAAAGAACTCTTCGCCGCGAAGCTCATCTCAGAGACCGAAAACCAGCAGGCCGATGTGGCGCTGCTGCAGGCTCAGGCCGGGGTCAAGACCCGCGAGGCCGCTGTTGAGAGCGCTCAGGTGGATCTCGATCGCACGACCATCTTCGCGCCCATCAGTGGCGTGGTGGTGACCCGTAATGTCGATGCCGGCCAAACCGTGGCCGCCAGTTTCAGTACGCCCACCTTGTTCCTGATCGCTCAAGATCTGGCTCAGATGCAAATCGAGTTGGCCGTTTCCGAGGCAGACATCGGCAATGTGTTGGAACAGCAGCGCGTCGAGTTCACGGTGGATGCCTTCCCCAACCGCAAGTTTGAGGGACGCGTTCGCCAGGTTCGTTTCGCGCCGACCACCAATCAAAACGTGGTGACGTACACCACCGTGGTGGCGGTCAACAACAAGGACCTCCGGTTGCGCCCGGGCATGACGGCCACAGCCACTTTGATCACTTTGGAAAAGACGAATGTCGTTCGCGTGGCCGCGTCGGCGACCCGGTTCTCGCCGCCGGCGGGAGTCACGGTGTTGCCAGCCACCAACACGGTTTCGACCAACGATATTGTCCGGTCTTCGCGTTCGGCGGGCATGGAGGGCTTGCCGACGCCTCCGTGGTCGGCTGAAAGACGTCGGCCGACCGATGAGGAAAGCAAAAAATACGAAGATTCCCTCACCGCAGAGCAGAAGGTGCAGTATCAGGCGATGCGCGAACGCATGCGTGCCATGATGGCCGCCGGTGGCGGTGGCGGCGGCGGTGGCGGTGGCGGTGGCGGCATGGGTGGGGCAGGCGGCCCCGGCGGAGGCATGGGCGGAGGATCCCCTCGGCCGAGGGCCGTTGAAGGCCCGACTCTGAAGACTGTCTATGTCGTCAAGCCAGCCGATCCGGCGACTCCGGATGCGCCTCCGGTTTTGCAAGCCATCAACGTGAAGGTGGGTATGTCCGACGGCTCTGGCTCGGAGATTCTTGAAGGGCTTGAAGCGGGACAGGTCGTGGTGACCGCGCTGAAGGCTTCGATGGCTGCGGCAGGTGCTCCGGCCGGCAATCCCTTCGGTGGTCCTTTCGGTGGCGCTCCGCGACGCTGATCCGCTCGTTGCCCAATCCAACTCATCGAACCCATGCCAGCGGTCATCCAGCTAGAGGAGTTCCAGAAGACCTACCGCACCGGCGAGATCGAGGTCCGGGCGGTCCGCGGGGTGAACCTGACGGTGGAACCGGGCGAGTTTGTCGCCATCATGGGATCGTCGGGTTCCGGCAAGAGCACGCTGATGAACACCGTCGGTTGCCTGGATCGCCCCACGCAAGGCAAGTGCCTCATCGACGGTGTCGACATCGGATCCCTTTCTCGCAACGCCTTGGCGGATCTCCGCAATCGCAAGCTGGGTTTCGTTTTCCAGGGCTTCAATTTGCTGGCCCGCACAACGGCGCTGGAGAATGTGCAACTGCCCATGTTGTACGCCCGGCCCAAGATCACCGTCTCCGAGCAGAATCGGCGAGCCGCGGCGGCCTTGGAACTGGTAGGGCTCGGCCAGCGCATGGATCATACTCCCAGCCGCCTGTCGGGGGGACAGCAGCAGCGGGTGGCCATTGCACGAGCCCTCGTGAATCAGCCGACCTTGCTCTTGGCCGATGAGCCGACGGGAAACCTCGATTCCCGCACCAGCATCGAAATCATGGGCATCTTCCAGAAGCTCAATGACCAAGGCATGACCGTCGTCATGGTGACCCATGAACTCGACATCGCCCACTACTGCAAGCGCATCGTGGTCATGCGAGATGGATTGATCCGAAGTGATGCGCCGGTTGCCAGTCGCCTCAATGCCGTCGACGAAATCCAAAAGCTGGAGGCCGAGCAAAAGGCCGTCCAACTCAATCCCTGAACCATGTTTGCCACCCTTCGCATCGCTCTGATGGCCATCCGGCGCAACGTGCTCCGGTCCTTCCTCACCATGCTGGGCATCATCGTCGGCATCGCCGCGGTGATCGTGGGCGTCAGCATGGGCACCGGAGCCAAGGCCGAGGTGGACAAGCGCATTGCGGGCATGGGGCAGAACCTCATCACCGTGATGTCGGGCAACATGACCCGGGGTGGCGTTCGAGGGGGTTTCGGTATGGCGCCCAACTTGTCGACCGAGGATTTTGATGCCATCCGCCGGGAAGTCTCCCAGATCACGGCCGTGAGCCCGGAGGCGCGGACTTCCGCTCAGGTGGCCGCCGGTAATCAAAATAGTTTCGTCCAAGTATCCGGCGTTTCCGACGAATACATCATGGCTCGTTCGTGGGCCTTGAAGAGCGGCGAGAACTTCACGGCGGCCGATGTGCGCAATGCCTCCAAGATTTGCCTGATCGGTGCCACCACGGCCAAGACCCTGTTCGGAGAAGGTATTGATCCGGTGGGTCAGGCGGTGCGCATCAAGAATGCGCCTTTCACCATCGTGGGGTGGTTGGAGGCCAAGGGTTCCGGCAGCTTCGGCCAGGATCAGGACGACGTCCTGCTCGTGCCGTACACCAGCGTGATGAAACGGTTGTCGGGAGACACCAAGTTCCGGTCTGTCTTTGTGCAGGCGGAGTCGCCGGATGCCATTCCCTTGGTGCAGGAGCAACTCACCGAACTGTTGCGCCGCAGGCACAAGATCAGTGACGGAAAGGATGACGACTTCATGGTCCGCAACCAGCAGGAGACCAGCGACTTCTTCAATGCCAACAATCGGATCATGACCGTGTTGATCGGTTTTTTTGCGGGCATTTCACTGGTCGTCGGAGGCATTGGCATCATGAACATCATGTTGGTCAGTGTCACCGAGCGCACCCGGGAGATCGGCATCCGCCTGGCCGTCGGCGCCCGTGGTCGGGATGTGCTTCTCCAATTCTTGGCTGAGGCGGTTCTCTTGAGTGTCTTGGGAGGTGGGGTAGGGATCGCCGTGGGCTACTGGTTGGCCCCATTGCTAACCCAATTGTTCCAGTTTCCCACCCTGATCTCCCAGACTTCGGTGATCCTCGCCTTCTCGGTCAGCGCCGTCATCGGCATCGTCTTCGGTTTCTTCCCAGCGTTGAAGGCGGCCAATCTCGACCCGATCGACGCCTTGCGCTACGAGTAGCCCAAATGAATCCGCCGGGAACTCCTCTCTCCGCACTGAAGAGCGCCCTGCGAGAGGATCTCCGCAGGCAGTTGCGCGGGCTCGGTGCCGGGCTCCGCGACGAGTGGTCCCTCCATATCCGGAAAGTCTGCCTGAGCTTGCCTGAATGGTCCGATGCCCAGGTGGTGGGCCTGTACCATCCCCGAGCCGACGAACCCGATATCTGGCCATTGGTCGAGCGGGCTTGGTCGGAGGGCAAATGCGTGGTGTTGCCCGCCTATGATGCAGCGTCAGCCACGTATCGATGGTGCCGGATAGACGGTCCTGAGGATCTAGTTCCGGGTCGTTTTGGCATTCTGGAGCCTCGGTTCCGGTGTGAGCCGGTGGCTGTCGTGCGACTGGACTTGGCGTTTGTTCCTGGGCTAGGTTTCTCGACGGATGGGGGGAGATTGGGGAGAGGGCGAGGCTTTTATGATCGGTTGCTGGAGTTCTTTCGCGGCCGGGGTTATGGGGTTGCCTTTGATTTTCAGATGCTCCCGCAGATTCCCCGGGAGGGTCACGACGTTGAATTGACCGGCGTGATCACCCCATCGGGTTGTCGGTTTGCTCCGTCGGGTGTTCCACTGAAACATGGCCACTGAATCCTGGTTTTTTGCGGTGGGAGGCGTGCTGACCGGCACGGGGTTGGCCTATGTCATTCATCGCTTTCGCGAGCGGGCCTTGCGTGCCGAACTGGCGATCCGGGAACGGGAACGGGCCGATCAATCCCGCAAGGAGACCGAGGCCCTCCGCGTCGAGGTGCGCCTGGGGGCTCAGCAGGATCTCAATCGTTGGCGGGCTGATCAGGACCGCGACCTGGAATCCGAACGTTCCCGTCTGGGTGCTACCGAAACCCGCCTGGCCGAGCGGGAGGCTTCGGTGGGACGTCAACTGGAGCGATTGGTCGAGCAGCAAGAAGACTCGCGCCGCAGGTCGGAAGCCCTCGATGCGATCCGAGCGCAGTTGGACCAGGACCGAATCGAGATCCGTCGGTTGTCCGAGGAGCGCAGGAGCCAATTGGAGTCGTTGTCCGGGCTCAGTGCCCTTGAGGCCCGAACGCTGTTGCTGAAGGAGGTCGAACAAGATTCTTCCCGAGATGCCGCCAACCTGAGCCGGCACATCCTCGAGAGCGCAAAGAGCGGTGCCGAGCAGCTGGCCCGGCGCATCATCGCCACGGCCATCCAGCGTTACGCGGGCAAACACACCTACGAGACCAGCACGGCCACCGTGGCCCTGCCGAGCGAGGAGATGAAGGGGCGCATCATCGGCCGTGACGGGCGCAACATCCGTTCTTTCGAAAACGCCACGGGCATCACGGTGTTGGTGGACGACACGCCCAATGCGGTCGTGCTTTCCGGTTTCGATCCCGTACGGCGCGAAGTGGCCCGGCAGTCCATGGAACGACTCATCCTCGATGGCCGCATTCACCCGACCCGTATCGAGGAAGTGGTCGCGGCGGTTACCGTCGAGATGGAAGACTTCGTTCTCCGCAAGGGCGAGGACGCAGTGTACAAGGCCGGCCAGCCGCCGGTTCATCCAGATGTGGCCCGAATGCTGGGTCGGTTGCACTTCCGCCACAGTTACTCCCAGAACGTGCTCGAGCATTCCCTCGAGGTGGCGCATCTCTGCGGTTTGATGGCCGCGGAACTCGGGGAAGACATCCTGGCGGCCAAACGATCGGGTTTGCTCCACGACATCGGCAAGGCCATGTCCCATGAGGTCGAGGGGCCGCATGCCAAGGTGGGTGCCGATTTCCTCCGGCGCTTCAATGAGTCTGAAGCCGTCCTGAATGCGGTGGCTTCCCACCACGAAGAGGTGCCCCACGAAAACGCTCTGGGCATCCTGGTAGCTGCGGCTGACGCGATCAGTGCCACGCGCCCAGGTTCCCGCAGCGAGGGCATGACCACCTACCTTCAGCGCCTGGAGAATCTGGAGCGCATTGCCTTTGATTTTCCTGGGGTGGAGCGTGCCTTTGCCATCCAAGCCGGTCGCGAACTGCGGGTGGTGGTGAAGCCCGAAGAGATCGATGACCAGGCCTCCCTGCGGATGGCGCGCGAACTGGCTCGCCGCATCGAGGAGGAATTGCTCTATCCCGGACAAATCCGCATCACGGTGGTCCGTGAGACCCGCTGCGTCGAATACGCCAAGTAGTCGTCGATCGTGCTCAGGCCGCCCTAGACAGAAAACACTGTTGCAATACCGATGCCCTGTGATGGGGTCGGAACATGTTCCGAGCCTTGCGCGCTATCGGTCTTGCCTGCATGAGTGCCACTGTTTTCGCCCAGATCCCGGACAATCTCGTGGTCGAAGGAATCCCGCCGATTCCCGTGGCATTGAAGCGCGATGCCTCCCGATACCTGGAGTTCCGGACCGCGGCCTTTGCGGCGTGGCATCCCAGCCGCCGGGAGATGCTCATCGGCACCCGGTTTTCCGAAACCCTCCAACTGCATGCCGTCGCCCAGCCCGGTGGGGCCCGACGCCAGTTGACCTTCTCCTCGGAGCCCGTTGCCGGGGGGCAGTTCGAACCCCGTCAGGGGCGTTTCATCGTCTTCAGCCAGGATGTCGGGGGTGGAGAATTCTACCAATTGCACCGACTCGATTTGGCGGAAGGCAAAACGACGTTGCTGACCGACGGCCGCAGCCGCAATGGCAATGCCCGTTTCTCCAAGGACGGCCGATGGCTCTTCCACAATTCCACCCGCCGCAATGGTCGCGACACCGACGTGTGGCGTTTGGACCCGCAAAAGCCGGAATCGGCGAAGATGATCCTCGAGGTGTCCGGTGGCGGTTGGGCGGTGCTCGATGTCAATGAGGACGGCTCCCAGGTGCTGGTCCAGAATCGCCGCTCGATCACCGACAGCGAACTGCACCTGCTGACGGTGGCCACGGGTAGGCTCTCCAAACTGACGCCCAACCGAGAGCGGGTGGTATCGTATGGATCCGCCCGGTTCTCCCGAGACGGTCGGAGCGTGTTTGCGACCACTGACTTGGACTCGGAGTTCCTCCATCTTGTCCGGATCGATGTTGCCAGTGGCGACCTCACGCCTTTGGGGAGCGACACCCCGAAGTCCCTAGCCTGGGACGTCGAGGCCTTCGAATTGTCTCCCGACGGTGAGCAACTGGCCTTTGTTTCCAACGAAAACGGGATCAGCCGTTTGTCGCTCCTGAAATTGGGTTCTGGAAAAGTCCGAGCCTTGTCCGCCATTCCGGTCGGAGTGATGGCCGGTTTGGAGTGGCATGAGAACGGTCGGGATCTGGGTTTCAGCCTGGCCCATGCCCAATCTCCCTCCGACGCCTACTCGGTGGAGGTCAAGACCGGCCGGCTGACTCGCTGGACTGAGAGCGAGACCGGTGGGTTGCCGTCGAAGGCATTCCGGGAACCGGAGTTGATCACGATCCCCAGTTTCGACCAGTTGAAGGTGAGTGCCTTTGTGTATCGCCCGGATCCGCAGCGTTTTCCGGGCAAACGGCCAGTCGCGGTGATCATCCACGGCGGTCCCGAATCCCAGTCGCGGCCCGGATTCATGGCCCGCTACAATTATTTCCTCAACGAATTGGGTATCGCATTGGTGGTGCCCAATGTGCGCGGGTCGGCCGGCTACGGGAAACGCTTCCTCACCCTCGACGACGGATACCTGCGTGAGGATTCGGTGAAGGACATCGGCGCATTCCTCGATTGGATCGGGACTGATTCGGGACTGGATCCGGCCCGCGTCTCCGTCATGGGGGGCAGCTACGGCGGTTACATGACCCTGGCATCCTTGGTGCATTTCAGCGATCGGCTGCGGTGCGGCGTGGACGTCGTGGGCATTTCCAACTTCGTCACCTTCCTCACCAACACCCAGGAGTACCGTCGGGACTTGCGTCGGGTGGAATACGGGGACGAACGCGATCCCCGGATGCGGGCTCATTTGGAAAAGATCTCACCGCTCAATCAGGTCGATCGGATCCGGGTTCCTTTGATGGTGGTCCAAGGCAAGAACGACCCGAGGGTGCCCCTGAGCGAAGCCGAGCAGATGGTTCAAGCGGTGCGTGCGCAGGGACAGACGTGTGCCTACCTGATGGCCAAAGACGAAGGACATGGTTTCGCCAAGAAACCGAATGCGGACTTTCAGTTCTTGAGCACGATCCAGTTCCTGCAAGAACACCTGCTGGGCCGGGAGTCGGTCCGCTAGCGTTCCATGCGGCGTTGATGGCGGAGTTGGTCGCCTGCGCCATTCAGTGGATGAGACCGTCGGCCCACTGCAGTCGAAACCACGGAAACAGCACTTCCACGGCGACCAGGCCGAGGAACAGTGTGCTGATGGTGCCGTTGAGCTTGAAGAAGGCGATGTTGACGGAGTGGGTGTCCCGCCGGCGGGCCAACAGGTGCTCGGCGAGCAGCAGCACGCCGATGACCATCAGGCCCAGCCAGTAGGCCAACCGGAATGCCGCCAGCGCTCCAAAGACCGCCAACAGCATCCAGAGCAGCAGATGGGCGATGAAGGCGACGCCCAGCGCGTTCTTGGGCCCCCAGCGCACCACCAGTGAGCGCAGTCCCTGACGGCGGTCAAATTCGTAGTCTTGCGTGGCGTAGATGATGTCGAAGCCGAAGAGCCATAGGAGGACCGACAGGGCCAGGACCAACGGAACGAATGCGCTGTGGCTCAGCTTGAGTTTGCCGTCGATCATCGGGAGGAACTCCACGCCGCCCTTGACTGCCAACCAGGCCCCGACCGGGGCGATGGCCAAGGCGATGCCCAGCCAGACATGGGTGAAATCAGTGAAACGCTTCGTCAGCGAGTAGAAGCAGATGAAGAACAGGGCTACGGGCGAAAGGGTAAAGCAGAGCGGGTTGAGCGCCCAACTGGCGGCCACCAATGCTGCGCCGCTGAGGATGCAAAGGCTCACGGCACTGGTCATGGAGATGGCGCCCGCCGGCAGGTGTCGACCCGCTGTGCGCGGATTCAACGCGTCAAAGCGACGGTCCACGATCCGGTTGAAGGCCATCGCACAAGTGCGCCCGCTCACCATGGCCACCAGCACCAGAAAGAAGACCCTCCAACCGGGCCACCCACGCTGATCGCGAGCGGCTAGCATCATGGAGGCCAAGGCAAAGGGCAGGGCGAACACCGTGTGGCTGAACTTCACGAACGAGGCCCATTTGGAGAGCAGGGAGATCATCGGAGCGTTTTCGTGGGGTCCGGGCAGAGACAGAGCAGAGGCATGGTGTGATGGCTAGGGACTTCGGGCTGGGAGCTATTCGATTTCTTCCTGCCAACGGACGGTCAGGCGATGAGTCACTCCCATGTGGTCTAGGACGCGAGCGACCACCGTGTCGGCGACGGCTTCGACGGTGGCGGGGCGATTGTAGTAGTGAGGGTTGGCGGGGATGAGTTGCACGCCCGCCTGGATGAGGAGTTCGAAGTTCTTCACATGAACCAGCGAGATTGGGGTTTCGCGCGGGACGAGGATGAGCTTGCGGCGTTCTTTGAGCATCACGTCGGCGCACCGCAGCATGGAATCGGAACTCAATCCGTGTGCGATGCGTCCGAGGGTGCCCATGCTGCAGGGGATCACCACCATCACATCCGGCGGATTGGAGCCGCTGGCAAAGGGCAGATTCATCGAACGGTGGCTGTGGACTTGAGCCCCATCCGGCAGTCGAAGGCCACCAGGCTGCTCGGTCTCGATGACCTGCGGTGCATACTGGCTGAGCATGACATGGACCTCGTGTTGACGGGTATCCAGTTGGTCCAGCAGGCGCTGGGCATAGATGGTCCCGCTGGCTCCGGTGATGGCGATGAGCAGTCGCATGACCGGCACAGCATGCCGTCAAAGTGCCGGAAGCCAAAGGAGAAGCCGCAAACGGGACCGGGCACACCGGAGGCTCGATGGTATTTTTTTACAACCTGTCACTTGAATCCACTCCGCTCGTTCTTAGAGTCCCCTTCTTGCGTCGTTGTCACACATGAGCGAACCGAAATCTGTCCCTGCTGCTTCCACCACTCCGTGGGACATCCCCACTGCACGTTCCCTCTACAATATCGACCGATGGGGGGCCGGTTACTTCGATGTGAACGAGGCTGGAAACGTGGTGGTCACTCCGCTGCGCGACAAAGGGGCTTCCATCGAGATTTCGGACATCATCGAGGAGGCCCGCGAGCGGAATCTGAAATTTCCGTTGCTCATCCGTTTCCAAGACATTCTGCGCGACCGGGTGGCCCACCTGAACAACGCCTTCCGGAATTCCATCGCCGAGTTTCAATTCAAGGGCAGCTACCGGGGAGTCTTCCCCATCAAGGTCAATCAACTGCGCGAGGTGGTTGAAGAGATTCTTGATGCGGGCAAGGCGTATAATTTCGGGCTCGAGGTGGGTTCGAAGCCCGAGCTGTACGCCGGCATGGCGCTGCAAGACCAGCCCGGTGGTCTGATCATTTGCAACGGCTACAAGGATCAGGCCTTCATCAAGCTGGCTCTCTCAGGCATCAAGCTGGGCAAGAAGGTCATCATGGTGGTGGAGAAGCTCGAGGAACTCCGCCAGATCATCACCGTCTCCAAGCAGGTCGGCGTGGAGCCGATGATTGGCATCCGCGCGCGCCTGCTCAGCAAGGGTGCTGGCAAATGGGCCGAAAGCGGTGGCGAAAACGCGAAGTTTGGTCTGAGCACTTCGGAGTTGCTGGCCGCCGCCGAACTGCTGCGCGCAGAGAATTTGGCGGGAAGTTTCAGGCTGCTGCACTTTCACATCGGCTCGCAGGTTCCGGACATCCTGACCGTGAAGAAAGCTGTCCAAGAGGCGGCCCGTTTCTACGCCAAGCTCAAGAAGATGGGTTTCCCCATCGAGTTCTTGGATGTCGGTGGCGGTCTGGGCGTGGACTACGATGGATCCCGCAGCGCTTTCGACAGCTCGACCAATTACACGCTGCAAGAGTACACCAACGACATCGTCTATTACATCGCCGATGTCTGCAACGCGGAGGGGGTTGCGCATCCGGACATTGTCAGCGAGTCGGGCCGCGCGCTGGTGGCCCATCACTCGGTGCTGGTGGTGGAGGTGTTCGGGTCGATCGACAAGACCCGCCAGGAGATCCAGTTTCAGTATGGTGCCGACGAGCACCGCTTGGTGAAGGAGATGCTCGATATCCGGGACAACCTCGGAAAGGTCAACAAGCTGGAGTCCTTCCATGATGCGCTGGAGCGCAAGGAGGACGCGCATCAGATGTTCACCCTTGGGGTTCTGGAGTTGCCGGAGAAGGCCAAGATCGAGACGCTGTATTGGGAGATTTCGAAGGAAGTCGTTCAGTCGTTCCGTGGGCAGGCCTATGTGCCGGAGGAGATCCGGCAATTGGAGGACAGTCTGGGTGACCAGTACCTGTGCAATTTCTCGGTGTTCCAATCGTTGCTGGACCATTGGGCCCTGGGACAGCTGTTCCCGGTGATGCCGGTGCATCGACTGCTGGAGCGTCCGACGCGCGAGGGGACGCTGGTGGACATCACTTGCGATTCCGATGGTTGCATCAACAAGTTCGTGGATTTGCGCGATGTCCGCGACACCTTGCCGCTGCATGAGCTGCGAGAGACTCCGCAAGGTCAGGAGCCGTACTACCTGGGTTTCTTCCTCATGGGGGCTTACCAGGACATCATGGGTGATTTGCACAATTTGTTCGGCCGTGTGAACGAGGTGCATGTCTTCCTCGAGCCCGATGAGCCCTGCGGCTACTACATTGAGGAAGTGATCGAGGGTAATACGATCAGTCAGTGTCTGACTTCGGTGCAGTACGAGGAGGGGGAGCTCAAGCGGCAGATGAAGGCTCAGGTGGATGCGGCTATCAAGAGTGACAAGCTCAAGCCCACCGAGGGTATGCGTTTGCTCGACGAGTACGAGCGTGGGCTCAAGGAATACACCTACCTCGACATTCACCCAGCCGCCCCGGCGGGGAATGGTAATGGGCATTCGCGGTAGCTCCGCGGGATCGGGCCTTCGCTCGCTGAGGAGGCTCCGGGAAGGATGAGCTTTCGCGCTTTGCGCGAGGGTATTGGTTGTTCGCCTCCAAGGCTCGCTCCGGCCCGATCCCGCTCCGCTCGGGTTTTTCGGTGGGCTCCGCGGGATCAGGCCTTCGCTCGCTGAGGAGGCTCCGGGGAGGATTCCACACTTGAGGTGAGGGCCAGGAGGCCCGCTGGTTTGGTAGGGACGGTGTCTCACCGTCCGTTCCCTCCTGCTGAACCCCATCCGGACCATCCTTGCCCGTGCCAGTGCCCGCACCCATGCTGACGCCGCGGAATCAGCATCTCTTGGAAGACTATGAAATTCGGCTACCTCATCGACATGGACGGCGTGATCTACCGCGAAAACCGGCTGATCCCCGGGGCGGTGGAATTTGTGAATGCGCTGTTGAGCACGGGTACGCCGTTCCTGTTCCTCACCAACAATTCCGCGCCGACGGCCGAGGACTTGACGGTGCGACTTCGCCACCTGGGAGTGAACGGACTTTCTCCGAAACATTTTTACACCTCCGCCATGAACACGGCGGATTTCCTGGCAGAGACGCACCCCAACTGCTCGGTATTTGTCATTGGTGAGGGAGGTCTCTTGACGGCCCTGCACGACTACAAGATCGCCAACGATGCCATCCGGCCGGATTACGTGGTGGTGGGAGAAGGGGCTGCGACCACCGAGAAACTGGCCAAGGCGCACGAGTGCATCGAACGGGGCGCCCGACTCATTGCGACCAATCCGGACAATTGGTGTCCGGTGTCCGAGGAGAAGACCCGCCCCGGAGCGGGAGCCATCACCGCCTTTCTGGAGGCCAGCACCGGTTGTCGGGCTTACTATCTGGGCAAACCCAATGGCTACATGTTCCACCGGGCGCACCGCAAACTGATGGAGTCGGCCCTCAACTTCTCAGGCCCGGTGGCCATGATCGGCGACACCATGGAAACGGACATTCGGGGCGCGGTGGAGGCGGGATTGCATGGGTTCCTGGTGCTCACTGGTTCCACCCAACTGGAGAATGTTTGCGACTACGTGTACCAACCGAGTCGCATTCTCCAGAGCGTGGCCGACCTCACCGAAGAAATCCTCACGGGCAAGGCGGCCAGCCATTTTGAAACTACTTTGGGTGCGCCGCGCAACACGGGCGGCAAGTCAGGCCATCGGCATCAAACCGATGTGTTTGCGTTCCATAAACCCCGGCCTCGCCCGGCGATGACCAAGTAGCCCGAGCACCGTCGGGTTCACTGGGTTTTTCGTATGGGTCGGATCGGCTGGAATCAGCAGATCCCGATTCGCAAATTCCGATCAGCGGATGAGCCGAAGGATGCCGTAGGCCAGCAAGGCGGTCACGGGCAGGGTCAGCACCCAGGCCCAAAGGATTCGCTCGACCACACCAAGATTCAGCGCATTGAAACGTTTGGCGCACCCCACGCCCATGATGCTGGTGGTGATGGAGTGGGTGGTGGAAACAGGCATGCCGAAATGACCGGCAACGCTCAATACCGTCGCTGCGGTGGTTTCAGCCGCGAACCCATGGACTGGTTGGAGCTTCACCATCTTGTGTCCCATGGTCTTGATGATCTTCCAGCCTCCGGCAGCCGTGCCTGAGGCCATGACCAGCGCGCAGGTGACCTTGATCCAGGTGGCGATGCCTTCCTGGCCACCGCCGTCATTCACCATGGGATGAGCCAAGAAGTTGGACCATTCGGGGAGATCCTTGAGCAGACCTGATTTGTCGGCACCGACCAACGCCAAGGCGATGATGCCCATGGTCTTTTGCGCATCGTTGCTACCGTGGCTGAAACCCATGTAGGCGGCGCTGGCCAACTGAGCCTTGCCGAAGACGCGGGTCACCCATCGTGGAGTCCAGGAGCGCAGCAGCAGGTACAGCAGGGTCATCACCAAAAGACCCACCACCAGACCCATCACGGGGGACAGGAACATGGGAATGATGACCTTGTAGAGCAGGCCATCATGCTTGTACCACGGCATGCCTTCCTTGACCTTGGAGAAAATCACCACCGCGAGATTGTTGTCGGCCGCCGCAAGGCCCCCTCCGACCAGTCCCCCGATGAGGGCGTGACTGGAACTCGAGGGTAGCCCGAACCACCAGGTGACCAGGTTCCAGATGATGGCCCCCAGAAGCGCGGCCACGAGTGCCTTTTGCGAGAGGTCCGACGGGATGAGTTTCTGGTCGAGCAGGCCCGAACTGATGGTCTTGGCCACCGCGGTGCCGTAGAGGGCTCCGATGAGGTTGGTGATGGCTGCCAGGCCGATGGCCAGCCGGGGTGTGAGCACCTTGGTGGACACCACCGTGGCGATGGAGTTGGCCGTGTCGTGGAAGCCGTTGATGTATTCGAACACCAGGGCCACCAGGATCACCGTCAGCAGCAAAGTCATGGAACGGGGATGGCGTCAGGAGTTCTTGAGCACGATTTGCACGACGATGTTCCCGGCATCGCGGCAACGGTCGATGACCTTTTCGAGCAGGTCGTAGAGGTCTTTCAGGGCCACCACGCTGATCGCCTCATGGGGGGCGTTGTAGAGTTCTCTCAATCGGTCAACCATCAGCTTGTCAGCTTCTCCCTCGAGGTACTGGAGTTTCAGATTCTGGTCCTTGATCACGGCCAAATCCGGCGAGGAGCGAAGTTCCCGGACCATGAGTTCCAGCGTCTCCATGGCTTGCTGGAGCAGTTGGGCGTGACGATGGAACCCGCCCCGGGGCATGTTGGGTGGGCTGATTTGAAAGCGCTCGGCGAACTTCTCCAGGGTCTTGGGAATTTTGTAGAGCGCCAAGGCCAGGGCATCGATGTCCTCGCGTTCCAGTGGCGTCACGAAGGTCTTGATCAGGCGTTCATTGATTTCCTCGGTGATGCGTTTCTCCTTCCGGCGGACGATGGCGAACTGATCCAGCGCAGTCGGCTCGGGTGAGGAGAGATTCCGGACGAAGAGTTGGACGCTCTCGTGGGCCTCGCCGGCGCTTTGCTCGAGGAGGTCAAAAAAGATGTCGCCGCCGCCGACCAGTCGTTGCAGTGAAATCATTGGAGTAGTGTCAGGAGTTGAGTGTGTCGAAAGGGTGTCGGCTCGGTGAACGGCCGGTGAGTTCTGCGCCGTTCAGCGGAAGGCTTCCGGAACGGATTCGGGGATCCCGACCATTTCGCGATAATCCAGAATGATCCGCAAGACCTCGTCCGTCGAGTCGGCCAATTTCAGCAGGTCGAGGTCCCCGGCGGAGATCATCCCACGTGCTTCGAGGGTGGATCGCAGCCAATCGATCAGGCCCTTCCAGTAGTCCCGCCCCACGAGGATCAGCGGGAAGCGGGGAATGCGGTGGGTTTGGATGAGGGTGGCGATTTCGAAGAGTTCGTCGATGGTGCCGAAGCCGCCGGGCATGAAGACAAAAGCCACGCTGTATTTCACCAAGGCCACCTTCCGAATGAAGAAGTAGTGGAAATGGATAGCCACATTGGAATGCGGGTTGGGTTTCTGCTCCTCGGGCAAAACAATGTTCAACCCCACGCTGATCCCTTCGGCCTGAGAGGCCCCTTTGTTGGCGGCATCCATGATCCCGGGACCGCCGCCGGTGATGACGGCGAACCGCTCCCGGGCCAGTGCCGCGGCAATGGCTTCGGCCATGCCGTGATGGAGATCGCCGGGTTGGGTGCGGGCGGATCCGAAGATGGTGACGGCCGGAGGCAGCCGCGAGAGGGTATCGAAGGATTCGACAAACTCCGCCATGATCTTGAAGACCCGCCAAGGGTCTTCGTGGATGCGTTGTGAGTGAGAACCCTCCATAGGCTGCAACCTTAACAACCAATGTTGCCGTGGTCAGTTGCAGAATGTTTAGCTGGCGGCTTCCGCAAATGTCGGCGCACCAACTGCCGGGCAAACTCCACCAGCGGTCGGTCCTCGATCAGGCTGCCAAAGCGCAGGTGATCGGAGCCGCTCTGGGACAGTCCGGTCAATTCGCCGACGCCCCGGAGCTTGAAATCCAGTTCGGCCAATTCGAATCCGTCATCGGTCTCAGAGAAAGCCTTCAGCCGGGGATCCAGTGGGACGGCAGCGGATGGGCCCGCTGAAGCGGTTGATGACGCCGATGCCTTGCCGCTGACTAGGATGCAGTGGCTCTCGGTGGCCCCACGCCCAATTCGCCCGCGCAATTGGTGCAACTGGGCGAGCCCGAACTGTTGGGCGTTTTCGATGAGCATGAGCGTGGCTTGCGGCACGTCGATGCCCACCTCGATGACCGAAGTGGCGACCAAAGCTTGGATTCGGCCGGCCCGGAATTCCGACAGCACGCGCTCCTTTTCCTCGGGCGGCATCCGGCCGTGGAGTTTGCCAACGACCTGGGGTTCCAAGGCCTTGCTAATCCGGGGGTACTCGGTCTCGACCGATTTGGCGTCCTCCTCGCCATTGTCGAGGATGCGCGGATACACGATGTACGCCTGATGCCCGCGCTCGATTTCCCGACGGAGAAAAGCCCAGACCTTGGGCAGCGCGTCGGGCGTCCGCAAGTGCGTCCGGATCTTGCCGCGCCCCGGGGGTTTCTCATCGAGCACGCTAATGTCGAGGTCGCCGTACAAGGTCAGGCCGAGGGTGCGGGGAATGGGCGTGGCGGTCATCACCAGCAGGTGGGGATAGCGGCCCTTGCGCAGAAGCCGCTCGCGCTGCGCCACGCCGAAGCGGTGTTGCTCGTCGATGATGACCAGTCCGAGGCGCTCGGGCAGGAAGCCCGATTCGATGAGGGCGTGGGTGCCCACGGTGAGGCCCACGTCGCTGAGGCCGAGGTTTAAGCCGGGTTCGGAGCGCGACTTCACGCTGGCCGTCCAAAGATGAACGGGGATTTGCAGTGGTTCGAGCCATCGCCGGAAGTTTGCGTGAAGCTGCTGGGCCAGGATTTCGGTGGGGGCCATCACCACGGCCGAATACCCGCTCTCGAGCGCCATGAGCGCCGCCGCGGCCGCCACCAGCGTCTTGCCCGAGCCCACGTCGCCCTGGAGCAGTCGGCGCATAGGCACTGTCCCGCCCATGTCTTCGCGGATTTCGCGCAACACCCGGTTCTGGGCCTGTGTTGGCCTAAACCCGAGTCGCGCCAGGAAAGGGCGCATGAGCGAATTGTTACCTTGGCAGGGCAGGGCGGTGGCCTTGGATTCCAGATTGAGGCGGCGGCGCTGGATCTCGAATTGCAGCGCGATGAACTCGTCGAGCGCGAGCCGTTGCCGGGCCCGTTCGGCATCGGTGTCGGATGCCGGGAAATGCAAATCCCGGATGGCCTGCGCCCGCGCAGGCCACTCTTGGGCGAGGAGCGGAATTTCTTGCTGGCCGTCCGCGGAGGCTGTCCAGCCCGACCGGCTGGCTTCGACCAACAAGTCCGGATCCGCCTCCGGGATGCGCTCGCCGAAGGCTTTCAGCGCGTTCCAGGCGATCCAACGCCGCGCCCGCTGGGTGAGTCCGTCGGTGAGGCTGTAGAGGGGCACCCACCGGCCGACGTGCAAGCTGGGTTCCTCGGCTGGATCGGCAGTCCCAGCAGCCCCGACGGCCCCGACGGCGAGCGTCTCCGCATCGGCCTCACGGGTGACCGATGAGAGGGTCTCGGTCTCCGGGTGGTCCATGGCCTTGGGTCGCAGCGAGCGGACCTTGCCGTGCACCACCAGTTCATCGCCCACGTCGAAGAACCGTTCCATTTGGGGCAGGTTCCACCAGCGGCAATGGAGGTGAGCGCTGCCGTCGTCGAGGATGACTTCAAAGACGCTGCGCCCGGTGCGCGCGAAGGTCTTATTGCCCATCGCGATGACCTTGCCCGACACCGTCGTCTTCTGACCCTCCTGAAGGTCGCGAATCTTGCTGAATTGGCGTCGGTCTTCGTGGCGGCGTGGCGCGTCCAGCAGCAGGTCGCCCACAGTGAGGATGCCCCGTTTGGCCAACAGGCGTGCCCGCGCCGAACCCACCCCGGCCACCGCCGACACCGGCGATTCCAGGCCAGCCGTTTCCGCGGAGGCGTGTGCCCCGGTGCTGGTCATTGCGGCAACGGGAGCAGCAGCGAGTACCGATTTCGGCACTGGTGCCTGCTCTGGTGTCGCAGCGTTGTTGGTCTCCTTCCCCATGCAAGTTCCCGGGCAAACTCTCCGTCAGCCCTCCGATTCGGGGCAACCTTGAAGGCTATGGGCTGGATATCTGAGATGGCATGCCAGTCGCCCGATGGGCATCCGTGGTGGAGGTGGTGTGAAGGCCGTTTCACAAGCCGGGGCGGCAGAGCGGGTTGGGCGGGCACGAGGCGAGCGAAGAACTTGCCAGCCTTGGTGATGACGACCTCCTCTCCATTCTCGATCCACGCGGAGACTCGGGCGAAATCGTTCCGAAGGTCTCTGACCGTGGCTGTCTTCATTGTGATACAAAAAGGAATCACCACGCTGATGCTGTCAACGCGGTCACCCACTGGGCGACCGCAGGAGAATCGGTCGTGTGTCGGTGTGGCCGATCACTCTATCGGGGACAAAATGGGCAAATCGGGGATATAGGTGCGGAGATAGCCGCGATCGATGGCGGCGAGACGGTCGGCCTGCACACTGGCGTGAGCGGCGATGAGAAAGTCCGGGATGAGGTGCTGTCGTGGCCCACCTTCCCGCCGGTACCGTAGGAATGTCTGGCCTGCGCGGTAAGCAGCAGCAGGGGTGATGGGATCATAGAAAATGTGGAGGCGGTCCAAGTCGGCGAGGGCCGATTCCACGCTAGGATAGGCGATGGAGAACTCGGCGAAAGCGATCGGGGAGATGATCAATTCGCCTTGAAGGGCCGCAAGTTGAAGGCTGTTCCGCCAAGCCTCCCAACCGGGTTTTTTCCGGTACAGGAGGATCAGGACCGAGCTGTCGAGGGCGGTGCGCATGGCGGCGGCTGTTCAAGGCTGAGCGGGTGAGGGCAATTCGACCGGTCCCCGCAATTGATCCAGGACCTCTGGGATGCTCAACCCGGCCCACGGGTCCGTGGCATCGGTTCCAAATTGCTCCCAGGCTTCGGCCGGAATGGCCTTGGTGGCTTTCAAAAAGGGAGAGGTTTCATCGAATTCCAAGATGTCGCCCGGCTTGAGGTGAAGACGGTTGCGGATGTCGATGGGAATGGTGATTTGGCCTTAGAGCCTGTCTAAAAATGGGGAGGGGTTCTGTTTGGGAGAGAAGGGCTCGATTGGCAAGGCGCGAGGAAGGAACAGACCCGCAGCGGTCTGTGACCGACAAGCAACGCCGCCAGCGGGCTCTTCCCTCCCAAACCCTCCGGGCGGCGGGTCTTTCCGGCTTGGACTGCGTTGGTTCGGGCGGAACAGACTGCAGGAGGTCTGCCCCGCCGCTCACCGCCTTGCCCAACCCAGAATTCCCCAGCCGCAGAACCCCTCCCCATTTTCAGACAGACTCTTAGGAAGTAAGAGTGGCCTGCATTGGGAACAGGTAAGATTTAAATGTAAGGAATTCAAAAGAGATGGGTGACCCAGGGCATTCACC
This sequence comes from Akkermansia muciniphila, assembly GCA_945883815.1. Taxonomy (GTDB): domain Bacteria; phylum Verrucomicrobiota; class Verrucomicrobiia; order Limisphaerales; family UBA9464; genus SXXZ01. Next base: position 11,205 of record CAMCYJ010000034.1, on the reverse strand, counting down.
CCTCGCCGCTGCTCCTCCTCTGCCTTTCGGGTTGGTCTGCGGAGTGGGCGGGGATACGATTTCGGGATCCATGGCTACCATCGCTGTTCTGGGCACGTTTGACACGAAGGGGGAAGAGCATCGCTATGTGGCGGATCGCATCCGGGAGCACGGGCATTCGGTGCTGCTCATCGATGTGGGTACGCTGGGGCCGGCGACGCTGGAGGCCGATGTTTCGCGCGAAGAGGTGGCCCGCGAGGCCGGTGCCGACTTGGCCGTGGTGGTGGCGCGGCGTGATCGCGGCGAGGCGGTGGCCCTGATGACCCGGGCGGCTCCGTTGGTGCTGGCGCGGTTGCAGCGCGAAGGCCGCATCGACGGGGTGATCTCATTGGGCGGCGGTGGCGGAACGGCCATTTGCACGTCGGCCATGCGCGCGCTGCCTGTGGGTTTTCCCAAGCTCATGGTTTCCACGTTGGCCAGCGGAAATACGGCCCCCTACGTCGGCGTGAAGGACATCGTGATGATGCCCAGCGTTGTGGATGTGGCGGGTATCAACCGGCTGTCGCGCGTGATTCTCGCCCAAGCGGCCGGGGCTATTTGCGGCATGGTGTCGGCGCGGCCCCCCGAGGCCGTGCTCAAGCCCGTGATCGTGGCCTCGCAGTTTGGCAACACCACGGCGTGTGTGACTGGGGCCCGGGAGATCCTGGAGGCCGCCGGCTATGAGGTGATGATCTTCGCGGCCACTGGCACGGGCGGGCGAACGCTGGAGTCGCTGGTGGAGAGCGGGCTCGTGTCCGGCGTGTTGGATATCACCACCACCGAATGGGCCGATGAACTCGTGGGCGGAGTCTTGAATGCCGGCCCCACGCGCTGCGAAGCCGCGGCCCGTGCGGGGGTTCCGGCGATCGTCACGCCGGGATGCCTTGATATGGTCAACTTCGGCGAACCGGCCACGGTGCCCGCCCGATTCGCTGGCCGCCGATTTTACCACCACAACGCACAGGTGACGCTCATGCGCACCAACCCAGAAGAGTGCGCTCAGTTGGGGCGCATCTTGGCCGAGAAGTGCAACCTGTCGAAGGGGCCCATCCGGGTGTTCATCCCGCTGCGCGGCATCAGCGTCATCAGCGCCCCGGGGCAGCCGTTCCACTGGCCGGAAGCCGACGCTGCGCTCTTCGAAGCTTGGAAGTCGAACCTCCGTCAGGACATCCCCGTGACCGAGTACGACGGCAACATCAACGATCCGGAGTTTGCCCGCCTGTGCGCCGAGGGCCTGCTGGCACTGATGCGCCGCTGACCGCGGGGCCCGTCTCGAAACCCACTCTCTGAACCGACGCCACTCCCATGACGATCGTCCTTGATCCGCGCTGCACCGGCTACCATCAGCCCGGGCATCCCGAAAAACCGAACCGCGTCGCCCGGACGGCTGACTTGCTGCGGCTGCAAAAATCGATCGCGCTGCAATGGGCCGAGCCCGCGGAGGTTTCCGATGCACTGCTGCTGCGGGGACACACGCCCGAACACCTCGCCCGATTGAAGGTGGAGGCCGCCTTCGATGCGGATACTCCGTGGCACCCGGACATCGAGGGCCATGCACGCCGTTCCGTCGGGGCCGCGGTGCGCGCCATGGAACTGGCGGCCTCAGGCGAGCCGGCCTTCGCCTTGATGCGTCCGCCCGGACACCATGCCGAACGGGATCGGGCCATGGGGTTCTGTTACTATTCGTCGATGGCCCTGGCGGTGCTCGAGGCCCGCGCCCGTGGATTGGGGCCCGTCGCCGTGTTCGACTTCGACGTCCATCACGGCAATGGCACCGAGGACGTCTTGCAGGGAGTGGAGGGGGTTGCCTTCGCCTCGGTGCATCAGGGCGACACCTATCCCGGAACGGGCCAAGCGGACGTGGGGCCGAATTGCTTCAACTATCCGCTGCCGGGGGGCACCCCCAGAAACACGTGGCGTCGGACGTTGGAGACGGCGTGGCAGCGCCTGCTCGCCACACGGCCTGGATTCATCGGCATCTCTGCTGGCTTCGATGCCTACACCAAGGATCCGCTGGCCAATGGCACCCTCGAGCGCGAGGACTTTCACCTGCTGGGACAGTGGGCCCGCGCTTCCGGCATCCCGACCTTTGTCATTTTGGAAGGCGGCTACAGCCTCGATTTGCCCGACCTCGTGCTGCATTTCCTGCTCGGTTGGGAAGGGAAGTAATTCATGGAACTCGATCCGGACCAACTGAACACCCGGACGATGTACGAGTGGATGATCCACTCGATCTTGCCGCGGCCCATCGCTTGGGTGAGCACGGTTTCGGTGTCGGGAATCGCCAACTTGGCGCCGTTCAGTTTTTTTCAAGGCGTGTGTGCGCGCCCGCCCACCTTGATGTTCTGCCCGGTGAACCACCGGGACGGCTCGCCCAAAGACACCTTGCGAAATGTCGAGGCCACCGGGGAGTTCGTGGTGAACACGGTCTCGGCCGCGGACACAGAGGCCATGAACGCCACTTCGGCGATGCTGGGTTTTGAGGAAAGCGAGTTCGAGCGGTTTGGGATTGCTGCGGCGCCTTCGATGGTGATTCGCCCGCCCCGGGTAGCCAGTGCGTCGGTGGCCTTTGAGTGCCGGTTGGACCGCATCATTCGCGTCAGCGAGGGCCCGGCCGGCGGCAACATGGTGCTGGGGCGAATCGTGAGGATGTACGTGGCCGACGCGGTGATCGGTGCCGGCGGATATCCGGATCCCGATCGGCTCGATCTGGTCGGCCGCATGGGCGGCACCGACTACCTGCGCACCCGGGACCGCTTCTCACTCGATCGCCCGGGAGGGTAGGGCGCTTTCTCCGAAAGCGCCGAGGAAGGATGCGGCCGGCTCGGAGATCCAGCCCTACCTGGGCGGTAAGGCGCTTTCTTCGAAAGCGCGGGTGTGAGCAGGCGGGCCTCGCAGGTTGACCGATGCCATCCGTCTCGGAACGCCGTTCACCGGTCCGGGAATTCAAACTCCACCTTGCCCCGCTGGCCGAGCACCAGGTGCGCCGTGAAGTTCTTGCCCGCCTTCGATACGAAACCGCTTAGGGCTTCGGTGCGTCCGTCTTGCAGGAGCTTCTCGACCTGCGGCCGCTCCACGGGTTGCTCGAGGATCTTGCGGCCGACCTTGAAGGTGCACTTGCGCGTGTCGGCTTGGGTGCGTTCGCAAACCCATGAAGTCGGCCCTTCGTAAACCTTGCCTTTGCACTTCGGACAAGCGCCCACCGAGGTGAGCCCGGTGAAGTCGATCTTGGCTTCAGGTTCGGCGGCCTTCTTGCCTTTGGCCGGGAATTTCTTTTCGCGCGGTGCGAATTCGAAGCTCACCTTGCCCTCCTTCATGGTCAGGAAGGCCTCGAACTTTCTGCCCGTCTTCTTGGAAACGAAGTCCTTGAGCAAGTCGGTCTTGCCTTGGGCGAGCAGTTTGGCCGCCTGAGTCCGGTCAATGGATTGCTGGAGGATCACGCTGCCGGTGCGGAAGTCGCACGACTTGGCGGCCCCGACCGAACGCTCGCAAACATAGTTCATCCCGTTCTCGAAGACCTTGCCCGGACACTTGGGGCATTGGCCCACGGGTTCCTTGCCGGTGAAATCCACCTCGGCGGAGGAGCCGTCTTCCTTCTTCTCGTCACCGAAGTCGAACACGAGTTTCTTTTCGGCATCGAGCTTGATGACGGCCGCAAACGGGAAACCCTGCCGGGAACGGAATCCTTGGAGCGGACCGAAGGTGCCGGCGGTAATGAGTTGTTCTATCTCGCGGCCTTCCATCAGGCGGCTGGCGAGGAATTTCGGCATACTAAAATCGCAACCGGAGCATTGGAAGCGGCGGTAGTTCTCTTTGACCTTGCCGCCGCACTTGGGGCAGGGGGTGTGCAAGTCGCCGAAGTCGCCGGGCACCTCGTCGCCCTGGAAAGCCTTGGTGCGCTCGACGATGCGCCGGGTCATCTCGGCGATGTCCTGCATGAACTGCGGCCGGGTGTAGCGACCGGCTTCCATCTCCTTGAGCTTGTGCTCCCACTCGCCGGTCAGCTCGGGCTTGCTCAGTTCTTCGATGCCCAAACCGCGCAGGAGGGCGATGAGCATGAAGGCTTTGCCCGTGGGCTGAAGCTCGTTGCCATTGCGATGCAAGTATTCTTCATCGACCAGGCCTTCGATGACGGAGGCGCGGGTAGCCGGGGTGCCCAGACCTCGGTCGGCCATGGCCGATCGCAGTTCGTCGTCTTCGACCAGTTTTCCAGCGCCTTCCATCGCGCCGAGCAGCGTGGCTTCGTTGTAGCGCGGGGCCGGTTTGGTTTGGTTGACCTTGAGTTCGATTTGCTCGGTTGGAACCCGCTCGCCGGGCTTCACCGGGACCAGGTTGGCGGTGGCTTCTTCGCCCTCGTTCTGGGCTTGAGCCTCGCGGCCGTAGATCTCCAGCCAACCGGCCTTCACCAACACCTTGCCGTCCGTCTTGAACGGTTCGCCCTCGACCCGGGTGATGCGAGTGGTGATGAGGTATTCCGCGGCGGGGTAGAACACGGCGAGGAACCGCTTGGCCACCATGTCGTAAATGCGCAACTCCACGTCGCTGAGTCCCTTCGGTTCGACCGAGGTGGGGATGATGGCGAAGTGATCGCTGACCTTGGCGTTGTTGAAGATGCGCTTGTTGGGACGCACCCAGCCTTGATCCAAGATGGTGGCGGCAAACTTGCCGTAGCCGCTGCCGTTCATGGTCTCCAGCACGCTCCGGGCGGTGCCGAGGTAGTCTTCGGGCAGGGCGCGGGAATCGGTACGCGGATAGGTGAGCACCTTGTGCCGCTCATACAGCGCCTGGGCGATTTGCAGGGTGCGTGTCGCGGAGAATCCGAAGCGACGGTTGGCCTCACGTTGGAGGGTTGTGAGGTCGAACAGCGTGGGCGAGAGCTGGTTGCTGGGCTTGCTCTCTTCGGTCACCACCCCGGGCTTGTTCAGGCAGCGTTCCCGGATGGCGGTCGCCTTGGCGGCATCCCAAATGCGGTCGGCCCGCAGGGCTTCGTCGGCGTCTTTGCCGGCCGGCTTGTTGAAGCGCTCATCGAACCAGCGGCCCACATACTGACCGGCTTCGCAGCCGAAGGTGGCGTGCAATTCCCAATAGTTGCGCGGCACGAACTTGCGGATCTTTTCCTCACGCTCCACCAGGATGGCCAACGTGGGGGTTTGCACCCGACCGACGGTGGTCTTGTTGAAGCCGCCGCCCTTGGAATTGAAGGCGGTCATCACCCGGGTGCCGTTGATGCCGACCAGCCAATCGGATTCGGAACGGCAGGTGGCCGCTGCCGCCAGGGGCTGCATTTCTTGATCGGAACGCAGTCGGTTGAAACCCTCGCGGATGGCGGCGGGTGTCATGGACTGCAGCCACAAACGTCGGATCGGCTGCCGGGCCTGGGTGTATTGGGTGATGTAGCGGAAGATGAGTTCTCCCTCACGGCCGGCGTCGCAGGCATTGACCAGGGCATCGACATCCTTGCGCTTGATGAGCTTCTGCAAGGTCTTGAGCTTGGCCTCGGATTTCTCGCGGGGCTGCAGGTCAAAGTGCGGCGGAATGACCGGCAGAGCGTTGAAACTCCACTTGCCCTTCTTGGCCTCGAAGGCCTCTGGAGCGCGGATTTCGAGCAAGTGACCGACGGCCGAGGCGACGATGGTGTCTTCCCGTTCGAAGTAGTCATCGACGCGTTTGAACCCACCGAGGGCTTTGGCGATGTCCGCGGCGACGGAAGGTTTTTCGGCGATGACGAGGGCTTTTCCCATGAAAGGATTGGTCGGGACCTCTACCTGTCGGATCAGGTCCCGGGCAAGGAGTTCTTTTGGCAGACGTAGTTTACTTCCATGTATTCGGAAGCTCTCGTCCGGTTTTTTCGGAGGTCGCCTCAACAAAAAACACCCACGTCGCTGGCCATCAATTCCAAGTATGCCTAAGATCGGCCCATGCGCGTTTCGAAATTGCTGCATACCCGCTATCGGCTCAACGACTTGGAACGTTCGGTGCGTTTCTACAAAGACGTTCTGGGCCTTGAGGAGGTGCGCCGTCACAAGTCTCCGCGGGGTTCGGAGTTGGTCTTTTTGAAAGCGCCGGAAAGCGAGGAGACCATTGAGTTGTGCCATTTTCCTTCCAGCGGGCCGGTGGAGGTGCAGGCCGACCTGACCCATCTGGCGTTCGAGGTCTCGAGCTTGGAGGCCTTTGGTCAACACCTCGCCACGCTGGGCCTCCGGTACAGTGACGGCCCCACCTACAAGGCGGATGGATCCGGAGGGTTTGCCTTCGTCGACGCGCCGGAGGGTTATGAGATCGAGTTGATCCAGCGTTCTCCAGCAGCTGCCTCGGGTGCAGCCTCTTACTAATCCGGCAAACTTGACCCTGGAAACTGGGTCCTGCTGAAACTGCCTCTGCGGATGGAATTCACGGCGCGTCAATACCGTTGGGGTTTCCCACGTCCCGCCATGGTGATGGGGATTCTCAATGTCACGCCCGATTCGTTTAGCGACGGCGGGTGTTTCTACGAGGCCGAGCAAGCCATCGACCGGGGTGAGCAGTTGGTCGCCGAAGGGGCGGAGTTCATCGACATCGGGGGCGAGTCCACCCGGCCAGGTGCGGCGCCGGTCGATGAGTCTGAGGAGTTGAGGCGAGTGATTCCAGTGGTGCGGGCTCTGGCGGCCAAGACTCAGGCGGTGATTTCCGTCGACACCCGCAAGGCCGGTGTGGCTCGGGCGGCTCTGGACGCGGGCGCCAGTGTCATCAATGACATCGAGGCCCATCGGACGGATCCGGAACTCTGGAAAACCGTGGCGGCCACCGGGGCGGGCTACGTGCTCATGCACATGCAGGGAACTCCGCAGACCATGCAGCAAGACCCGCGCTACGAGGACGTGGTCCAAGAGGTGACCACCTTTTTTGAAGAGCGGCTCCTTCGATTGGAAGAACAAGGAGTGCGACGGGAGCAGGTTTTGTTGGATCCGGGTATCGGCTTCGGCAAAACACCGGCTCACAATTTGTCCCTTCTGCGAGGTTTGGGGGTGATTTCATCCCTCAAACGACCAATGCTGCTTGGGGTTTCCCGGAAATCCTTCATCGGCCATTTGTTTGGCGCGGAGCCAGATCAAAGGATCGGTGCTTCGGTCGCCTGTGCCTTGTGGGCTGCCGAAGCGGGAGTGACTGTGTTCCGGGTCCATGATGTGGCCCAAACTGTTCAGGCGCTGCGCATGAGGGAGATACTGAACAACCAGACCAACACGCGTTGAATTCGCTGCTGCCATTATTGCAGGCCATCTGGCGCCCGACCCTGGAGATAGGAATCCTGGGGGTGGGCATTTATTATGGCTACCGGTTCCTGAAGGGGACTCGGGGGCAGGCCGTGGTGACCGGTTTCGTGGTCGTGCTGCTGGTGCTCACCTTGTCGGTGCGCCTGCTGCGCTTGGATGTCCTCAACGCCATCCTCAACCAGATCTTGCCCTTCCTGGCCCTGGCGATCGTGGTGCTCTTCCAACCGGAGATCCGCCGGTTGTTTGCCGAGGTGGGAAATCTGCCGCTCTTCACCAACCCGCAGGAGCAGCGGGAAAACCTGGAAGTCATCGTCGAGTCGGTGGATCGGATGGCTCCGGCCCGCATGGGGGCGCTCATCGCCATCGAACAGTTGATCTCCGTGGCAGAGACGGTTGAGTCGGGCATTCCCGTCGACTGTGAAGCGACGCCCGAGATGCTCGAGACGATCTTTTTCCCGAACAATGCCATCCACGACGGCGGTGTGATCATCAAGGGCGACCGAATCCTACGGGCGGGCGCGATTTTTCCGCTGACCCAACGGGGTGATCTTCCCAAGTCCCTGGGGACCCGCCACCGGGCAGCCGTGGGTTTGAGTGAGGAGACCGATGCCGTGGTCGTCGTGGTGTCCGAGGAGTCCGGTGCCATCTCGTATGCCCATCGGGGCGTCCTGACCCGGAATATCACAGTCGAGCAACTCCGAGCCTTCCTGACGGAGGTGCTGGTGAAGCGGTCGTCCGGTCGCCCAGGGAATTCTTGGCTGCGACGTTGGTTCACCGGAGTCGTGGGCAACGGAGGACACTGACATGGCCTGGCGCGATCTTCTCATCCAAAACCGGGCCCAGAAGCTGGGTTCATTGGCCTTGGCCACCCTCATCTGGCTCACGGTCCGCTCCAATCTTGGCATGGATCGGTTGGCCTCCAATGATGCGTTCCGCGTGCGGGTGCTGGAGAACATCCCCGTGGGTGTGTTGGCCACGGGGCAGGCAGAAAACCAGGTCCAGATTTTGCCCTCGATGGTCCATGTCGAAGTGGAGGGAGACCCCGATGTGGTCCAGCGACTGACCCCGAGTGACGTCCAAGCCTACATCAACCTCCTGAGCCCGGAGGCCCCTCGGCAAGGCATGTTCCGCGTCAATGCTCGCGCCCCGGGTGTCCGGGTGGTCGTGGTGCTACCCGAATCAGTGCGGGTGGAACGCCCGCGGTAGCCCCTTCAGAACGCTGGGTCAGGACGCTCTGCTCCAATCAGCCCAGCCTCCTTTTCGGCGGTGAAGCCCGGGGCATTCAGGACCTGAATCACCAGGCCCCTTCCGTCGATGAGCCCTTGATCACAGTCGGCCTTCATCGCATTCACCCGGGTGAGGCACCGGGTCTCCGCGGTCGGTCGCACGGGGTCTCCGGAGAGGCCTCGGGCAGGCCGTGATGCAAATGACACCAACCACCCGAGGCTCGGTTCAAACGGACCAGTTCCGCTGGCACCGCTTCCCCAACGTCCTGTTTATCGAGGGATCTCGTTGAGGGTGTAGTAGGCCAGCGGGTGCAGCAGCGGTTGGCCCGACTTGGAGCGCACGCCGGTGGACTTGAGTTCGTGCAAATGGCCCAGATTGAGCGCGGTCTTGAGGCGCACGCTGCGGCCGTCGGCGGCCACGGTGACCGCCTCGATCGGCGGCGTTGTGGCATCCACCTCGGGTGATCCGTAGTTGGACTGGTAGATGTAAGTGAAGGTTCGGAACTGGTACGACTCCACCTTGCCGGCGGTCTCCGGATCCACCGGTTCGGTGAAGGTGAGTTCGAAGCCGTCGGGCTTGACGTGCATCTCGTGGATTTCGAACGGGGTCTTGCCGCTCCAGTTCATCCGTTGGAGTGCGAAGGGCTTGCCGCCTCGGGCACCCCAGCCACGGTCGGTGCCGCCCACGAACAGCGTGCCGTCGGAGGCGAGCTCAAGGCTCAGTGTACCGCTGTCGAAGCCCTCGCGGAACGGGAAGCAGGCGCCTTGATACACGCCGTTCACTTGTTCCAGATACACCCGCATGACCGTGCTCCACGTCTGGTCGCCCACGAAGAGCTGGTTCTGGAACGGTCCGAACTTTCCGGCGGTGCCGTCGTTCTGGATGCCCGAGGCGCTCTGGCCCATTTTGTTGTAAGGGAATCCGATCGCCGGCGGCGTGAATTCGGGGATCTTGGCTCGCTCCACGGGGATGCGGCTGTTGCTGGTAGGATCCTTCGGGCGAGGGCCCATGTTGGCGGCCTTTTCATACCAGCGGTTGCCGGTGGGGTTGCCCACGAAGCCCCCGGGCTTGAGGTGCTTGAGCCAACAGGTGCCATTCCAGGGGCCCTGGTTGTCGGTATAAAACATGTCACCCAAATGGTTGGTGGCGATGCCGCCGGGCGAACGCAGTCCGCTGGTGGTCGGGATCGTCTTGCCCTCTGGGGTGATGCGCAGGGCCCAGCCGCGATACGGATTCTCGCTGGTGAAGGAGCCGGTCAGGCAAAGGATGACCCAGATGTTGCCGTCGCGATCGAACTTCGAGCCGAAGGCGTACTCGTGGTAGTCGCCGTTGATGCCCCAACTGTCGGCCACGGTCTCGAAGAGGTCGGCCCGGCCGTCGTTGTTGGTGTCCTTGATGCGCGTCAGTTCACCGCGCTGGGTGGCGTAAATCCATCCATCGCCGCGGGTGGTCAGGCCCAGCACCTCGTGCAGGCCCGAGGCGAAGCGCGTGAACTTGGCCTTGGCGGGATCTTTGTCGAAGGCGTTGGCGACGAACCAAATTTCGCCCAAGCGTGTCGACACGGCGATGCGCTGGTCGGGCAGCACCTGGATGGCGCCGGCTTCGAGCACCACGCCTTCTGGCACGGGCAGGGTGGAGATGGGGTAGTACTCGGCTTCTTGCTCGGCCTTGGTGGCGGCGAAGACGGGGACGGTGGACACAAGCCAGAGGGCGGCGGCGAGCGCGGTGGGGTTCAGGAACTTCATGCGGGAGAGGGGGAAGAGGTTGCGGTTGGGTTCGAGGGATTCCACACGAGGATCACCAGGTCATTTCCACGCGGAGTTCCGATGTATTCGGTTCGAGGGTGACGCGGAGTTCGTCGCCCACCACGGAGGCCTTGGCGCCGGGGCCCACCTGGATGAGCAATCCGCCCTCCACCTTGAAGCCGCTGCCGGCCGGTTGGATGCCGCCCTTGGCCAAGCGCAGCGTGAGGGGTTGGGTCGACGTGCCCTGGAACTTGAAGTTTCGAACGAGAGTCATGTCGACGCTGCCCGGCTTGGCCTGCGGCGTTTCTTCGATGTTCAGGCCGTGGATCCGGTAGCGGAAGGTGGGTTGTTGCCGGGCATCGAGTCGATAGCCCATGAACTGGCTGTCGGTATCGACCGCGGTCGGCCATGGGGCCGTGGCGGAGGTGAGTGCGGCGAACGCCGGACCCTCGGGCAGGCGGATGCGGTGATCACCCAGCGGCGGTTCGTAGCCCGTGCCGCGGTCGGTGCTGTGGCGGGCCATGTCGATGAAGGGACCTTGCCAGAGCAGTGCCATGCGGAGGTTTTGGGCGTCGAACGCCAGGTTGGCCCGCTCCGGATAACCCACGCCGATGGCCCGGGCTCCGGCGCCTTCGATGAAGTTGCGGTAGATGACGGCCTCGTCATCGACCACGATCTCCTTCTTGCCGCGGATGAGCCCGGCCGGGATCTCCGCTTTGGCCCCATCGGCCAGGTAGGCGTAGATGGAGCGCAGTTGGCCCGCGGTGTCGCCATTGAGGATCTTGGTGTTCACCGCCTTGCCCTCGGGCCAGAAGGTGGGCATGCGGGTGCCGGGGCGCAGGGCCGCCGGGTTGGGCAAGTAGCGTTGCAGCCACTCCCATTCGAGCCGCTCGCCCATCTTGTCGAGGGCCAGCGCCGGAATGCCCATGGAACCATGGGTGGTGAAGGTGTGGCAGGACACGCAG
>CAMCYJ010000033.1 GCA_945883815.1 Akkermansia muciniphila | reverse complement strand
GTCCGAGCGGGGAGCCGTTTCGCGCAACACCCCGTCCACATGCAATACCTGGCCGACGATCTCCCCGGCCGTGAGGTGTCGGGTGTAGCCGCGCTGTCCGGTGGCGCAGAACACGCAGCCCATGGCGCAGCCGACTTGCGAGCTCACGCAGGCGGTGGTTCGGCCGCTGTAGCGCATGAGCACCGTCTCGATGACTTCGCCATCGGGCAGCCCGAGCAGGTACTTGCGCGTGAATCCGTCGGAGGAGCGGGTTTCCCGGATCACCGGAGGGAAGTGCAGGCGATGGTCGCGCAGCACCCGTTCTAAGAAGCGCGGCGGCAGTCGATCCGAGGTCTGGAACTCGCGCAGGCCAGCCTGGTAGAGCTGGTACCAAAGCGTGCTGGCGTGCACTTCGGCGAACCCCCAGGCCTTGGCGGTGGACTTCCACTCCGCGCGGGTGAGCCCCAGAACCTCCGCCGGGATAGCGGACCGTTGGGTCTCAGTATTGAATGGGGCCTCGGCCTCGGACATCGGCCCCGAGCCTAGGCCAATGGCTTGCGCGGCGGAAGGCTGGGCAGGGGATGACCTGTCATGGAAATCGATGACTCCGGAGGTTCAGCGCGGCGCGGCTGTGTAAATGAGTTTTTGAAACTCGGAGTTTAGAAAACTCAAATCACCTGAAGTCCCGCCTGGCATGATGGATGGGTCGGGAGCCGGGAATCTTGGCCGCTGATTTTGTGCGCCGGGTTGAAATCATCAGCGATGCCGGTCATATTAACCAAACCATGCGAATCCCGGGCGACGATACGGATCGGCCGTGGCGGAAATCCCGCCTCGCGGCGCGCATTCTGTTTCGCAAGGAGGCCGGCCGCATGACGGCCCGTGACCAGCGCATCGGTCGACGGCTCGCCCAAGATCCGGAAGTCACCAACCGCTTGATCCAACAGGGGATCTATTCCATCCGATATCAGGGACGCCGCATTGGAGACCGCAAACATGAGTTCGACCAAAACCTGGGACTGGTGGCGCGGTGACGCGGATTGGAGCACGCCGGCCGGGCGGTTGCTCCGCGCCTTTTTCGACGGACTGCCGACCGACCGGAGGTTCCACTTCATCCTGTTTGGCTCCGCACCGCTCCAACTCACGCTGAACCGCACATGGACCAGTGCGGATGTGGATTTTTTTTCCGACGATGACGAAGACCATCACGAGCGAATCCGACGCCTCGGTCTTGGCAAAGGGCAGGCCGACTTGTACCTGGAACCCGGCTACCGCCTCAGCTTTCGCACCACTCCGTTGATGGCCGAGCGGGCGAAAATCGTGTCTTTGGGTCAGGTCACGGTGACTATCCCGCACCCTCTCGACATCCTGATCGCCAAATTGGCTCGCCTCGATGCCAAGGACCTCTTGGCCTTCCGGCGGGTGATCGACCTGACCGGGCACCCCACCCAAGAAGAACTCCTGCAGGAATTGAGGAACGCCGTGGATCTGTTCCGGCCTGCGTTCGACGACGAGTCTCCCAACTTGTATCCCGGCAATTCGGTGCGTCTGTGGCGTGAACTGTGGCAAGCCCCGTTGGATGTCGGACAGGACATCGTGGCCCCGGCCTTGGCCCGCCGTCGCGCCGGGTATGGTGATCCGCCCCCGGACTACCGGCGGTCCTTGGTCGACGGACTGGGGACTTCGGAGTCTCGAAGTTGAGGTCGCGTCGGGAACCTGTTGCGACGGAAGCAAGCGGGTTGACGGAATGCCGGCTCTATGCAGCGCATCAATTTCCGCTCCAGCGGCTGCGTCGGGTGGGCGGCACGGCCGGGTCGATGATCTGACTTTGGGCTTGGGTAGATAAGAATGTCACCGCATCAGCCCGAACGGCTGTTTCCAGCATGGCTTCATAGACTTTGATCTGGCTGGTGGCCAGAACCCCGTCGAGGTCGTTGGTGGTCGAGTGGGAGAGCTTCTGTTTGGCTTCGGCCAATTTTTTGGCGATTCTCAGGGTCGATTCGCGCCTGGCTATAACGTTTGCATGCTGTTCACTCCTGTCCCTGTCGACCGCGAGTGAGGCCAGCGAGTCGGCCAGGGCGGCGGCCAGTTTCGGATCTTCGCTCGCCACTTGGATCTCCAGGATTCCGGTTCTGCGGAATTCCGAAACCCGGATCCGGTCCGTGAGGCGATCGACACAGGCAGCCGGGTCCAACGACCATCGCTTTGGCAATTCGTGGATCTCCGATACGGTCGCCAGGTTTGCCGGAGATTGGATCGCCTGCATGGACGTCATCACGGCGTATTCATCCTTGGAGTCCAGTCTGAGGCGGACTGTTGCGACGTAAAGGCGGGGGCCGAGGACGAGGGAAATCAGGGCGATTCCGAGGCCGACCACCATCAGGACGAGGGTCCTCCGAACCCAGCCTTTGCGGGAGGCGGTGGTCCCCGTGGATCCGGGCGGCCGACCTTGCAGCAGGCGTCGAACACGGGAGGCCACGGAGCCGTCGGTGGCGGCCAGTGCGAGGGGCTCGGCGGTGTACGCCCGTTCGGCCAACGTCACCAGGGCTTCGGCCAGGGAGTGACCTTCGCCTTGGGTCTCGAAGACCCGGTCGTCGCAGCGATGCTCGCGCTCGCGGCGGATCTGCTCCGAGACCCACCACACGGCCGGATGGTAGAAGAGCAGGGTCTCGACCGCGCGCTGCAGCAGGTGGATGAGTGGATCCCGGCCCCGCACGTGGGCCAATTCATGCAGCAAGAGCGCCTCGATTTGCAGGCCCGGCAGGCTTTGGAGCATCCCGAGCGGCAGCACGAGTATCGGCCGGAACCACCCGACGATGAGCGGCCCATGGACGCGGGGTGACTCCCGCAGGGGGACCTGGCTTCGGAGGCCCAGTCGCCGACCCAGGGAGTCGCAGCGCTCCTGCCACTCCGAGGGTGCGGGCGAAGTCTCACGGGTGGCCCATCGATGCAGCCGCCACGCGCCGCCTAGCAGGCGCAGTGCTGAAACTGCCACGCCTATCATCCAGAGCGCGGTGATCCAAGGCGTCCACGGCAGGAGCGCCGCGGGAAGGGTCGCGGAACCCGGAGCGATGGTCTCGGCAGAACCGGTGGCCAAGACAGACACGGTCGCGGACTGTGCCGGTGCCACCACTGCAGCGGATGACGCGATCGAGGGACCGGTGGAGCACAGCATCCAGAACGTCACCAGTGGCGCGATCGCCATCAGGGCCAGGGTGGTGCAGGCCAGGGCGTGGCGATCGGAGGCAGAGGCGTTGCGGAGCCGACGCTGAGTCACGGCGAGGCCGGCGGCCAGCAAGGCTCCTTGCCAGAGGAAATGCAGCAGGGCCTGGGCGGCGGGGATCATCCAGGGGGCCGACAGGTCGGAAGGGAAGGAACTCATGGGCGTCGGGTGTCGAGGGTTTTGAGGAGTTTCCTCAGTTCGGTGAGTTCTTCACGGGAGGGCTTGCTGCCGGAGAGGGCCTGCAGCACCAGCTTCTGGACGGACCCGCCGAACGCGCGGTCGAGCAGGTCGTCCACCAGCTGCCGTTGGGTCTTCTCCTCGGGCTGCGCCGGGACAAAGACGTGGCTTTGTTGCGAGTCGTCCCGTGTGACCAAGCCCTTCTCGGTCATGATCTGCAGCAGCTTGAGGATGGTGGTGTAACCGGTCCCAGGCTCGGAACGCTCAACCACCTGCCGGACGGTGGAAGGTCCTTTGGCCCAGAGGACCCGCAAGATGGACAACTCCGCCTCAGTGGGGCGTCGGTGTTGTTGAGTCATTGGAGATGAAGTTGTACGAGGTTCTTCGTAGAATCAACGAAGACTTTCGTAGACATGTGTAGAGCTCGATCGGATTCGTTGGATTTAGGCCGTTTCTGGGACCTACCTGGAGCCCTATAATCCATCGTGTCGTTTAAAAACGACAATGAAATTGACATCGTTACATTTGTAGCGATACGGTGACGTACATGATCACCAACGCCTCTTTGCCTGAACTTACGGAGTCCGAATGGGCCGTTATCAAGGCGGTCTGGAGTCTCGAGCCGTGTCCGGCGCCGACCGTTCAGGAGCACTTGGCTGGTCAGCGCGACTGGTCGGTCTCCACGGTTCGCACGCTGATGGAGCGCATGGCGGCCAAGGGGCTGCTCACCTCCGAGAAGCTCCGCAACCTGACCCTCTACCGCTCGGCAGTCTCGCGGCAGCAGGCCCAGCTGGGCGAGTTGCGTTATGCCCTCAAGAACGCATTCGATGGTGCACTCACGCCCATGGTGCAGTGCCTGCTCGAATCGGAACGTCTCGACGCCACCCAGCTAGATCAACTCGAGGCGCTGATCGCGGCCCGCCGCAAAACCGCCCGGGCGAAAAATTCCAAAACTCCGTCGCCCACTCCCAAGCCGTGATGCGGTGCACCGGGGGTGATTCGTCACGCCTCGGGCTTCGTTGAACTCCTTCCATTCTTTTCCTTCCTCCCCATTTCCCACGTTCCATGAGCACCGGGTCTTTTTCCTCTTTTGTTCTGTGGTTCAACGACACCGGAACTTCCAGCACCGCGGTGGCGGTGAGCATGTCCGTGCAGTTGGCCATCTTGGTGGGAGTCTTGTCGGGGCTAGATGGGCTCATTCGCGACCGGGCCCGGGCGGCCTTGCGGCATGGGCTGTGGATGTTGGTGGTGATTAAGCTACTGTTGCCCGTCGACTTGCTGTCGCCCACGGCCATCGCCTATTGGGTGGCCCCGTGGTTGGTGACTCCCGCGGTGCGAGTGCCCCGGGTGGCGGCGGGCTCAGCGACCGTGGTCTCTGAGGTTTCGCAAGTTGTCGGGCCGGTCGGACTGAAGACCGCGACGCCCGCACACCCGAAGCTCCAATTGGCCGGCGGGCTTCTGCTGGTTTGGGTCGTCGGTTGCGGTGCCTGGGCAATCTGGGTGCTGGTGCGGAGCCGGGAGGTGGCCCGGCAGGTTCGGGATTCGGACGAGGCACCGGAGGCCTTGCAAACAGTGCTGGCCGAGACCGCGGCCGGGCTGGGGCTGCGGTCGAAGCTTCCGCGGCTGTGCCTTACCGATACGGCGCAGGGGCCGGCGCTGTGTGGACTGTTCCGGCCGGTGATCTTGCTGCCCCGGGGGCTCAGCGAGCAGATCGATGCCGAGTCGCTCCGGCAGGTTTTTCGGCATGAACTCATCCATTTGCAGCGGTGGGACCTCGCCTGGAACTTGCTCCAAGTTTGCGTTCAGATCGCGTGGTGGTGGAATCCGCTGGTGTGGTTTGCCAACGCCCGCATCCGGTCCTTGCGCGAGGCCGCGGTGGACGAGGCGGTGATGCTCGAGCCGGGTTCCGACGACTACCCGGCCACGCTGGTCGCCGTGGCCCGCTACTGTGCAGTTCCCCCACGGATGCCCATGGCCTTCCTCGGCATCCTCGAATCCGGTAGCCGGCTTGAGGCGCGAGTTCGGCGGTTGTTGGAACGTCCATTACCCCGTAGTGCCAAATTGGGATGGGTGGGCTGTGTGACGGTGCTCGTGGCCGGCTCCCTGTTCCTGCCGATGGGCTTCGCCCGGGTCGAGACCCCAGCTCCGCCCACGCCGGTAGCGAAGGCACCGGCCGATCCGAAAACGCTCCCGGCGGGTGGTTCGACGGCGAGTTTGAAACCCATCCCGGCCGCCGCCGCGGAATTAAACTCCGCCTCCAAGGTTGAGCCGGCTGAGCCGGACAGCCTGCGGGCCGCCGCCAGATCCGTCGTCCCAGCCATCGATGCGCCTTTGCAAGTTGATATCCAAGGGCGATTCGTCGAGATCCACGGCTCCCTGCCTCCGGAGTTGGTTGGCGTGCTTTCCTCGAACCGTAGTTCCGTCCGGCTTACGGCGACGGCGACCCGTGGTTTGATTAAGGTCTTCGAGGAACGCGATGGGATCGATTTCCTAACCGCGCCGCGTATGACGACTTTGTCGAACCGTGGGGCTGAGATCTCGGTGTCGGATGTCAAAGTGATCGACGGCAAGAACGCGGGCCCAACCCTTCAGGTCATTCCTGCCGTTTCGAACCCGGCCATCGAGCTGTCCGTCTTCGCGTCCATGGTTCAAGTTCGTGGAGATAGGCCCGATTCGAACGGAGCCTCCGGACCCTTGGTCCGAACCAACCTCGTCTGGGTCAGGGAGCGGAGCTGGATCTGGGATGGGCAGAGTGTGCTCATCGATGTGGGAGCGCTCACCAACCGGGTGCACTTCGTCGACAAGGTGGTTCACCTGGGAGATTTGCCGCTCGTCGGCCGGTTCTTCCGCAAGGAGGGGACTCAAGACCAGGTGAGCCGACTGTTCGTCCTGGTGACCCCGACGCTCATCGACGCCACCGGCCGCCCCATCCACGACCCGGCGCATCTGCCCTTCGATCCCGCGACTTTCCCGCCGAAGCCCTAAAAACAGCCTGCGCTGCCCGCACAGGACTCACTTCCAGGTCCAAGAGGTCAATTGGTAAGGCTCCGGCTTGCGCCAGGTCTGCCACCAGACCAACGCCTCGGCTGTCTTCTTCTCGCCGTCGAGGGTCACCCACAGCTGCAGTCGGTAGTTCATCCCGGCCACCACCTGGTGTTCGGCCCCCACGATCCGCACCAGTGCCAGTCGAGGGACGGGCTGCGTTTTGGCATTGGGATCGTCTTGGCCAGAGGCCGGCCTCCGCAGGGCCGCCTGCTGGGCCTTCACGGCGAAGGTGGCTGCGGACTTCACTTCGTGTCCCGTGGTGGAAACCACCGAGAACCCGCCGATCTTTCGATCGGAACTCTCTGAGCCTGCCGAAAGGGGCGGAGGGTCCAGTGGACCCTGAGCGCCCGTGCCCGCCCGCAGGCCTGTGGCACCCGACATCCACAACAAACACCCGCCCAAAACAGGGACAGATGGGAGAAAGCGAGTCATGCGATCGGCTGTTCCTCAACAAATCGCCACGTCCAAGACCTTGGGACGGCAGGTTTTGAACGATTCCAGAATTTCCGGGAAATCCGGGATCACGGCTTGGTCGAACGCGGACTCCAACGCCGATCGTGACAGTCCATCCTGTCTGCAGAGGAAGGCGGCATCTTCAAGATCCTGAGGATCTGCACCCCGCATCATCTTTGTGAGGACCAGATCGACTGTGGCTGGCCGAAACAGTTTCAGATGTCGGGTGGCCGGTTTTTCCAACGGCACCAGATGATCTAACCAGTCTGCTCGCAGAATCACCATGTCCGACGGGAAAAGATGGGTGATATAAAGCCCGGAAGGTTCGAGTTCCCTGTTGGCAGCCTCTTGAGCGTCCCAGAATCCCTGGTCGGCAGCCAACGTTTCGACCTGACCGACCGGAATGATGGCATCGACATCCAGCGACCGGGCGACCGCCTCCGGAGCTCCAGGAAAGCCGAGTTGGATGGCGGCCCGGCCGTAGAGGATCAAGCGCACCTCATGGTCCAGATGATGATCCAGGCAACAAAGGATCCGAGTCGCATTATCCACGGACGACCTCCGGGCGGATCCATTGGCTGCGGATCCCGCGACCTTCGCGGGTGATTCCAGTCATGGCCATGAACCGGGTAGGATGTGGCAGCACTCCGCCGGGGATCGGACCACGATCGGGAAGTTCATGCAGCAGGTACGACCACAATGGGTGGGCCGGTTCGATACTCCGGCCGATCTTGGCCAGTTCACGAACGAGAGTTTCAGCACGTTCCATTCGGGCCAATCGCAGGAGTTTACTCGGCTCATTGTCTCGGGCGCCGAGCATGGCGGCTCCCATCCGCAGTGCTGCCGGTGACCATTCCCAGCTGCCATGGAGCAATCCAATCGCGAGTTCCTCGTTGGGCACCCTGTCCGTTCCTGGGTCCACTACGGTTCCCGTCACGGTGTCGCGATAATAGCGGCAGCCTCGTTGGACCGCCAACCGCATGAGCGACTCGGCGTCCTCGAGCCCCGATGCCTTGAGGCGTCGTCGGAGCGGCGAGCAATGGCTCGTCATACCCAGCCGGCGGAAAAGAGACGGCATGGATGGAAACTATCCCTGCCGCGCACGGAGTTCAATGCGCAGAACCATGGTGACCGAGCCGGCGGCGGGGGAACCGAGGACATGGCTACGTTTCTAACATCCACTGATCTTGCACTCGGGGTGGCTAGAGTGGACTGGTCCTCGGTCGAATGGCGCCTAGCGCCGGATCGTCGGCTTGCCTAGACTCCTCAATAGTTCTCATGAATCCATCCCACACCGCTGCGCGTGTCCTCTTTGGGTCAGTCTCGGCCCCAGCCTGGATTCTGGCCGCGCTCCTTTCTGGAGGCCTCCTCGGTGCCTCTGCCAGCGCCGCCCAGCCGGTGGGCTTCAACCGCGACATCCGCCCCATCCTCTCCGATGCGTGCTTCCACTGCCACGGCCCAGATCCCGGCACCCGCAAGGCGGGCCTGCGGCTGGATACGCAGGAGGGATTCTTCGCCGCTACCGCCAAGCGAGGCCCCGCTGTCGTGTCCGGGGACCTCGGCAAGAGCCCCCTCTGGCAGCGCTTGGTCTCCGCCGATGCCGACGAGGTCATGCCTCCGCCCGAGGCTCACAAAGACCTCACTGCGGCCCAGAAGGAGGTCGTGAAGCGGTGGATTCTCGAGGGAGCCCACTGGCAGCCCCATTGGTCGTTCCTGAAGCCCGAGAAGGCGACTCTGCCTCCGGTGAAAGACGCTGGCTGGGTGCGGGGCGGGCTCGATGCGTTCATTTTGGCCGGGCTTGAGGCCAAGGGGCTTCAGCCCAATCCCGAGGCCGACCGCCGCAGCCTGGCGCGCCGCTCCGCCCTCGATCTCACCGGTCTGCCGCCCCGGCCCGAATGGGTTGAGGAGTTCGTCCGCGACATGCGCCCCGACGCCTACGAGCGCTGGGTCGATCGCCTTATGGACACGCCGCAGTGGGGCGAGCACCGCGCGCGCTATTGGCTCGATGCGGCCCGCTACGCCGACACCCACGGGCTGCACTTCGACAACTACCGCGAGATGTGGCCTTACCGTGACTGGGTCATCGGGGCCTTCAACCGGAACCTGCCCTTCGACCGGTTTACGGTGGAGCAAATAGCCGGCGACCTCCTGCCCGGTGCGACGGAAGAGCAGCAAATCGCCACCGGGTTCCACCGGTGCAACATGACCACCAATGAGGGCGGCACCATCGAGGAGGAGAACCTCGCCAACTACGCCAACGACCGGGTGACCACCACCTCGTGGGTCTGGCTCGGGCTCACCGCCAACTGCGCGGCCTGCCACGACCACAAGTTCGACCCGGTCAGCCAGAAGGACTTCTACTCCATGGCGGCCTTCTTCCGAAACACCCAGCAAGGTGGGCTCGATGGCAACGTGAAGGATTCCAATCCCAGCATCCTCTTGGTGTCCGACGCCAAAGACCGCGCCCGGTGGGAGGCTCTGCCCGGGGCACTCGAGTCCGCCAAGAAAACCGTCGAGACCCGCAAGAAGGACGCGGAAGGCGCCTTTGATCGATGGGCCAGTGGATTGAAGTTTCCGGAACTCGAGGCGGCGCTCGGGCGAGATCTCACCTTCAAGGCCCCATTGAACGAAGGCTCGGGCACCGCCGTGTCCGTTACCGTGCCCGCCGGCCCGAAGACCTTCCCGGCCACCGGCGAGCCGGCGTGGAAACCCGGCGGTCCCCTCGGAGCCTCCCTGTTCACCGACTCTGGCAAGACGATGGCCTTCGCCGACGCGGGTGACTTCGAGTTGGGCAAGCCGTTCTCGCTTGGCGGCTGGTTCTTCGTGCCTGAGAAGCCGCCGGCCACCGGATCGCTGCTGGCCCGCATGGACAACACCCAAGCCTACCGCGGCTGGGATTTGTGGTACGAGAACGGTTCCTTCGGCACCCACTTGGTGAACCGCTGGCCCGAGAACGCCCTCAAGGTTCGCACTCGCAAGGCGTTGGCCAAGAAGGGGCAGTGGCAGCACCTGTTGCTTACTAGCGATGGGTCCGGCCGGGCCGACGGCATGCGTTTGTACGTCGATGGCGTGGCCGCCGACCTCGAGCCGGGCCCGTCTACCGTGACTGGCACGATCCGCACCGGTGTGCCGTTGAAATTGGGTCAACGCCACGACTCCGACGTGCTCGCCGGGACCTCCGTGCAGGATTTGCGCAGTTATTCCCGCGCCCTGAGCGTGCCGGAAGCCCGCACCTGGGCGGCTACCGAAGCCTTTCGCACTCTCTTGGCTAAGCCGGTCACCGAGTGGCCCAAGGAAGAACGTGCCGGTCTTCTGGTCGGTTTTCAGGCGGAGTTCCTGCCCTTGAAGCAGGCCCAGTCTGCGATCGCGGCCCTCGAGAAGGAGCGTTCCGAAATCCGCGGCCGGTATCCGGTGACCCACATCCAGCGCGAGAAGGCCTACACCATGCCCATGGCCTATGTGCTCAATCGCGGGCAATACGATCAGAAGCGCGATGCGGTGGGCGGGGCGGTCTTCAAGGCCCTCAATCCCTTGCCCGCTGGTGCGCCGACCAATCGTCTGGGCCTGGCCCAGTGGCTGGTGTCGCCCGAAAATCCGCTGTCGGCGCGCGTCACGGTCAATCGGTTTTGGTCGGAGGTGTTCGGAGCCGGCATCGTCCGCACGTCCGAAGACTTGGGCATCATGGGTGACTTGCCTTCCAATCAGGCCCTCCTCGACTGGCTGGCCGTGGACTTCATGGAGCACGGCTGGGATGTCAAACGCCTCTTCCGTCAGATGATGCTGTCGGCCGCCTACCGCCAATCGGCCACCGCCACGAAAGACGCTCTGGAAAAGGATCCGGCCAACCGGTTGATGAGCCGGGGACCGCGCTTCCGCATGGATGCCGAAATGGTCCGCGACAACGCCCTCGCCGCCAGCGGGCTCCTCGTCCACAAGGTGGGCGGGGCCAGCGTGAAGCCCTACCAACCCGAAGGCGTGTGGGAGGCTGTGGCCATGCCTGAGAGCAACACCAAGCGGTATGTGCCGGACGCCGGTGAGAGCCTTTATCGGCGCTCGCTTTACACGTTCTGGAAACGCGCGTCACCGCCGGCCTTGATGGACCTTTTCAATGCCCCGAGCCGCGAGTCGTGCGCGGTCCGTCGCGAGCGCACCAACACGCCGCTCCAGGCGCTGGCCACCCTGAATGATCCGCAGTTCGTGGAGGCCGCCCGGTTCCTGGCCTCGCTGGCCTTGCGCGATTCCGGGAATGACCAACCTGACCGGGTCGTCGACTTCCTGGCCCGACGGCTTCTGTCCCGTCCGCTCGATGCCTCCGAGGCGGGCGTGGTCCGCGAGGGCTACGCGCAGGCGCTGGCATTCTACCGTCAGCATCCCGAGGACGCCGGTCGCCTCGTGCGTGTGGGCGATTCCAAGCCGGACCTCTCGGCCGGAGAACCGCTTCTGGCGGCCACGACCTTGGTGGCCAATCAGCTCCTCAACCTCGACGCCGTCCTCAACAAGTAACCTTTAGAGACCTCCCTACGATGAACCTCTTTCAGGAATTCCGAGCGCTCGAGAACCGCCGACACTTCCTCGGCCGCGGCAAGAATCTCATGGGCCATGCGGCGTTGGCCTCGTTGCTCGGTGGGGCGGCCGAACGTGGTTTGGCCGAAGTGGGTGCGGGTGCCGATCTCCGGTCTTCGCAGTTTCCGGCCAAGGCCAAGCACATCATCTACTTGCACATGGTGGGTGGGCCTTCCCAGATGGACCTCTGGGACTACAAGCCCAAGATGCAAGAGTGGTACGACAAGGACTTGCCGGAGTCGGTGCGCAACGGCCAGCGATTGACCACCATGACCGCCGGTCAGACCCGATTCCCCATCGCGCCATCGAAGTTCCGCTTCAGCCAGGTGGGCTCCAATGGCCTCTGGATGAACACCGAGATGCTGCCCTGGACGAGCAAGGTGGCCGATGACCTCTGCCTCATCCGTTCCATGCACACCGAGGCCATCAACCACGAGCCGGCCATTTGCGCCATGCAGACGGGCAATCAGGTGTCGGGACGTCCGTGCATCGGGTCGTGGGTGAGTTATGGCTTGGGGAGCCTCAACGAAAACCTCCCGGCCTTCGTGGTGCTGGTGGCCGAACCCACCAACAAAGAGCAAATTCAGGCCATTTCTGCGCGATTGTGGTCCAGTGGTTACTTGCCTGGCGAACACTCCGGGGTGTCCTTCCGCAGTGCTGGCGACCCGATCCTTTTCATCAACAACCCACCGGGCATCCCCGATACGCTTCGTCGCTCGCAGCTCGATGGCTTGCGTCGCCTGAATGAACTCACCCATCGCGAGGTGGGCGACCCCGAGACGCACACCCGCATCCAGCAGTTCGAAATGGCCTTCCGCATGCAGTCCAGCGTGCCGGAGTTGACGGCCGTGACCCAGGAGCCGGACTCGACGTACCAACTTTACGGAGATCAGGCCCGCAAGCCCGGTTCCTTCGCCTACACCGCGCTCCTGGCGCGTCGGCTCGTCGAACGGGGCGTGCGCTTCGTGCAGGTGTACCTCAACAACTGGGATCACCATGCCAACACGGCCGGACGCATGCCCTCCCAGTGCAAGGACATCGACCAGGCGTGCTACGGGCTCATCACCGACCTCAAGCAGCGTGGCCTGTTCGACGACACGCTCATCATTTGGGGCGGTGAATTCGGTCGTACCATTTACAGCCAGGGCGGTGTCTCGAAGGAGAACTACGGCCGGGATCACCATCCGAGGTGTTTTTCCATGTGGATGGCCGGAGGCGGATCCAAGGGCGGCACGGTGTACGGAACCACCGACGAGTTCTCCTACAACATCGTCGAGAACCCGGTGCACATCCGGGATTTCCACGCCACGGTCTTGCAGCTCCTCGGCCGCGACCACCGCCGCTTCACCTACCGCCATCAGGGTCTCGACCAGCGGCTCACTGGTGTCGAAGAAAGTCGGGTGATCCGCGAACTCATTGCTTGAGGGGGTGATCAATAACGATTCCCAATTAGTTGTCAGAATATAGATCGCGGCTCGGGTATTCGGAAACGGTTGTCAACGGTGTTAAATTGCGGTGATATTCAGCGACCAGGTCGGTTTGGTTGATACAAACCAACCGACAGGAATTGTCCGACGACATTGCTGAACTATGAACGTACCCAGAAACCTCCGGGTTCTTGCGGTCTTGGCGGCGCTGCAGTCCGCCCAAGCCGGAATAACCACCAACAACCTGCCTGCTTCGGCCCAGCTTCCCGCTTCGGGATCGACCGACCGCGGGTTTATTGTCCGCACGGTGCAGGGACCTGCTGAACCCGCGCTGTCCAACAACGGCGTTCGCGCCCTCCGCCAGCTCAATGGAACTCTTGTGGACTCCGCAGGAGTGGCCGTTCCTAACGAAGCCCTCCCCGGCTCCCTGACCTCGCCCGCCGGTGCCAATCTGGTGGATACGGTCAACTTCGAGTTGGATGGGTCCCCGGTCGATGTCACGGACATCGAGGGCAACCTCATCACCTCGTTCGCTCCCAGTGTGTTCCCGGGAATTCCGGGCAATGGTTCGCACACTGACAACTTCGCGGTCGAAGTCGTTGGCTTCCTGAAGTTGCCGGCCGGTGTGACCACCTTCGGTGTCAGCGTGGGCGCGGACCGTACGGACGTGAACAACGACGATTCCTACTCCGTGTTTGTCGGTACCAACCCGCGTGATTTCTTCGCGACCAAGGTTGGTGAGTTCGAGCGGAATTCCCGCGCGTTCCAGAGCAAACAGCGCAATGAGAACCAGTTTGCGGTGAATGCCCCGGTGGCCGGCGTGTATCCGTTCCGCATGATTTATTGGCAGACCGGTCTCGGTGCGAACCTCCAGTGGTACACGGTCAACGACGCCGGCGAGCGGATCTTGGTGAATGATCCGGCGGACACCCGCGCCATCCCGTCCTACACCGGTTCGACCTCCGCTTCGTCCTCCGGCCCCTATGTGGCAGAAGCCTCCCCGGGCCCCGGCTCCGACGGTTTGCCGGCCACCGCTCCGGTGACGGCCCTGATCGTGGACGGAACCGCTTCCGTGGCCACCTCCGGCGTGAAACTCGACTTCAATGGCGTCGCGGTGACTCCGCAGAAGCTGGTCAAGACCGGCAGCCGCACGGAGTTGCAGTATGATCCGAATGCCTCTCGTACCACGGCCAACAACCTGGTGAGCCTTCGGTTCACGGACTCCGCTGCGACGACCCGGACCAACAACTGGTCCTTTGGCATCGTCACCACCGGCGGTTCCACCACCCGCGTAGCGGGTCAGTGGGACTTCAACAAGGGTGACCTGAGTGCCACCGTCGGCAAAGCCCTCGAGTATCTCGACGGTGCCGAGGGCCTCACCAAGACCGGTACCGCGTTCGGTCTGGCCAGCGAGTTCGGGTTGCCCGCCCTTCCGGACGGCGACGCCCGCGTGATGAAGGTCCCCGGTGACCTCTCCAACAAGATTGGTTACGTGATGACCCACGGCATCGCCCCCAACGGCGGCGGCACCCGGGTCAACCAGTACACCCTTATTTATGACCTCTTCATCGCGACCTCTGGACCGGGTGCTGCCTCGCTGCTGCAAACCAGTTCGACGGCCAACACCGACGACGGCGACTTGTTCTGGCAGGGCAGCAACTTCGGTCAGGGCGGCGGCGGCTACAATGGCCGTGGCACCTTCACGGCCGGAGCCTGGCACCGCGTTGTTGCGGCTTATGACATGGCTGCCACCCCTCCGGTGGTGACCAAGTACGTGGACGGTATCAAGCAGGACGACTGGACGGCCAATCAGGGTCTCGACGCGCCGCGCCGCGCCATGGGTCCGTCGGCCATCCTCTTCGGTGACGGCGACCAGGACGAGCGCCGCGAGATGTTCGTCAATTCCATCCAGATTCGTGCCGGAAAGCTCAGCGACGCCGAGTGCTTTGCGCTCGCCGGTCCGTCGGCTTCTGGCATTCCCGCGATCGTTCCCTCCAGCACGGTGACCGGTCAGTGGGACTTCGAGTTCGGTGATCTCGGTGCCTCCATTGGCGCGCCGCTGGATTACTTCGACGGGGCTGATGGCCTCACCAAGACCGGCACCGCGTTCGGTCTGGCCAGTGAGCTCGGCGTGCCGGCCCTGCCGGGTGGCGACGCCCGCGTGATGAAGGTTCCGGGCGATTTGTCCAACAAGATCGGCTACGTCATGGCCCACCGCATCAATCCGAACGGAGGCGGCAGCCGAGTCAACCAATACACCATCGTGTACGACATTTTCATCGCGACCTCGGGACCGGGTGCGGCCTCGCTGCTCCAAACCAGCTCGAGCGGCAATACCGACGACGGCGACTTGTTCTGGCAGGGTAGCAACTTCGGTCAGGGCGGCGGCGGCTACAATGGCCGCGGTACCTTCACGGCCGGAGCCTGGCACCGCGTTGCGGCGGCCTACGACATGGCGGCCACGCCGCCGGTGGTGGTGAAGTACGTGGACGGCATCAAGCAGGACGACTGGACCGCCAACCAAGGTCTCGACGCCCCGCGCCGCGCCATGGGTCCGTCGGCCATCCTCTTCGGTGATGGCGACCAAGACGAGCGTCGCGAGATGTTCGTGAGCTCCATCCAGGTCCGCGCCGGCCGTCTCAGCGACGCCGAGTTGGCCCTGTTGGGCTCTCCGACCTCCTCCGGTATTCCGGTGGCCTTGCCGACCAGCACGGTGACCGGTCAGTGGGACTTCGAGTTCGGTGATCTCGGTGCGTCCATCGGTGCGCCGTTGGATTACCTCGACGGGGCCGAAGGTCTCACCAAGACCGGCACTGCGTTCGGTCTGGCCAGCGAGCTCGGCGTGCCGGCTCTGCCGGGTGGCGACGCCCGCGTGATGAAGGTTCCGGGCGATCTGTCCAACAAGATCGGCTACACCATGACCCACCGCATCAACCCCAACGGCGGTGGCAGCAAGGTGAACCAATACACCCTCATCTTCGACATCTTCGTGGGCACGGCCGGTCCGGGTGCTGCCTCGCTGCTGCAAACCAGCTCGAGCGCCAATACCGACGACGGCGACTTGTTCTGGCAGGGCAGCAACTTCGGTCAGGGCGGCGGCGGCTACAATGGCCGTGGCACCTTCACGGCCGGAGCCTGGCACCGCGTCGCTGCGGCCTACGACATGGCGGCCACGCCGCCGGTGGTGGTGAAGTACGTGGACGGCATCAAGCAGGACGACTGGACCGCCAACCAAGGTCTGGACGCCGCTCGCCGCGCCATGGGTCCGTCGGCCATCCTCTTCGGTGATGGCGACCAAGACGAGCGTCGCGAGATGTTCGTCAGCTCCATCCAGGTCCGCGCCGGCCGTCTCAGCGACGCCCAGCTGCTCCTCCTCGGTGCCCCGACTGCTTCCGGCATTCCCATCGCCTTGCCCACGAGCACGGTGACCGGTCAGTGGGACTTCGATTTCGGTGATCTCGGTGCGTCCATCGGCGCTCCGCTGTCCTACCTCGACGGTGATGCCGGCCTGACTAAGGAAGGCACCAAGTTCGGTCTCGCGAGCGAACTCGGCGTCGATCTCATCGGTGGGCAGGACGTCCGCGTGATGCGTGTGCCGGGCGATCTCTCCAACAAGATCGGCTACGTGATGAACCATCGCATCAGCCCCAACGGCGGCGGCAGCCGCGTCAATCAATACACCCTGGCCTTCGACCTCTTCGTCGGAACCACGGGTCCGGGTGCCGCCTCGCTGTGGCAGACCAGCTCGTCGGCCAACACCGACGACGGCGACCTGTTCTGGCAGGGCAACAACTTCGGCCAAGGTGGCAATGGCTACAACGGCACCGGAGCCTTCACGGCCGGAGCCTGGCACCGCGTCGTTGCGGCCTATGACATGGCGGCCACTCCTCCGGTGGTCACCAAGTTCGTCGATGGCATCAAGCAGGACGATTGGACTGCCAACCAGAGCCTCGACAATCCCCGCCGCTCCTTGTCCACCACCGCCATCCTCTTCGGTGACGGTGACCAGGACGAGCGTCGTGAGATGTTTGTCAGCTCCGTGCAAATCCGTTCCGGCAAGCTGTCGGATGCGGAGATGGTGGCCCTGGGTGGGCCCAGCCCGGATGGCCTCCCGATCCTCATCGGTGCGGCCGCCCCGGCACCGACCCGTCCGGTCATCAAGCTGACGCGCAATGCGGATGGTTCGATCACCCTCTCGTGGTCGGGTTCCGAGCCGTATGCACTCGAGTCCAAGGTTTCCCTTTCGGAATCCGTCTGGAGCCCGGTGAGCGGTGTGGCCAACAACTCCGTCACCCTCACTGCGACCTCCGCTTCGGCGTTCTACCGCTTGAAGCAGTAAGCGGTTGATTGGTTCACGCGAGCGGCGATCCTTCGGGCTCGCCGCTTTTTTAATGAATTTGTCCCGGGCTTTGGCGTTAATGTTGACATCTGTAATGGATGCCATCGCCGACGCCTACCACCCACCCCGAGTCTCCCGGGCGGCTCTGGCTTTGGCTGCGGGCCTGCAGGCAGCCGGCGCCGTGGATCCCATGGCCGGCGCGCCGCAGGCCATTCCTTACCCCGACCATTCCGTGCTGATGGAAGTGAGGGACACATCGGGGACCGCTCGCCCGGTGTCGAACATCGGTGACTGGGCTGAGCGGGCGGCCCATATCCGGGCCGGACTCCAGCAGGCGATGGGTCCGTTGCCGGGTGCTGCGGCTCGTGTGCCTCTCGAAGTCGAGGAGCTGGGAGAGACCCCGTCGGCGAAGTACTTGCGCCGCAAGATCCGATTCTCCCCTGAGCACGGTGACCGAGTGCCTGCCTGGCTGCTCATTCCGCTACACCTGCAACAGCGCGCTCCGGCCATGCTCTGCCTGCATCAGACCACCGACATGGGCAAGGACGAGCCCGCCGGTCTGGGTGGACGGGCATCCCTCCAATATGCCCATGAATTGGCGGAGCGGGGTTATGTGTGCATCGTTCCCGATTATCCCTCCTTCGGCGAATACTCCTACGATTTCGCCAAGCAGGGGGCGCACCACGCCAGCGGTTCCATCAAGGCCGTCTGGAACAATTTGCGTGCGGTGGATCTTCTGGAATCCCTCCCGCAAGTGGATGCCGCGCGCATGGGCGTTATTGGCCATTCCCTCGGAGGGCACAATGCGCTCTTCACTGCTGTTTTTGATTCCCGCCTGAAGGCCGTCGTGACCAGTTGCGGGTTCACTCCATTCCACCACTACTACGGTGGCAAGGTGGCCGGTTGGACCAGTGATCGGTACATGCCCCGGATCCGGACGGTCTATGGCAATGACGCCCATCGCATTCCGTTCGACTTCTACGAGGTCCTGGGAGCCATCGCCCCGCGGGGGGTGTTCTCGAACTCACCGGTTCGGGATGACAATTTCGATGTCACCGGGGTGCGCAAGGCGTTCGCGGCGGCGGCTCCGGTGTTCGCCCTGCACGGGGCGGAATCCCGCCTGGTGCTCAGGACGCCGGATTCCGGGCATGACTTCCCCGAGGCCGAGCGTCGGGCGGCCTACGTCTGGCTGGATTCGGTCCTGCGCTGAATCGTTGCGGGCGGCAGAATCGAGTTTGTGGATTCTGTTCTCCGCGTCATTTCAGCCCCAGACGGTCTCCGTTGCTTTGGGTCATGAGGACAAGGCCCCCACTGGTCAGGGGGATCCTGTGCTTGACCCGGATGGACCAATCACTGGGGATGATGAACATGCAGCCCAACGGTGACACCGCACGCTTCCAACAAGCGGTCGAGAATTTGTCGCGGGACATTGGCCCGGATGAGCTCTCGGAAATCCTCGACACTTACCTTACCGACACCCGCAGTCGAATGGAGCTCCTGTCGCAGCTCTTGGATGCCGGGGATCTTCCGTCGCTGGCTCGCTGTGCGCATTCCATCCAGGGCGGTTCTTCGATCTTTGGACTCCTCGATCTGAAGCAGGCCGCGTTGGAGGTGGAGTTGGCCGTGCGCCGGGCCGAAACTCACGGGCTGAAGGCGCTCATCGGGGGGGTGCAAGCCCGGTTCCGGGTCCTGGAGCCGATGCTTCGGGACGTGCTCTCCGGGATTCTCCCCAAGGCCCCTGAACGCGGTGGCCTTGAACCATAAAAAACCCGCCCGGTAAGGGGCGGGTTGATGTGAGCCGATGTCAGGCCGAAGGGCCCGACGCCTTGCGAAGGTTCACTCCTCGATGAACCGGATCGAGCGCTTTTTCTCGGAGCGCTTGCGCTGGTTCTCATCGAGGATCTTCTTGCGAAGGCGCAGGTTCTTCGGGGTCGCCTCGACGTACTCGTCGACGTCGATGTACTCGAGCGCACGCTCCAGGCTGAGCTTCAGCGGCGGGCTGAGCTGGATGCCCTTGCCGTCGCCCTGGGAGCGCATGTTGGTGAGCTTCTTTTCCTTCACCGGATTGACCGGGATATCGTTCTCGCGGGCGTTTTCACCGACGATCATGCCGATGTAGACGTGATCACCCGGTTCGATCATGAGGCGGCCGCGCTCCTGCACCATGTTCAGCGCGTAGGAGGTGGCTTCGCCGGCGTCCATCGACACCAGGGATCCGTTCTTGCGGGCCGCGATCTCGCCGCGGTCTTCGCCGTACTCGTGGAAGAGGTGGCTGAGCACGCCCATGCCCTTGGTCATGTTGACCAAGTCGGTCTCGAAACCGATCAGGCCACGCATCGGCGCCAGCGCTTCAACCGACACGAGATTGCCGGTGTGGGTCATGTTGGTGATCTGGCCCTTGCGGAAGGACAGGTTCTCCATGACCGAACCCAGGTTTTCGCTCGGGATTTCAACGAAGACCTTCTCGATGGGTTCCAAGGGATCGCCGTTCTCACCCTTTTTCCAGAGCACCTCGGGCCGGCTGACCAGCACCTCGTGGCCTTCGCGGCGCATTTGCTCGACCAGGATGGCGATTTGCATCTCGCCGCGTCCGGCCACGGAGAAGATCTTCGGATCGCTGGTCTGCGCGATGCGCAGGGCGACGTTGGTCCGGATCTCCTTCACCAGGCGGTCCCAGATGTGGCGGGCCGTGACGAGCTTGCCGTCTTGTCCGGCGAGCGGGCCGTCATTGACGGCGAACTCCATCTGAATGGTCGGCGGGTCGATGGGGATGTAGGGCAGGGCGGCGCGCGCCTCGCTGTCGCACAGCGACTCACCGATGAAGACGTTCTCGAAACCAGCCACACCCACGATGTCACCGGCACCAGCCTCGGTGATCTCGATGCGCTTCATGCCCTCGAAGTGGTAGAGCATGGTGATCTTGCCCTTGGTGACCTTGCCGTTGCCGTGGCGGCAAATGGCCGGATCGCCCACCTTGAGGTGTCCTTCGACGATCTTGCCGAAGGCGATACGGCCCATGTAATCGCTGTAGTCCAGGTTGGCCACCAGCAACTGGAACCCTTCACCCGCCTTGGCGCGGGGCGGCGGGATGTGCTTCACGATGGCATCGAAGAGCGGCTCCATCGTGTCGGAGACGTCGGTCAGCTCGTTCTTGGCATAGCCCATCTTCGCCGAGCAGTAAATGAAGGGAAAATCGAGCTGCTCGTCGGTCGCGTTGAGGCTCATGAAGAGCTCAAACACGAGGTCGAGCACCTTCTTCGGATTGGCGTTGTCGCGGTCGATCTTGTTGATGACCACGATGGGCTTGGCACCGGCCTCGAGCGCCTTGCGCAGCACGAAGCGAGTCTGGGCTTGCGGACCCTCTGACGAATCCACGACCAACAGAACGCCGTCGATCATGTTCATGATACGCTCGACCTCCCCGCCGAAGTCGGCGTGTCCCGGAGTGTCCACAATGTTGATGTGGTTGTCCTTGTACTTGAACGCCGCATTCTTGGCGCGAATCGTGATTCCCTTCTCCTTTTCCAAATCCATGGAGTCCATCAGGCGCTCGACCTGGGTCTCGGCCTGGTTGGCGCGGAAGGTTCCGGATTGCTTCAGAAGACAGTCGACGAGCGTGGTCTTGCCGTGGTCGACGTGGGCGATGATCGCGATGTTTCGGATGTGCTGCATAATGGCCGTTCCCCTCCAAGAGGGCCGATCAGAATGCCGGCCGGGGGATAAACGTCAAGGTGCAGGAAGCCTCACCGAGCGTACATGTCGGTGACAATCCGATGACGGAGAAGGGCGTTCCGCCTCCGTTCGGGTGAGTTTTGATGGGTAAATTTCGGTGTACTGCGACGCGTTTTCAGCTGTTGTCGCCGTCGAGCAGACCGCCCAAGCCGCCGAGAATCGAGCCCTCTTCGCGACGGCTTCCGCCTGCAGCGGGCGAGGCGGCAATAATTCGGTTGGCCAAGCGGCTCAGGGGCAGCGACTGGATCCAGATCTTGCCCGGACCTCGTAGCGTGGCGAAGAACAAGCCTTCGCCGCCGAAGAGCGCCGTCTTGACCTTGCCCACGTACTGGATGTCGAAGGCGACCGAGTTCTGGTAAGCCACGACGCATCCGGTGTCCACCCGAAGGGTTTCGCCCGGAGCCAAGACCTTTTCCATGAGCGTGCCACCGGCGTGAACGAAGGCCCATCCGTCGCCTTGGAGGCGCTGCATGATGAAGCCCTCACCACCAAAGAGACCTGCCCCGAGCTTGCGTTGCAGAGCGATACCCACGCTCACACCCTTTGCGGCACAGAGGAACGAGTCCTTCTGGCAAATGAGTTCGCCACCGAGTTGAGCCAGGTTCACCGCGACGATCTTGCCCGGATACGGGGCTCCGAAGCCCACCCGCGATTTTCGAGGAGACTGGTTCTGGAAGACGGTCATGAACAACGACTCGCCGGTGAGCAGGCGCTTGCCGGCTCCCAGCAGGGCCCCCATGAACCCGCTCTGCTTCTGGGACCCATCGCCGAAGATGGTCTCCATCTCGATGCCCTCTTCCATGAACATCATGCTGCCCGCCTCGGCCACCACGGCTTCCATGGGGTCGAGCAGCACCTCGACATATTGAAGGTCGTCTCCGCGGATCTCGTATTCGATTTCGTGCATCATGGCTTTGGATGGAGGGTGTGGTTGCCACCCTCGAGCCACCACCAAAACTCCAGTCGCCTCCGGGGTCAAGTGGAGGACCGAGTCTGTATTTCAACAACCAGCGGCGCAGGGTGGCCCGTGCAGCCAGGAATCTGCGGTCGGGATTTGCCGTCCGGCGATGGAGTGGGCATCCTCGGAACCCATGAAGTACCGTCGTTTCGGCCGGACCGGAATCCAGATGCCCGTCTTCTCGTGCGGCGGCATGCGCTACCAGCAATCGTGGTCGGATATCCCGTGGGATCAGGTGCCCGCCGCCGGCCAAGCCAATCTCGAGGCGACCATCGCCCGCTCCATGGAACTGGGCATCCATCACATCGAGACCGCTCGCGGCTACGGTTCTTCGGAAATGCAGCTGGGGCCGGTGCTGGCGAAGTATCCGCGCGAGTCGATGATCCTCCAGACCAAGGTCATGCCCAAGCCGACTGCGCGGGAGTTCCTAGAGACCTTCGAGACTTCCATGGCCTACTTGAAGCAGGACTACGTGGACTTGCTGTCCATCCATGGCATCAACAACCGCCAACACCTCGACGAGACGCTTCGCAAGGGCGGATGCATGGAGGTTTGCCGCAAGCTTCAGCGCGAGGGGCGCGTGCGCCATGTGGGATTCAGCACCCATGCGACGCCGGATGTGATTTCCGAGGCGATCCGCAGCGATGAGTTCGATTACGTCAACTTGCACTGGTACTTCGTGAACGACCTCAACCGCGTCTGCGTGGCCGAGGCGGCTCAGCGCGACATGGGTGTCTTCATCATCAGCCCGAATGACAAGGGCGGGAAACTCTACCTCGAGTTGCCCAAGATGCGTTCGTTGTGTGCGCCATTGACGCCCATGCAGTTCAACGACTTGTACTGTCTGGCCCGTCCGGAGGTGCACACGCTGTCGTTGGGTGCGGCCAAACCGTCCGATTTCGACGAGCACATCGCCGGCCTTCAGCACTACGAGCAGGCGGCCCAGGCGGTGGAGTCCATCGACCGCCGTTTGCGTGAAGAAATGGAACGCGTGCTGGGGTCGGAGTGGTGCCGCCGCTGGTGGGCCGGGCTACCGGAATTCGTGGCCGTGCCGGGCGAGGTCAATGTGGTGGAAATCCTCCGCATCTGGACCTATGCGAAGCCTCTGGAGCTGACCGAGTGGGCGAAGTTCCGCTACAATATGCTGGGCAATGCCGATCACTGGTTCCCGGGCGAACACGTCGAGAAACTCGACTGGTCACGGCTCAACGAAGTGATTCGTCGCAGCCCGTTCGCCGATCGTCTCGCTGGCATTCTTCGGGAAGCCCACGACTTGTTCCATGACGCTCCGGTCAAGCGCCTGAGCCAGAGTTGACGGGCGCCCGTCGCGGTCCGCGTCACTCGTAGCGCAGCGAATCGATGGGATCGAGGTGGGCGGCTTTCCAGGCGGGGTAGGTGCCGAAGAGGATCCCCACGGCCGAGCAGATCGCCAGGCCGATGCCCACCCAGTCCCAGGGGATCACCGGCGGGGCCTTCACCACGAAGGACAGGAGGTTGCCGAAGAGGATGCCGCCGACGACACCCAAGGCGCCGCCGACTTCGCTCAACAGCACGGCTTCGGCGATGAACTGGAGCATGACGCTGCGTTTGCGCGCCCCGATGGCGCGACGAATGCCAATCTCGCGGGTGCGCTCGGTGACGCTCACCAGCATGATGTTCATGATGCCGATGCCCGCGGCGATCAGGGCGATGCTGCTGATGGCCGCCACGCCGAGGCGGATGGCCGAGGTCAGGCTGCGGAACTGGCCCACGGCCGACTCGTTGGAGACGATCTCGAAGTCGTCGTCGTCGCCCGGAGGCACCCGCCTCATCGCCCGCATGACGCCTCGAGCTTGTTCGACCATATCACCGTAGGTATCGCGGTTTGGCGCCTGAACCTGGAGGCGGACCGACAGGTTCTCGCCATAAAGCCGGCGGGCGGTACCCAGCGGTACGGCGATGAAGTTGTCGCGGCTCTGTCCGAACAGGGCGCCGCGTTGGGCCAGCACACCGACCACCTTGTAGCTAATGCCCTGGAACTTCACCGACTCGCCCAAAGGCGACCCCTGTGGGAAGAGCTTGGCGGCCAGGTCGAACCCGAGGGCACAGACCAATCGGCCGCTGTCGTCATCGGCGGCACTGAATCCGCGGCCCTCGCCCAAGGTGAGATTCTGGGTGGTGAAGGCCTCCGGCGTCATCCCGATCCCGGGGATGTTGGGGTTGGTCCGAGCGTACTTCGAGGAAGCCTCCCCCGAGCCGAAATCGGCGCTGGCCGAGACCGCCTGGGCGAGCGTGACGCGTTGCTCGAGCCGGTCCAGATCCTCGACGCGGAAGCGGCGTCGCCGCAGATACTTCTCCCAGTCGGCATCATCGAAGCTGATGGCCGGGAAGCGCTGGAACTGGAAGGTGTTTGCCCCGAGGCCGTTCATGGCATCCTCGAGGTTGGCCTGGAGCACCCGGATGCCGGTCATTACGGCGATGATGGAGAACACCCCCACAAACACTCCCAGGATGGTGAGCGACGATCGGAGGACGTGGGTCTTCACGGCGTTGCCCGCCATACGCACCATCTCGATGAGTTCGCGCCCGGGGTTCATGGCTACTCAGAACGAAGGGCGTCGACCGGGTCCATGCGGCTGGCGCGCCAGGCTGGGATGAAGCCGGCCACCATGCCCGTGGCTGCCGAGACGAAGAGCGCCAGCGCGACGATCCACCAGGACATGCGGGCCTCGAAGACGGAGCCATTGGCCCGCGCGATCTCCCCAATCTTCCAGGAGATGGGCCAGGCGAGCCCGACCCCGATGAGGCCGGCCAAGAGGGTGATTCCGGCAGCCTCCATCAGGAACTGCGACAGGATGGACCGACGCTTGGCGCCCAGGGCCTTGCGGATGCCGATTTCCTTGGTCCGCTCGGCCACCGACACAAACAAAATGTTCATGATGCCGATGCCGCCCACGAAAAGGGAAAGGCCGGTGACAAAGAATCCGAAGGTGCCCAAGACTGCCTTGAAGCCGTCGAAGAACTTGGTGATGGCCTCCTGTTGGTTGATGGCGAAGTCATCGGGGCGACCCGGCTCGATCTTGCGGATGCTGCGGAAGAGGGATCGGGCTTCTTCCAGAGTCTCGGAGACGGTCTCGGGGCTCTGAGCCTTGACCGTGATGACGTAGTCGGGCCGGCGTTGGATGTCATCCTGAAAACGGGAAATGGGAATGACGGCCTGGTTGTCTTGGTTCCAGCCCAGCATGCTGCCCATTTTCTCGATGACTCCCACGACCTCATAGGGCGTGTCATTGATGCGTACCTTCTTGCCCAAGGGATTGTCGTTCGGAAAGAACGCCTCGGCCAAGTAGGATCCGAGGACGCAAACCGGGCGGCCCGAACTGACGTCGGAGGCGCTGATCCATCGACCCTTTGCAACGGTGAGGCCGCGAATGACGAGCGACTCCGGGGTGTTCCCGAGGAGCCAGACTCCCTTGGCCCGGCGTCGTTCGTAAGCCACCGAAGCCTGGAAGGCCTCGCATTGCGGGGCGATGACCGCGGCGGTGGTCATGCGGGACTCGAGCTCGCGGTACTGGGCGAAGGTGATGTCCCGCCGGTTCCGATAAACCCGATAGTCTTCGAAACTCATCCACGGGAAGCGGCCGATGAAGAGCACGTCGGAGCCCATGGACGAGACCGACCGGGTGAAGGCCTCACCCATGCCGTTGATCATGGTGCCCACCAACGTGGCCGTCAGGATGCCGATGACCACGCCCAGGGTGGTCAGGCCTGATCGTAGCTTGTTGGCCTGGATGGCCGCCACCGCGATGCGGGCCGATTCGCGCAGTTCGCTCCCGAGGGTCATGGCGTCGGTGCCGAGGCCACGACGGCCCTCGGGTGCAGGTTGATCTCGTCGGCGGCGATCAGGCCGTCGCGGATGCGGATGACCCGGCGGGCGTGGATGGCGACCTCTTCCTCATGGGTGACCACGATGATGGTGTTCCCGCGTCGAGACAGTTCCTCGAACAGGCTGAGGATCTCGACGCCGGTCTTGGAATCCAGATTTCCGGTGGGTTCGTCGGCCAGGATGATGGACGGGGTGTTCACCAGCGCCCGGGCGATGGCCACGCGCTGGCGTTGTCCGCCCGACAGCTCGTTGGGACGATGGTGCATGCGTTCGCCCAAACCGACGTTGACCAGGGCCTGCCGGGCGCGTTCGCGCCGCTCCTTCGGGGGCACCCCGGCGTAAATGAGGGGCAGCTCGACATTGTGCAGGGCGTCGGCCCGGGCCAGCAGGTTGAAGCTCTGGAACACGAAGCCGATCTCGCGGTTGCGGATGTCGGCCAGCTCGTTGTCGCTCATCCGGGCCACGTCCTTGCCGTTGAGTTCGTAGCTGCCGTCGCTGGGCGTATCCAGGCACCCCAGCAAGTTCATGAGGGTGGACTTGCCTGAGCCCGAGGGACCCATGATGGCCAAGTACTCGCCGCGCTCGATGTTCACGGAAACTCCGCGTAGCGCGTGCACCGTTTCGGTGCCCATCACGTAGCGGCGGGCCAGGTTCTGGATTCGGATGAGAGACATGGCCTAGGCAGGTGAGCGGCTCAGGGCTTCGATTCCTTGGCCTTCTTCGCCTCCTCGAGCTGAACCATCGAACCGTCGTTCAACTCCTTGGAGATGGCTTTGAAGTTCCCGGTGATGACCTCCTGTCCCTCGGTCATTCCCTCGAGGATCTCGTAGTGGGAGTCGTCGCTGATGCCCCGCTTCACGGGAAGCATCTTGGCTTTGTCGCCCTCCTTGATGAAGACGACCTCCACCGGTTTGACCGTGTCTTTGGTCTTCTTGCCGGCCAGGAATTCGATCTGGCCCTTGTCTTCCTCAGAATTGGACTCCGCCTTCTTGGGAGTGGGATCGCTGGCGGAAGAGCCCGGCAGGCGCGTGGTTACCGCTTGGATGGGAACCGTGACCACGTTGGTCCGGTACCGGGTCTCGATGTCGGCCGTCACGCTCATGCCCGGCAGGAAGAGGCCCTTGTCGGCCATGCGGATGCGGACCTCGAACTTCGTGGATTCCTGCTGGGTGCCGACGGCCGCGGTCTTGGCCGAGCGGGCCACCTGGGTGACACGGCCCTCGAACTTGCGGTCCTTGAACGAGTCGACATCGAGTCGCGCTTTGAACCCGGGTTGGATGAGCACCACATCCATTTCACCCACCTCGATGCGGGCTTCCATCTCGGTCAGGTCGGCGACGGTCATGATGTCGGTGCCGGCCATCATGCCGGTGCCGGAGACGCGTTCGCCCAACTCTGAATTGAGCTTGGAAATGGTGCCGTCAATGGGGCTGAAGATGGTGGTCTTGGCGAGGTCCTCCTGCGAGCGCTTGAGGCTGGCTCGGGCCATTTCGATCCGTTGGGTCGAAGAGATGGCGTTGGCCCGAGCGACCTCGGCTCCGGTTCGAATTTCATCGAAAAGCGATCCGCTGATGAGTTGCCGGGAGAAGAGGTCTTCGTTGCGCTTGAGTTCGGCCTCGGCCTTCCGAGCGTTGGCCTCGGCGGTCATCATGTCGGCTTGTGCCGACTTCAGACTGGCCTCTTGGCTGCGGAGGGCGGCGGCATAGAGGTCGGGCCTTACTCGGACCAGCAAGTCGCCCTTGCGCACTTGTTGGCCTTCCTTCACCGGCAGGTCGATGATTTCACCGGCCACCTCCGAGCTGATCTTCACCTGCATCACCGGTTGCAGCTTGCCGCTGCCGGTCACCACTTCGGTGAGGTTGCGGCGTTGAGCCTTCTCGGTGGTCACCGTCACAGGCTTCTGGCGGTTGCAACCCGCGCCGAACAGGGCGGCGGCCGCAAGCAACGGGAGGAGGTGACGATGAGGCATTTGGAAAGAAGGCAAACGGTTCGACTACGGGTTCCTGGGAGGCTGGGTGCGGAGAGTCGTTCGCTGCATCATGCGTCGGACTTGTCCCGGATTGGACACAGAATTCCGAAAATTCATGGGACAACAGACCGACTCACCGCCTGAATACCCGAGTCTGGGGTATTTTCCCGGCAATTAGGGGTGTTCTGGGCAATTCGGGGTGCAATGGATCTGGGCCCCAGAAAACGATCCGACGGGAATGTCGGGGAACTCAATAACTCAATGTTGGTCCAAGCAGCCGAACTTCACGAACAGGCCGCCGAAGATCGCTGTGCCGCCCAAAAGCAGGAAGGGACCATACCCTTTACCGCTGGCAGTCAGGGCGATACCGGCGCTCAGCACGGCCGTGGTCACGAGGAAAAAGGCGAGCGATGCGATGAACTTCATGTGTCGGGAACATAGCCAGAGCCCCAACAGGCTCAAGTCACGAATGGATCGACGGTCATTCGGTGGGATGAACGGTCTTTGGTCGGTTCTGGGCGGTTGGGTGGCGGGACAGCGGTGCGTTTAGCGCATTGCCTCAGGCAGCGGCCTTGCACACTGTGTCTTCAGCCCCCCGCAATCTCGCCCGCTCCATGAAAAGGACCCATTCTGCCCTTTCGGCCCGCCGCGCCTTCACCTTGATCGAACTGCTGGTGGTCATCGCCATCATTGCCATTCTGGCCGGTATGCTCCTGCCCGCTCTGGCCAAGGCCAAGAGCAAGGCCATTGTGACGAAGTGCTCCAGCAATTTGCGCAATCTGGGGTTGGCCGTGCGGATGTATGCCTTCGACAACCGCGATCAGTTCCCTGACTGCACCGGAGCCGTCTGGCCCTGGGACCTCCCCGCCAAGGCTGCCAATGCGTTCGTGGTGAATGGCGGGCAACGGAGCATTCTCTATTGCCCGGGTTTCGAAAAACAAAACAACAACCAGCTCTGGTCGTTCACCACGGGGGTGACCAATGAGGTGGCTGCCGATTCCGCCAATGGTTACCGGGTGATTGGTTACGCCGTGGCGTTCAAGGGGGCGGGACGCATCCGGGCCACCAATATCACCGAGGGTTTCAATCCCAAGCCCTGGATCATCGCCGGTCAGGAGTTCGAGCCGGGGCCTTCATCCCGGGTCATTGTCGCTGACGCCACCTTGTCGAACTCGCCCAACCGCTCGGGCGGCAGTCGCAACTTCACCAAGGTCGATGGCGGATGGGCCGGCCATAGTTCCGCCCACCTGAATGGCCAGCTTCCGGCCGGCGGCAATGTGCTCATGCTCGATGGGCATGCTGAGTTTCGAAATTTCGCCCAGCAACAAGTCCGAACCGACGGATCGGTTCCCCATTTCTGGTGGTGAGCCGTTTCGATGGCTTGCAACGGGCCTCCAAACGGCCCGCTCCCCGCTCCCGCTTCGTCTTGACCGGGAATCCGCCCGTCAATGGCTTCCCTCCCCACGGAAATGTTCCGGCTCGGCGCGGGTTTTTGTGAGCGTTGTGCCAACGTCCGCGTTGCGTCGGCGCGCCGTCCCTGTAGTTTTTGGTCAACGACTTATGGCTCTCGACGGCACTGATTTTGTGGATACGGACCTGCGCACCTCGGGCGGATCTTCCCCACGGCTGGCCACGGCGGGTCAGTCGGTGTCCATGGGCACCGGACGGGCGCCCACGCGGGAAGAACTCGACAGTCAATTGACGGCCACTCAGCAAGATTTGGCCAAGCTGCGCGAGGCCCAGGAGCAGCTCGAGCGGGCCAAGGCGGCCATCGAGGAGATGCGCCGCCGCCGGGGTGAGTTCCAGACGGGTCGCGAGGAAATGCTGCAGAACCTCCTCCGGGGGGTGGCACTGTTGGAGCAGTCCGAGATGAATCTCCGGCGGGACGCCCTCCAAATGGGACGCACGCTGGAGGGGTTGCGAGGTGCGTTGGGCAACGTGCAGGGACTC
Organism: Akkermansia muciniphila; assembly: GCA_945883815.1. GTDB lineage: Bacteria > Verrucomicrobiota > Verrucomicrobiia > Limisphaerales > UBA9464 > SXXZ01. Next base: position 3,727 of record CAMCYJ010000033.1, on the reverse strand, counting down.
AACGAGCAGGCTTGGACGGACACCACCTGGGAGACGGAATTGGCCCGGGCCTTGGCGGCGATCGAGAATGCTCGCATGGAGTGGAATCAGGCGCGTCTGGCCTGGCCGGTGTTGGAAGGAAGCTCTGCGGCTTCCGGACAAACCTCAGGGGCCGCCACGCCGGTCTCACCGCTGGCCGGACTGACCACCGCCCAACTGGCTCGTCTGGGTCTGGCCTTCAATTGGCCGGTGGCGTTGCTCGGTCTGGGAGTCTTTGCCGTAGCCTTGGTCCTCGCCTTCAAGCGCTGAGCACGGACGACGACCACCATGGCTTGGTTCACCAAAGCAAAGGATCCGATGTCGGCCCGTCAGGCCGAGTTGGACCGTGAAATCGAGGCCATCCAGCGGCGCATTTCGGACCTTTCGGCTCGGCCGTTGCCTGAGGCCCATCCTCTGCCGCCCCGACCCCGAGAGGCCACCCAGCCCTTCGGCGCAACTCCGGCGCGGGCTGTTCCGGCTCCGACTCCCATCAGCGTTGCGGGCCCGCGGTCGGGGTCGTCCGTGCCGGCCGATCGTTTCAACCTCGTCGAGGCCTGGCAGCGCTGGATGCAGCGATTGGGGGGACAGCCCCGCCGTCCCTCAGGCCTGGTTCATTTGATGGCGGCCGGTTCGGTCCACGGCCTGCGTCCCCTGCGCTACGAGCGCAAGATCGCCCGCCGCCGTTTCGTGCTGTCCCTGAGTCTCCTGCTCCTGCTGCTCTACGGCATCGCTCGCGAAGTCTTTTGATCGCCCGTGGGCTCCCTGTCCGCGTTTCCGGGTCGGAGAAGACGCCTGGGAAGGTCTTTCTCCAAGATCAGTCGGGTGCCCCACGGCGTGAGGTGTTCCAGAGTGACAGCTTCGGAATCGGTCCAGTCCCTGACCGCCGCGCACGGAACCACCACGACCAGATGCCCCGGTTCGGCGGTGACGTTCCAGTTGGGGCCGGAGGTCAGTTCCAGTCGGTACGACCAGCGATCTAGGCTGGATGGCCCGATTTGGACCCCTTCAGCCCAATGACCTGCCGATCGCCAGCAGGCCACCTCCTGAGGGTGCATCCGGATGCATACCGTCGAGCCGAGGAGCCGCAGCTTCATGGAAGGAACGCTGACGCGAACCAAGTCAAAGAGGAAGTCCATGACGCTCAGACGCGTTCGGGGAGCCCATCCGGGCAGGCTCGGAGTTTGACCCGATCGACGGAGCCGCGTTCGATAGACCGCGTGCAGTTACCGCATTTTTGGATGAGAATTTCTGGGGTTCTTTTTCGAGTGGGCTTTCTCGTATCAGGCCTGCTTGTCGGTGTGGTTTTCCAAGTTGAGGTCCGGGCTGAGATTCGCACGGGCGCTGATCACCTGTTGGCTGACGAGGCCTCGTCGATGCTGCGGGGCAAACGGGTGGGCTTGATCACCAACCCCACCGGCGTGACGCGTGACTTGGATTCGCTGCCCTTGCGACTGCAGCAGCGGAAGGACCTCAAGCTGGTGGCCCTCTACGGTCCGGAGCACGGGGTGCGGGGCAACGCGCAAGCGGGGGACAAGGTGGGTTTCCAGTGGGATCCGGTGCTGGGGCTCCCGCTCTTCAGCCTCTACGGCAAGACCTTCAAGCCCACGGGGCCCATGCTGACCAACATCGCCGGGATGGTCCGCGGCAGCCCGGGCATCCCCACCAATGCCGCCCTGGCCGAACGCATCGACCTCATGGTCTTTGACATCCAGGATGTCGGATCGCGGGCCTACACCTACGTCGGCACCCTCTCCAAGGCCCTGGAGGCCTGCGCCGAGCATGGCATTCCGATGCTCGTGCTCGATCGTCCCAATCCGCTCGGTGGCATCGTGATGGAGGGGCCCGTTCTGGAGGCGCCCGAGTGGGTGTCGCTGGTGGGCATCCAGCCGATTCCCATGCGACACGGGATGACCGTGGGCGAGCTGGCCCGCTTGTTCAACGCCCGCTTCCTGGCCAAGCCCGCGGCCTTGACGGTGACGCCGGTCTCCGGGTGGTCGCGTTCCCTGGAGTTCGCGCAGACGGGTCTGCCCTGGGTGATGCCTTCGCCCAACATGCCTACCCTCGACACCGCCCGCGTTTATCCGGGGCAAGTGTTGTTGGAGGGAACCAACCTCTCGGAGGGCCGCGGGACCACCCGGCCGTTCGAGCTCTTCGGCGCGCCGTGGATCCGGGGCAGGGAATTGACCGACGCGCTCAACGCCCTCCGCCTGCCCGGGGTGGTTTTCCGAGAAGCGTGGTTCACGCCGTCGTTCTCCAAGCACCGCGGCGAGCTTTGCGGAGGCGCTCAAATTCATGTGACCGATGCGGCCCGGTTTCGCTCGGTAACCACCACCCTCCGCCTTCTGGAGACCGTGCGAGGGCTGTATCCGGGTCAGCTCACCTTCCAAGGGCCAACCTTCGACCGACTCATGGGTACGGCCCAGGTGCGTCCTTTGCTGGAATCGGGGACCGACCTCGCCCCGGCGATGGCCCGTATCGAGTCCGACTTGAAGGCCTTCGAGGCTCTTCGAGCGCCCTATTTGCTTTATCCCTGACCCGGACCCGATCGGTTACCGGCGCAGGGTGCGGACAAGCCGCCAGGCCACCAGTGCCAGGGAGCATTGGGCGAACAGGTCGCCGTGCCGGTGATAGGGAGTCTCGGTGCGGGGAAGACCGATGGGAACGTTGGCCAAGAGGATTCCCGGTGCATACACCTGGCCCGTCGAGTCGCCCAGCACGTCGCGCGGGGTGCCGCAGGCGTCCCACCAACCGGTGAGGCCATTGTTGCACACCCTCACCAGGGCCACGCCGTTCTCCACGGCCCGGAAGACGGCACTCGAGGTGTGCTGCCACTGCGCCGCGCTCTCGGCGAACCATCCGTCGTTGGTCAGGCCCAGAACGAAATCCACCTCCGGACGCACATGGTCCCGGATGCCGTGCGGAAAGACGTCCTCGAAACAAATCACCGGCGCCACGGTGGCGCCCCCGGTGAGGCGGAAAGTCCAAGGTCGATCGCCGCTGTCAAACCCGTCGCCGATCGGGGTGATCCATTGGAGGAACGGCAACCAGCGGACCAGTGGGACGTATTCGCCGAAGGGCACCAGGCGGCGCTTCCAGTAAGCCGGTGGCATGGAGCCATCGGAGCGTCGCAGGAAGGCCGCGTTGTAGCGGGCCACGCCGGGTCGATCTCCGGACCCGCCTTCCCGGGCCACGGTATCGTCGGCTCCCAGGATCCAGTCGGGCCCCTTCTTTCCGAGGAGAGCGACCATGCGAGCGTAATTGGTCTCCGTGAGGCCGAAGGATCCCTCCGGCCAGATGAGCACCTCCGGCTCCAGGGCCAGCGCCTGCCGGGACAGGCCTTCGATCTTGGCAAAGGTACGGCCTTGCTCGGCGGGATCCCATTGGAGGGTTTGCGGCACCGATGGCTGGACCAGACCCAGCCGGACGGTCTCGGGGTTGGCCTGGCGCTCCAGACGGCGGTAGCCCATGACTTCCCAGAACCCCCAGCCCATGACCATCAACGTCACGAGGAGTGGCAGTCGCGCCTCCGCGGTCCAGTTCCAGCGCGATTCCGGACGCAGTCCCATGCTCAGGAAGGCCCCTCCCAGGGCCAGGCTGCACCAGCATACCAGGAAGGAAACGCCGTACACCCCGGTGACGCTCGCCAGTTGGATGAGCGGCAGCTGCCGCCACTGACTCACGCCGAGGGGAGCCCACGGGAATCCGCTCA